>DATLQA010000062.1:0-18665 GCA_035535495.1 Actinomycetota bacterium | reverse complement strand
TGAACAGGTTGTCGTAGAGCTCGCGGGCGCGGTCCTCGGGCCGGAAGCTGGCGGCCACGTCGGTCATCGCCGCCGCGGCCTCCTCGACCGAGGGATACCAGCCGACCCCGAACGCGCAGAGGATCCCGGTGCCGAGGTTGGTCGCCTCCGCGGTGTGCGCCCTGGTGACGGTGGCGCCGAGGACGTCCGCCATGATCTGGCACCACAGGTCGCTGTTGGACCCGCCGCCGAGGATCACGTACTCGCGGATGCGCTCGCCCGTGGCCGCCTGGATGCCCTCCATCGCCAGGCGGTGCTCGTAGGCGATGCCCTCCTCGATCGCGCGGAACAGGTGCTCGCGCCGGTGCCCGTGGTGCCAGCCGACCACGATCCCGCTCGCCGAGGGGTCCCAGTACGGGCTGGTCACGTGGTTCCAGTAGGGCACCAGCAGCAGCCCGCTCGACCCGGGCCCGATCTCGCGTGCCGCTGCCTCGTACCGGTCGAAGTCGGCCCGCTCCTGGAGCGTGTCACCGAAGTGGCGCATGAACCACGTCATCGTCGCCAGGCCACCGCGCAGGACGTTCTCGAACAGGAACGTCCCCGGTGCGCCGCCATAGAGGGTGCGGCACGACGGGTCGGTGACGTAGTCGCGGCCGACCGGCCCACCGGTCACCGCGGTGCCGAGGTTGAGGTAGGCGCGGTCCAGCGAGGTCACCCCGGCGCCGAGGCAGGCGGCCTGGCCGTCGCCGAGGCCGGCCACGACCGGGACGCCGGCCGGCAACCCGGTCGCGTGCGCCGCCTCGGCGGTCACCTCGCCGATGACCTCGCCGGGTTTGACGGTGTCGCAGAACTGCTCGGGGCGGAGCCCGATGGCGGCGATGAGGTCATCCGCCCATGCCTCCCGCTCGATGTCGGTGAGCCCGAATGAGTCCGCCGAGGCGAGGCTGGTGGTGAACCGTCCGGTCAGCCGCTGCACCAGGAAGCCGTGCACGTCCACGAACTTGTGGGTCCGCGCCACCACCTCCGGTTCGTGCTGCACCAGCCAGAGCAGCTTCGAGGACGCCTGCGCCACCGAGGGGCCGCGACCCGTGCGCCGGTGCAGCTGGTCATGGCCGAAGCGCTCGCCCAGCTCGTCGAGCTGGGCGAGCGAGCGCGCGTCGTCCCACAGGATGGCGTTGCGCAGCGCCTGGTTGTGCTCGTCGACCGGGACGAACGACTCGCGCTGGTGGGTGATGCAGATGCCGGCGATGCGGTCGGCGTCGACCGCCGTGGTGAGGCTGGCGATGGCGGCCCTGGTCGCCTCCCACCAGGCCTCCGCCCGCTGCTCGCTCTTGAGCGGCCCTGGGTGGAGCTGCCCAAGGGGCGCCCGGCCCTCACCGGCCGGCTTCCCGCTCCGGTCCCACGCCACCACCTTCGATGCCGTGCTGCTGCAGTCGATCCCGAGCGCCAAGTCGGCCATGCCGCTCCTCCCGTGGCCTCGAGCCGGGTGTCCGGCCGGCTCCCCCGGGCCGGACCCGACCGCTCAGGGCCGCTGGCCGTCGGTCGCCGGAGTCACCAGGATCTTAAGGCCGGCGCCGCCACGGAAGGCGGCGACGGCGTCCTCGTAGCCATCCAGGGCGATGCGGTGGGTGATCATGGCCTCCGCGTCGATCACGCCACGTACCAGCAGGTCCCGGGCCCGCTCGAAGCTGTGCAGCACCGCCATCGAGCCGAGCACCGTGATCTCCTCGTTGTAGACCCGGAACGGCGAGAACGATGCGGTCGCCTCGCCCGCGGTCACCCCGAACATCAGGAAGGTCCCGCCCCGCGCCACCCGGCGGAGCCCGTCCTCGATCGCGGCCACCACGCCGGTGGCGTCGATCACCACCTCCCAGCCCTCCGGGCGGTCGAGTTCCTCGGCGGAGGTGGCGGTGCGGTCGGCCCCGAGCCGCGCGGCGACCGGGAGGCGGCTCTCCTTCACGTCGACGACGTCCACCGAGGCGGCACCCGCCCGCTGCGCCAGCTGGGCCATGAGCAACCCCATGGTGCCGGCCCCGTAGATCAGGTAGCGGTCGGCCAGCCTGGCCTGCAGCCGGTCGAACCCGTGCACCGCGCACGACAGCGGCTCGACCAGCGCGCCCCAGCCACGTGGCAGGTCGTCCGGCAGCACGAAGGCATTGGCGGCCGGCACGGCCACCAGCTCGGCGCAGGCCCCGGCCTTGGTGACCCCGATTGCCTCGTAGTTGAGGCAGAGGTTCTCCCTCCCGGCCTGGCAGAACTTGCACTCGCCATCGGGAAGGTTCGGGTCGACCGCGACGACGTCGCCAACCCGGAGGTGCTCGACCTCTCGGCCGGCGGCGACGACCTCGCCGCAGAACTCGTGGCCGGGGATGATCGGGTAGCGGGTGGACGACAGCTCGCCGTCGAGGATGTGGAGGTCGGTGCCGCAGATGCCACACGCCTCGACCCGGACCAGGACCTCGCGCGGCCCGGGGGACGGGTCGTCGACCCGCTCGATGCCGACCTTGCCTGGCCGCTCGATTACCGCCGCATTCACTTCACCGCCCCCATCGTCAGGCCGCGGACGAGCTGCTTCTGCGCGATCCACCCGGCCAGGAGCACCGGCAGGCAGGCCATCGTCGCCGCCGCCGAGAGCCGTGCCCAAAAGAGCCCCTCGCTGGTGATGAAGCCGACCAGGAACACCGGCACGGTCGCGGCCCGCGAGGAGGTGAGGTTCACCGCGAAGAAGAACTCGTTCCAGGCGAAGATCACGCAGATGAGCGCGGTCGCCGCGATACCCGGCGCGACCAGCGGCAGCACGACGCGGATCAACTCCTGGCGCAGGGTCGCCCCGTCGATGCGGGCGGCCTCCATGATCGCCTTGGGGACCTCCAGGAAGAACGAGCGCAGCATCCACACCGCGATCGGCATGTTCATCGCCGTGTACAGGAGGATCAGCACCGTCACGGTGTCCAGGAGCCGCGCGTCCCTGGCGATCACATAGATCGGCACGATCGCGCCGACCACCGGCAGGAACCGCGTGGAGATGAAGAAGAACAGCACGTCGCGCCACTTCTCGACCGGCTTGACCGCCAGCCCGTATGCGCAGGGGATGGCGAGCGCCAGGACCAGCAGGGTCGAGACGACCGTGGCGGTGGCGGAGTTGATCAGGAACGGCGCGAAATCGCGGTCGAAGATGGCCCGGTACTGTTCCAGCGTCGGCGAGAAGACCAGCCTCGGCGGGCTGGTGAAGGCGTCGGCCTCGTGCTTGAACCCGGTCAGGAACATCCACAGCACGGGGAAGAAGAAGCCGATGGCGGCGATCCACGCGAGCGTCGGCACCACCAGCCGGGCCATGCGGAAGCGGCCGGGGCCGGGGGCCGTCTCCGCGACGCGGCCCGGTGCCCGTTCGGCGACGGTACTCATCGCGGCTCCAGCTCCTCTCCCTTGAACAGGTTCGACAGGACCCGCAGCGCGATGGTCGCGATGATGATCGTGCCGATGGTGGTGACGATCGCCAGCGCGGCGGCCTGGCCGATCTCGAAGCGGCGGAACGCCTGCAGGTACAGGAAGTAGGGCAGGTTGGTGGTGGCCTGGCCCGGGCCGCCCTGGGTGATGATGAAGATCGAGTCGAAGGTCTGCACCATGAAGATCGAGCCGAGCAGCACGCACAGCTCCATGTAGGTCCGCAGGTGCGGCACGGTCAGGCGGCGGAAGATCTGCCAGCCCCCGGCACCGTCGACGCGGGCGGCCTCGAGGATGTCGGTCGACTGGCTCTGCAGGCCCGACAGCAGGATGATCATCATGAACGGCGTCCACTGCCAGACCGCCACGGCGATGATCGTCGGCATCGGGAACCTGCTGGCCCAGTCGAGCGTGCCGACGCCGAACGGCTTGAGCACGAAGTTCACGATGCCGAACACCGGGTGGAACATGGTGGTCTTCCAGAGCAGCGCGCCGGCGACCGGCATGATCAGGAACGGTGAGATGAGCAGGGTCCGCACCACCGCCCTGCCGCGGAACTTCTGGTCGAGCAGGACCGCCAGGACCAGGCCGATGATCAGGGAGAAGATCACCGCCGACGCGGTGAAGGTGACGGTGTTGAGGACGGCGGTCCGGAAGCCCGTCTGGCTGAAGACCGCGCCGTAGTTGGCGAGGCCGACGAAGTGCCGGGTGCCCGGCCGCAGCAGGTTCCACGACTGCAGGCTGTACCAGATGGTGATCACGAACGGGATCTGGGTGACCACGATCGTGTAGAGCACGGCCGGGAGGATCATGGAGCGCCGCGCCCAGCGGCTGCGGCGCTCCACCGCTGCCTTGGTCGCGCGCTCCCTGAGCGCCACCCCACGGTTCCTGGTCCGATCCTCGGTGACGGTCACGGCGCCTCCATTCTCGCGTCGTTCCGGCTGCGGCCCTCCGCCGTCACCCCTTCTTGTAGCCGGCCTCCTTGGCCACCTGTTCGGCCTGCTGCTGCCCCTTCTGCAGGGCCTGGTCGACCGTCTGCCGGCCGGCGATCGCGGCGGAGACCTCCTGGGCGACCGAGGTCCCGAGCGACTGGAACTCAGGGATGCCGACGTATTGGACGCCGATGTACGGACGCGGCTGGGTCCCGGCGTTGTTGATGTCGGCCTGGTCGATCGCCTTGACGGTGAGGTCGGCGAAGGCGGCCGCCGCCTTCTTGTACTCGGGGATCTGGTAGGTGGACGTGCGGCTGCCCGGCGGCACCCGCGCCCAGCCGAGCTCGTTGCCGACCAGCTTGATGTAGTCCTTGGAGGTCGCCCAGGACATGAACTCCCAGGCGGCGTCCTTCTTCTTGGAGGTCGACGGCATCGCCAGCGACCACGCCCACAGCCAGCCCGACCAGTCGGTGTCCTTGACCGGCGCCGGCGCGTAGCCGTTCTTGCCGACCACCTTGCTGCTCTTGGGATCCTCGAGCAGGCTGGCCGCCACGGTGGCGTCGTACCACATCGCCGCGTGGCCCTGGCTGTAGGCGGTCAGGCACTCGGTGAAGCCGGCGTTGGGCGCGCCGGGCTCACCGGCGCTCTTGACGAGGTCGACGTAGAACTGCGTTGCCTGCTTGAACGGCGCCTCGGTGAGCTGCGCGTTCCAGTTCATGTCGTACCAGCGGCCGCCGAACGTGTTGACCACGGTGTTGAGCGGCGCGAACAGCTCGCCCCAGCCGGGAAGCCCGCGCAGGCAGATCCCCGCCTGGTTCTTCTTCGGGTCGTTCAGCTTGTGCGCGAACTCGGCGACCTGGTCCCAGGTGGGCTGCGCCGGCATCTTCAACCCGGCCTTGTCGAACAGGTCCTTGCGGTACATGAGGAACGACGACTCGCCGTAGAACGGCACCGCGTAGAGGTTGTCGTTGTAGGACAGCGCCTTGGACACCGCCGGGATCAGGTCGCCCGGGTCGTAGGAGGAGTCCTTCTGGGTGTAGCTGCTCAGGTTCTCGATCCAGGAGTTCTTGGCCCACTGCGGCACCTCGAACGTCCCGATGGTGACCACGTCGTACTGCCCACCCTTGGTGGCGATGTCCTGCGTCACCCGGTCGCGCAGCTCGTTCTCGGGCAGGATCACGAAGTTCACGTGGACGTTGGGGTGGTCCTTCTCGAAGTTGGAGCTGAGCTTCTCGATGTCCTGCATCTGCGGGTTGGCCACCGTCGCGACGGTGATGGTGGTCTTGCCGCCTGCGGAGCCGCCACCACCCCCACCGCCCCCGGCTCCGCTGCAGGCGCTGGCGACCAGTGCCAGGACGAGCAGGAGCGCCCAGGGAATCTTGCGCCAGACGCCCATGACGACGCGGTCTCGCATCGATCCACCTCCCGAGAGGAGCGCCGCCTGGCGGCTCACCAGGCGGTGGTTGTACCGGGCCCTTTGCTGAGGGCGAGACGTCGATGTCGGCGGTTCAGAGTGGTGCCGGCAGCGGTCCGGGACTTCGCGTGGGAGTGGTTGCTCATTGGAGTTGCTCAAATGAGCACAACACTAGCTCGTCTGTAGCATACCCATTGAAGAAGGGTCCATTGCCCGTGTCAAGGGTTCATGAGAGTATGAGCGACCGATTGCTCAGATGTGCATCTTTGAGGGATGCGAGGTGGGGGGATGGCCGAGGTCGCTGCCGGCGGGATCGGACCCGCTGAGCTGGTCCGCCTTGCCGGGGTGGCCCGCCGCTTCTACGTCGACGGTCGCTCCAAGCTGGAGATCGCCGAGGAGTTCGGCGTCAGCCGGTTCAAGGTCGCCCGGCTCCTCGAGCAGGCTCTCGCCCGCGGCATCGTCCGCATCGAGGTGGGCGTGCCCGCGCAGATCGACGCCGAGCTGTCCGAGCGCGTCCGCGGCGCCTACCAGCTCCGCCACGCGATCGTGGTGGACACGCCTGAGCACCCGGAGACCGACTTCAGGGCCCACCTGGCGCGGGTCGCCGCCGACCTGCTCACCGAGACGGTGACCGAGGGAGACATCCTCGGGCTCGGCTACGGCCGCACCATCACCGCGATGACCGAGTCGCTGAGCCGGCTCGCCCGCTGCACGGTCGTCCAGCTGTCCGGCGCGCTCCTCGGCGTCAACGTCCAGGAGAACACCATCGAGCTGGTGCGCCGGGTGGCCACCGTCTCGGGTGGGCCGGCGTTCCCGATCTACACGCCGCAGGTCCTCCCCGACTTCGCCACCGCCGAGGCGCTGCGCCGCCAGTCGCAGGTCGCCGAGGCGCAGCGGCGCTGGACCCAGCTGACCAAGGCGGTGGTGGCGATCGGGTCGTGGGACCCGCCGCACTCCCAGCTCTACGTCGCCCTCAGCCAGCGCGAACGCGAGCGGCTCCGGGCGGAGGGAGCCTGCGCGGAGCTGTGCGCGAACCTGCTCGACGCCGACGGGCAGCCGGTCGCCACCGACTTCACCGACCGCTGCATCACCATCACCGCCGGCCAGCTGCGCACGGTCGACGAGGTGATCGCGGTCGGCGGCGGCCACGACAAGATCGCCGCCTTCCGGGCGGTGCTCAAGGGCGGCTACGCCACCAGCCTGATCACCGACGTGATCGTCGCCCGGGCGCTGCTCGACCAGCCTCCCGCCCCCGCCTGACCGCTGGCCGCCCCGACGCTCTAGGGCTTGCGGGCGACCCCGCCGTAGACGGAGACCTCGGCGTCGGTCGGCTGGTCCGCCCCGCCGCCGGCGCCGGGATCGGGCCGCCAGCGCGGCAGCGAGACCACGCCAGGCTCGACCAGGTCGAGCCCGTCGAAGAACCGCTCGATCTCCGGCAGGGAGCGCACCCGCATGATCACCCCGCTGCGGCGGTAGATGGCGGCGACCCCCTCCCACGCCTCGGGGTCGAAGTCGCCGGTGAGGTGGGACAGCGCCAGGTGGCTGCCTGACGGCAGGGCGTCGAGCAGCCGGCCGGTGATGCCGTACGGGTCATCCTCGTCCGGGATGAAGTGCATGATCGCGATCAGCAGGAGCCCGACGGGTTGGGACAGGTCCAGGGTGGCGCGGAGCCCGGTCGACTCCAGGATCCTCTCGACGTCGCGCACGTCCGCGTCGATGTAGGTGGTCCTGCCCTCGGGGCTGCTGGTCAGCCGGGCGCGCGCGTGCACCAGCACGATCGGGTCGTTGTCGACGTAGACGATCCGGCTCTCCGGTGCGACCCCCTGGGCGACCTCGTGGACGTTGGGGGAGGTCGGGATGCCGGTGCCGATGTCGAGGAACTGGCGGATGCCCGCCTCCCGGGCGAGGTAGCGGACCGCGCGCCGCAGGAAGGCGCGGTTCTCACGTGGCGGGGTTCTGGAGTTGGGGTTGGCCTTGATGCCCTGCTCGGCCGCTGCCCGGTCGGCGGGGAAGTTGTCCTTGCCGCCCAGCAGGAAGTCGTAGACGCGGGCCGGGTGGGGCTTGTCGGTCCGCAGGTCGACCGGCCGCTCACCGGACTCGTCGTTCCCGGCCATGTCCGCCCTGCACCCCTCCCGCCGCTCGTGATCGTTTGCCGCTACTCGTCCGCATCCTACCCGAGCGCCCAACTATGTCTTGACACTGCCCGGACGCCCTGGGAGCTTGCGAGTCCGGTCCTGATCTCATCCGGATCATCAGGGGGTTCGGGGGCTCATGCAGCGAAGCGGTAGCCCCCGATGGATCAAGGGGAGAGAGATGAGGTTTCGGCTCCGCCGCGCGCTGCCCATCCTGCTCGGATCCGTGCTGCTGGTGCTGCCCACGGCGGCGGCGGCGCGAGACGGAGGCGACGCGCGCCACAGCCTGCGCGCGCCGCTCACCGGGGACAACTTCTACTTCGTGATGGCCGACCGGTTCGAGAACGGCAGCACCGCCAACGACCTCGGCGGGTTGCCCGCCGACCGCCTGCAGTCGGGATTCGATCCCACCCACAAGGGCTTCTACCACGGCGGCGACCTGGCCGGGATCCGCCAGCGCCTCGGCTACATCCGCGGCCTCGGGACGACCGCGATCTGGCTGACCCCGAGCTTCAAGAACCGGGCCGTGCAGCTCGAGGACGGGCCGTCCGCCGGCTACCACGGCTACTGGATCACCGACTTCACCCAGATCGACCCCCACCTTGGCACCAACGCGGAGCTGGCGGCGCTGATCCACGAAGCGCAGGGCATGGGCATGAAGGTCTTCTTCGACATCATCACCAACCACACCGCGGACGTGATCGACTACGAAGAGGCCCACCGGCCCGCCTACGTCTCCAAGGACCAGGAGCCCTACCGGACCGCGGCCGGGGTGCCGTTCGACGACCGCGACTACGCCGGCGGCAATACCTTCCCCCCGCTGAGCCGGACCGAGAGCTTCCCGTTCACGCCCTTCAACCCGCCGGGCGCCCCGGTGAAGGTGCCCGACTGGCTCAACGACGTCACCCTCTACCACAACCGCGGCAACACCACCTTCGTGGGCGAGAACTCCTACTACGGCGACTTCTTCGGCCTCGACGACCTGTTCACCGAGCACCCCAGGGTCGTCCAGGGAATGATCGACATCTACAAGACGTGGATCCGCGACTTCGGCATCGACGGGTTCCGCATCGACACGATGAAGCACGTCAACGACGAGTTCTGGCAGCGGTTCGCGCCCGAGGTGCTCTCCTACGCCCGCCAGCAGGGCAAGCGCGAGTTCTTCATGTTCGGCGAGGTGTTCGACACTACCAAGGCGTTCACCTCGCACTTCACCACCCACGACCGGGTGCAGGCGGTGCTCGACTTCCCCTTCCAGAAGGCCGCCCAGGACTTCGCCGCCAACTCCCACCCGACCGACGAGCTGCGCGACTTCTTCACCGGTGACGACTGGTACACCGACGCCGACTCCAACGCCTACCAGCTGCCCACCTTCCTGGGGAACCACGACATGGGGAGGATCGGGCGCTTCGTCAAGGTGGCCAACGGGGACGCGACCGACGCCGAGGTGCTGGCGCGCGACCGGCTCGCCCACCAGCTGATGTACTTCTCGCGTGGCAACCCGGTCATCTACTACGGCGACGAGCAGGGCTTCACCGGCGACGGCGGCGACCAGGACGCCCGCCAGGACATGTTCCCCAGCCAGGTCGCCTCGTACAACGACGACGACCTGATCGGCACGGACGCGACCACGGCGGAGTCGAACTTCGACAGCTCGCACCCGCTGTACCAGTCGATCGGCGAGCTGGCCGAGGTGACCCGCCGGCACCCGGCCCTGCGCGACGGGGCCCAGCAGCACCGCTGGTCGTCGAGCGGGCCGGGCGTCTACGCCTTCTCCCGCCTCGACCGGCGCGAGCAGCACGAGTACGTGGTGGCGGTCAACAATGCCGAGCAGGCACAGACCGCGGCGGTCCCCACCTACATGCAGCGCACCGCGTTCAAGCTCGTGTACGGCAGCGGGACCGGGGAGCTTTCCAGCGGCGCGGACCGGCGGCTGAGCCTGACCGTGGGACCGCTGTCGGCGGTGGTCTACCGCGCGGTGCGGCCGTTGGACCGCAGCCGCCAGGCGCCGGCGATCGCGCTCGACAGCCCCGGCGCGCAGCGCGACCGCGCCGAGGTGCGCGCGTTCCTCAGCGGCGACGGGTTCGCCGAGGTGACCTTCCTGGCGCGGACCGGCCACGGCGGCTGGAAGTCGATCGGTACCGACGACAACGCTCCCTACCGCGTCTTCCACGACGTGGCCGATCTCGACCCGGGCACGCGGGTCCAGTACCAGGCCGTGGTGGTGGACAACGCCGGCCACCAGCGTTCCAGCGCGGTCCGCACCGGCACGGTGGCGCCGCCGGCCTTCGCGCTCGAGGCGCCGGCGGACGGCGGCCGGGTGCGAGGCCGCGTCGAGGTGCGCGCGGTCGCGACCCCGGATCACCCGAACTACTCCGCGACCTTCTACCGCCAGGTCGGCGACGGTCCCTGGACGGCGATCGGCACGGACACCTCCTCGCCGGTGTACACGGCGTTCGACGACACCACCGGGCTGGCGAACGGGAGCGTGGTGCGCTACCGCGCGGTGCTCACCTACGCGCCCGGCCGGACGGTGCAGAGCGACACCCGCAGCGTGACGGTGGTCTCCGAGCCGGTGACCACCGCGGTGGTCCATTACAACCGCCCGGCCGGCGACTATGCCGACTGGGGGCTGCACCTGTGGGGTGACGCGATCGCCGACGGCGTGGCGACCGCCTGGGAGGCGCCGCGCCAGCGGACCGGCGTGGACGCCTTCGGTGCCTTCTACGAGATCCCGCTCAAGGACGACACCAAGCCGGTCAACTTCATCATGCACCGGCCGAGCGGCGACACCGTGCCCACCACGCGCGAGCCCGGTGGGGACCGCAGCTTCGTGCCGCTCGACCACCCGCAGATCTGGCTCAAGCAGGGCGACCCGACCGTCTACTTCAGCCCGCCGCCGCTGTAACGCCCGCGGTGACGCCGAGGCCCCGGTGGCGCGATCAGGGCCGCCCCGGGGCCTCGGCCGGCCAGACCGGGCTACCTGGAGGCGTCGGAGCGGGCGCTGGGAGGCTCGAAGCCGCGGGCGAGCATGCCGCGCTCGACCTCGGTGACCACCGTCTCGAGCACCTTGACCCTGGCGTAGCGCTTGGACTCGGCCTCCACCAGCTGCCAGCGCGCCAGCGGGTGGTCGGTGCGCTCGAACATGTCCTGGACGGCGCGCTCGTAGGCGGGGCGCTGGTCGCGGTTGCGCCAGTCCTCCTTGCTCAGCTTCCACGACTTCAGCGGATCGTGCTCGCGACGCTGGAAGCGGCGTAGCTGCTCCTCGTCGGAGATGTGCAGCCAGAACTTGATCAGGATCATGCCTTCGAGCACCAGCGAGCGCTCGAAGTCGACGATCTCGGCGTACCCGCGGGTCCACTGCTCCACCGTGGCGAAGGCCTCCACCCGCTCGACCAGGACGCGGCCGTACCAGGAGCGGTCGAGGATGGCCATGCCGCCCCAGCCGGGCAGGGCGGAGGCGAAGCGCAGCAGGAAGTGGTGGCGCTTCTCGTCGAAGGTGGGCGCGGCGAACTGGGCCACCCGGACGTGCCTCGGGTCGAGCGGCGCCACCAGCCGCCGGATGGCACCGCCCTTGCCGCCGGCGTCCCAGCCCTCGAACAGCACGCACACCGGCGGTCCGATGCGGCCGTCGCCGACCAGCCCGCCGAGGGTGAGGCGGAGTTCCAGCAGCCGCTTCTGGGCGGCCGCCACCCGGCTGGCCTCCTCCTCGCGGCTGAGCTTCAGGGTCAGATCGAGCTCTTCCAGCCGTCCCATGTCAGGATCGTGGCAGCCGCGAGGGCCAGGGGCAAGCAGCCGGAGGGAGTGTCGGCGGTCGGAGGCAGAATGGCGGCGTGCGCGTGGCGGTGGTGGCCGACGAGGACGGTGCCGGGGGCCTGCTGCAGGCCTTGAACCCGGACGGCAGCCCGGCCGGGCCGGCCGAGCCGGTCGACGACCTGGCGGCAGCGGTGGCGGCCGGGGAGCGGACAGGGCGGCCGCGGTGGGTGTGGGCGGCGTCCGAGCAGGTCTACGCGGTGCTGCTCGGCCAGGGCGTGCGGGTCGCCCGCTGCCACGACCTCGCGCTGGTCGAGGCGGTGCTGCTCGGTCACGAGGGCCGCTGGGGCGAGCCGAGATCGCTGGCGGCGGCGTGGGCGCGGCTGCGCGGCCGGCCGGTCCCCGCCGACCCGCCGCCTGGGCCGCCGAGCGGCCAGGCGAGGTTGTTCGAGCCGGACGGTGCCGGGCTGCCCGGCGGTGCCGAGCTGCTCGGCATGGTGGTGGCGGTGCACGCCGCCCAGCTCCGCCGGGTGGCCGCCACCGAGCATCCCGACCGCTTCGGGCTGCTGGCCGCGGCCGAGTCGGCGGGCGGTCTGGCGGCGGCCGAGATGCGCGCCGCCGGGATGCCGTGGCGCGCCGAGGTCCACGACGCCCTCCTGGCCGAGTTGCTGGGGCCGCGGCCGGCGCCCGGGCGGCGACCGGCACGCCTGGCCGACCTGGCCGGGCAGCTCGGCGACCTGCTCGGCCGGCAGGTCAACCCCGACTCCCCCGCCCAGGTGCTGGCCGCCCTGGCCGCCCTCGGCGTGCCGGCCGCCTCCACCCGCTCCTGGGAGCTGCGCCGCTACGACCACCCGGCGGTGCCGCTGCTGCTCGCCTACAAGGAGCTGGCGCGGCTGCACGCCGCCCACGGCTGGGCGTGGCTCGACGCCTGGGTCCGGCGTGGGCGGTTCCACCCCGAGTGGGTCCCTGGCGGGGTGGTGTCAGGGCGCTGGGCGACTCGCGGCGGCGGCGCCCTGCAGATCCCCGTCGCGGTGCGCCGCGCGGTGGTCGCCGACCCCGGATGGACCCTGGTGGTCGCGGACGCCGGCCAGCTCGAGCCGAGGGTGCTCGCCGCCATGTCCGCCGACCGCGGCCTGGCCAGGGCGGCCGGCGCCGGCGACCTCTACGCCGCGCTGGCCGCCGAGGCGTTCGGCGGCGACCGGGCGCGCGCCAAGGTCGCCCTGCTGGCGGCGATGTACGGGCAGACCAGCGGCGAGGCCGGCCAGCTGCTCGGCGTGCTGCGCCGCCGCTTTCCCGACGCGGTCGGGCTGGTGGAGGCGGCCGCCCGCACCGGCGAGGCCGGCGGGCTGGCCCGCTCGAGGTTGGGCCGGACCTGCATGCCGCCGTCGCCAGCCTGGCGGGAGCTGGCCGCGCAGGCGGTGCGGGCCGGCACCGACCCGGACGAGCAGGCCCGCGCCAGGCGGGCGGTGCGGGACCGCGGGCGGTTCACCCGCAACTTCGTCGTCCAGGCCAGCGCGGCCGACTGGGCCGCGGTCCTGCTGGCCGCGCTCCGCCGCCGGCTCGCCGCCCTCCCGCCAGGCCCCGAGCTGGTCTTCTTCCAGCACGACGAGGTCCTGGTCCACTGCCCGGAAGCGGCCGCGCCCAGCGTGGCCGGGGCCGTCACCCAGGCCGCCGACCGGGCGGGCCGCCTGGTGTTCGGCCCGACCCCGGTGCGCTTCCCGGTCGACCTCGCCGTGGTCGCCTGCTACGCCGACGCCAAGTAGCCGGCGCCGTGCCACCTGGTCACCGATTCCCAGCGCCGCCACAGGCACCTCACAGCCGGCCTCAAGCCGGCGGGTCCATGCTGGTTGCTGCTTGGGCGAGACGCCCATCTGGCGGCACGGAAGGGACCATCATGAGCAGTTTCGACCGCACCGGCGACGACCCTGGGGGGACCCGCGAGCCTCCAGGCGGTGGGACGCCGGCAGGTGCCGGCGGCGGGCCGGCATGGGGCGGGGGGACAGCAGGTGCCGGCGGCGGGCCGGCGTGGGGCGGCGGGACGCCGGCGGGACCGGGCGGCCCGGCGAAACGACCGGGTGGTGGGCGGTGGCGCCTGGCGTTGGCGCTGCTGCTGACCGCCGTGCTGGCCGGCACGGTCGGGGCTGTGGTGGTCGCCGCCCAGGGCGGCGCGGAGCCCACCCGGGCGGCGGTGACGGTCACCGGCACCCCGGCGCCCGCCGCGGCGACCACCGGCGACGTGCGGACGGCACTGGCCAAGATCATGCCGGCGGTGGTCACGATCACCACTGTCGACGGCTCGGCGTTCAGGGGCGGCCAGCGCGGGGGCGCGGGCACCGGCATCATCGTCGCCGCCAACGGCGAGGTGGTCACCAACGCCCACGTGGTGGAGGGCGCCTCCTCCATCCGCGTGCAGATCCCAGGTCGCAGCGGGACGGTCACCGCGCGGGTGGTCGGCTCCGACGCCGGCGCCGACCTCGCCCTGCTCCGCCTCGACGGTGTCTCCGGCCTGCCGGTCGCGACCTTCGCGGCGGACTCGACCGTGCACGTCGGTGACCCGGTACTGGCGGTCGGCAACGCGGAGGGCTACGGCGGCACGCCGACGGTCACCGAGGGCATCGTCTCGGCCGTCGACCGCAACCTCCCCGCCGGCTCGGGTGCCTCGGGCACGCTCCGCGGGCTGCTGCAGACCGACGCCGCCATCAATCCCGGCAACAGCGGCGGCGCGCTGGTCGACACGGCCGGCCGGGTGATCGGGGTCACCACCGCGGTCGCCGGCGGGCAACGCGGCGCCCCGGCGGAGAACATCGGCTTCGCGATCCGCAGCGACGCGGTGATCAAGGCCCTGCCCGACCTGCGGGCCGGCCGGAACGTCGCCGGTGGGTCCATGTCGAACCCGACCGCTTTCCTCGGCGTGCAGCTCTCCGACACCGGCGGCACCGGCGCACTGGTCGGCGCCGTCGAGCCCGGCTCACCGGCGGCCAGCGCCGGCCTCCAGGCCGGCGACGTGATCACCACGGCCGACGGGACCAGCATCAACAGCGCGGCCGACCTGCAGTCGGTGATCGCCAGGCACAAGCCCGGCGACCGGATCAGCCTGTCGTGGCGGCCAGGGGGGCAGGGCCAGACCAAGACCGGAACGGTGACGCTCGCCCGCCGCCCGACGAGTTGAAGCGAGGTGCCCGTAGCCGCACGCCGGACGAACGAGCGCCAAGGAAGGTGGCGCAGTTGGCGAGGTGGCCGGAGCCGCGCGCTGGCTGGACTGAGGAGCGGCGGAGGAGCGCCAGCGACGACGGCGCGACGAGGGAAGCCAGCGCACCGGGCGGCGAAGGCCACCGAGCGTTTCAATAAGGGAGGCACGTGATGCGAGACCGCTACCCGCAACGTTTCGAGTTCGGCTGGCCGCCGCTCTGGATGGAGCTGCTCGGCTGGCTGCTGCTCCTGCTGCTGCTCGCGGCCCTGATCGGCCTGGCTGTGTGGGCGATCACGCGGGCGACCGGCCGCCGTGGGGCGCCGAGCGCGTTCGGTCCCACCGCCGCCAGGGCGCCCGAATGGTCCCGGCAAGGTCCCGACCAGGCCCTGCAGGCGGTCCGGCTGCGCTACGCCCAGGGCGAGATCAGCAGGGACGAGTACGTCCGGCTGGTCGCGGACCTCGGCGGCCAGCTGCCCGCTCCATCGGGGCCACCCCCGGGCCAGGCCCCGCCGGGCCCGCCACCCGGCCAGGCCCCGGCCGCTCCCCCGCCGGCGAGCGGGCCATCGACGCAGCAGCTGTAGAGCGGCTGGCCGCGGATCAGCTCGGCGGGGCGAAGAACTCGAGCGCGATGCCGTCCGGATCGCGGAAGCTCACGCCCGAGCCGTAGCTCGCATCCTTGATGCCCCGGTGCTCGATGCCGAGCTCGTCGAGCCGGCGTGCCCACCGCTCGAGCTCTGCCCGGTCGGCGCAGCCGAAGGAGACATGGTCGAGGCCGACCCTGAACTCGCTGAACTGCTCGTCGGGCGCGGGCGTCCCGTGCTGGTGCAGGCCGAGCAGGTTGCCGTTGCCGATCAGGTACACGGTGTGATGGAAGTCGGGATCGGTGTCCTCGTCGAGCGCCGGCTTGGCCTCGAGGAGCGCCTCGTACCAGGGGACGCTGACGGACAGGTCGCGGACGGTGAGCGCAACGTGGGCGAGCGGGGGAAAGTCGGGCATGCGCGTGCTCCTTCTCGGCGGTCCGAGCCTGCGGCCGTGACGCGGGGACCGCGCACGGCCGCTGCGGTGACTGCTGCAACCTACTATCAACCCAAGCCGATCGGTAGCGATCACCCGACAGCCGTGTCCGGCTTGGCGTCCTCGCCGTTGGCGATCAGGGGCAGCTCGATCCGGAACACGGCGCCGTCGCCCGGGGTGGAGCGGACCAGCGCGCGGCCGCCGTGGGCGGCGGCGATCGCGGCGACGATCGACAGGCCGAGGCCGGCCCCGCCGGCGGCGGAGGATCCGTTGGGGACGCGCGAGCGGGAGCTGTCGGCACGGTAGAAGCGCTCGAAGGCCCGCTCGGCCTGCTCCCTGGTCAGGCCGGGCCCGTCGTCGGCGACCTCCACCACCCCTGCCTCGGTCTCGGCGTCGGACCAGACCCGGACCCGCGCCGCCACCCCGGCCGGTGTGTGGGCGCGGACGTTGGCGAGCAGGTTGTCGACCACCTGCCGCAGCCGGTCCTGGTCGCCGAGCACCTCGACCGAGTCGGTCCTGCCGATCCCCAGCTCGAGCGGGCGCTGGGGGTCGACCGCCCTGGCGGCCTCGACCGCCTCGGCCGCCACCGCGCCCAGGTCGACCGGACGGCGTTCGAGCGGACGCCCCTGCTCCAGGCGGGTCAGCAGCAGCAGGTCGTCGACCAGAACGCCCATCCTGGTCGCTTCGCTCTCGATCCGCCGCAGGAGTCGCGGGAGGTCCTCGGGGTGGCGGTCGGCGCCGCGGCGGAACAGCTCGGCGTAGGCGCGGATGGCCGCCACCGGCGTGCGCAGCTCGTGGGAGGCGTCGCCGACGAAGCGCCGTAGCCGCTCCTCGGACTGGCGCAGCCGCGCCTCGGACGCCCGCCGCTCCACGAACGCGGCCTCGATCTGCCCGAGCATGCGGTTGAGGTCCTGCCCGAGCCGGCCGACCTCGGTGTCGGGGTCGGCCCGGGCCACCCGCCTGGTGAGGTCACCGCGGGCGATGGTGGCGGCGGTCGCGCTGATGTCCTCCAGCGGCCGCAGGCCGAGGCGGACCAGCCACAGGCCGACCGCCGCCGCGACCCCGAGCACCGTCAGCGTCACCAGCGCCTCGACCAGCAGCAGCCGCTGCAAGGTCGCGGCCCCCTCCGCGAGCGGCAACGCCATCACCAGGGTGCCGCGCCCGAACGCCAGCCGCGAGACGCGGACCCGGTAGGCGGGTCCGCCGCGCTCGGCGGCCGGGACGGTGAGGACGGCGTCCGGCTCCCGGCCGGCACCGGCGCCCTGGACCTTCGGCGCCGGGAGCCGGTCGGGCAGCCGCGGGGTGGAGGGCGGGGCCGACTGGGACCGACCGTCGATCACGCCGACCGGCCGGCCGTCAGGGTCGCGCCACTGCACGTACACGCCCGGGGCGATCTGGCCGAGCTGCCGCAGCGACCATTCGTCCACGTTCCGGCCGCGCAGCGAAAGGACGGCACGCTCCACGCTGTCGTGGGCGGCGGCGAGCTGCTGGTCGACGCGGCCGAGGAGGAACGACCGCAGCGACACGTAGGTGGCCACGTCGGCCACTGCCAGCCCGCAGGCGAGCAGCACCAGCAGCGCCGCCAGCAGCCGCCCCCGCAGTGACAGCGACCGTGGCAGCAGCGACCGTGCCCGCCTCATGGTCGCTCCGCGGCGCCGGATTCCAGCCGCAGGCTGTAGCCGACCAGGCGGATGGTGTGGATCAGCGGTGGCCCCAGGCGGTCCAGCTTGCGGCGGAGGTAGCTCACGAACGTCTCGACCACGTTGTCGTCACCGTCGACGTCATGGTCCCAGACGTGGTCGAGGATCTGCGCCTTGGACAGCACCTGCCGGGGGTTCAGCATGAAGTAGCGGAGCAGCCGGAACTCGGTGGCGGTCAGGTGGATCCTGGTGCCGTCGCGGAACACCTCGTGGGTGCCCTCGTCGAGCAGCAGGTCGGCGAAGCGCAGCACCCCGTCGGCGTCGCGGTCGGGCCGGCTGCGGCGCAGCACCGCCCGGACCCTGGCGATCACCTCTTCGAGGCTGAACGGCTTGGTGACGTAGTCGTCGCCGATCTCCAGGCCGCTGAGCTTGTCCTCGGTGGCGTCCCTGGCGGTGAGGAACAGCACCGGCATGCGCATCCCGCCGCTGCGCAGCCGCCTGGCGACCTCGAAGCCGTCCAGGTCAGGCAGCATCACGTCAAGCACGATGAAGTGGGGCCGGAACGAGGACGCCGCCGCCAGCGCCGCCTGGCCGCTGGCCGCTTCCCGCACCTCGAAGCCCTGGTAGCGCAGGGCGGTCGCCACCACGTCGGTGATCGACAGCTCGTCGTCGACCACCAGGACCCGCGCCGCTGCCCCGCTCGCCATCCGCTCCCCTCTCCACCTCCCAGTATGCGGGCGACGGCTGTGTCCGCGCTGTGAGTCAGGCCCGCCATCCATGCGATCGGTGAGCGCCGCCGTCCTGCCGGTGCTCGCCGCCGTCGGGGTGGCGATGGTGAGCGCGAGCCTCCGCCCGCTGGTCGAGATCGAGCGGACCGCCGGGGCGATCGCAACCGGCGACCTGGCGCGACGGGCGCCCGAACTCGACCCGCGCACCGAGGTCGGCCGGCTCGCGCGGGCGTTCAACGGCATGCTCGCCCAGATCGAGGCGGCCTTCCGTGCTCGCGCCGCCTCCGAGGCGGCCGCGCCGCTCGCCCCCGGCGCCGCCGGGCCGCCGGCGGGCTGCTAGGGCAGCTCGTGGAAGCCGATGTCCAGCTCCTGGATGGCCTCCCGGACGGCGGGGACGAGCTGGGCGGCGGTCGGCGGCCGCTCACGGCTGGCGGCCAGC
>DATLQA010000061.1:0-2008 GCA_035535495.1 Actinomycetota bacterium | reverse complement strand
ACGCTCCCGCCCTCTAGCGTTGAACCCGAGCCAAGCACACTGCGATCTCCAGAGAAGCCGCCAGGGCCGTCGATGACGGGGGCCTCGAGAGCCTGGGAATGGTCGCGGTCCAACTAGGGGGCGTCCGAGATGCAAGCGCTGCTGATCCTTCTTTTCTGCCTGGTGACCCTGGCGATCCTTGCCGGCCGCTACGGCGTCGACTCCCGGGACGGATTGGACTGGTCGCCGTCCGACCGGGCCAGGAGCCGCAGCCGCCTCTAGCGAGCCGTGCTACTCGATTAGGGGTGCGGACCCCTGCCCGAGCGGGGGCCGGCCCCCCTTAAACCTACCTTCCTGACCTGAAGCGTGACCGACCGACCTGACGGGAGCCACCAGCCATGCAGACCGCCAACCGCAGCCATCACGATGTCGTCGTCGTAGGCGGACGAGTCGCCGGATCAGCCACCGCCATGCTGCTCGCCCGCCTCGGGCATGACGTGGTGGTCCTGGACCAGGCGTCGTTCCCCAGCGACACCGTGTCCACCCATTCGATCGCCCGCAGCGGCGTCGTCCAGCTCCGCCGCTGGGGTCTCCTGGACGACGTCGTCGACAGCGGCGCTCCGGCCATCCGGCAGGTCACCTTCAACGCCGCCGGCGAGTTGGTCAGCCGGACGATCAAGGAGAAGGCCGGGGTCGACTTCCTTGTCGCGCCTCGGCGGTACGTGCTGGACACGATCCTTGCCACCGCCGCCGAACACGCCGGCGCTCAGGTGCGCACCGGCGTCACCGTGACCGGCGTGCAGCGGGACAGGCACGGCCGGGTGGTGGGGGTGCACGGACAGGACCGCGCCGGCGCCCGGGTCGAGCTCGGCGCCCGGTTTGTCGTCGGCGCCGACGGCCTCCGGTCGCGAGTCGCCGAGCTGGTCGGCGCCCCGGTCAACCAGGCCGGCCCGGCGGGCGGCGCCACCCAGTACGCCTACTACGCGGGCGGCCGGTGGATCGGCTTCGAGTTCTTCGTCGCTGAGCGGTCCTTCGCCGGGGTGTTCCCGACCCACCACGGGCAGGCCTGCATCTGGGTCTGCACGCCCTCGGCCGACGCCAGGGCGGTCCGCCGCCGGACCGGGTCGCGCGGGGAGGCGTTCGATGCGCTGCTCGAGCGTTCGCACCCCGAGCTGGCCTTGCGGCTGCGTCGCGCTCGGCGTACCTCACCGGTGCAGGGCATGCTCCGCCAACCCAACCAGCTACGCCAGGCCTGGGGCCCGGGTTGGGCCCTGGTCGGGGACGCCGGCTACTACCGTGACGCCATCACCGCCTACGGCATCAGCGACGCCTTCCGCGACGCCGAGCTCCTGGCCGTCGCCCTCGACCAGGCACTGGGTGATGCCGCCGAGGAGACCACGGCCCTCGCGGCCTACCAGCAGCAGCGCGACCAGGCGCTCCGGGAGATCTTCGAGCTCACCTGCCGCCTGGTGGCCTATCCGCCGGTGCCGAGGTTCATCGAACTGCAAAAGCAGCTGGGCGCCGCCATCGACAAGCAGGCGGCGGCGCTGGCCGCCCGGCCTGTCCCCGGCGAGCGCCTGCTCGCGACCGCGTGATCGAACCCTGCCGCCAGGAAGGAGGGCCACCCGCCCGGATCCCCGGAACTGATCCCCAGCACCCATCACCAGTCAACGCACCGCCAAGGAGGCGTGTCCACATGACCACCACCGACACCACTGCCGCCGAGGTCAACGACTCGATCCGCAACGGCGTGGACACCGCGACGCTGTTCGCCACCCTCGACGCCGTCAAGCAGGCCCCCGAGGCGGCCAGCTTCCAGTTCCGCGCCCACAACCAGTGGATCAGCGGCACCCACAACCGCGGCACCATCGCCGACTACTTCGGGGTCGGAGAAGAGCGCACCCACGAGCGGACCTTCGTCTTCGACGCCGACCACCCCGCCGTCCTGGTCGGCCAGGACCACGGACCCACCCCCGTCGAATTCGTCCTGCACGCGCTGGCCGCCTGCCTCACCGCCGGCCTGGCCAAC
>DATLQA010000060.1:0-17028 GCA_035535495.1 Actinomycetota bacterium | reverse complement strand
GTGTCACCATGCTCGGCGGCACCTTGGAGGCGGGGCCGGACCCGGCGGGCGGGTTCCGGGTCCAGGCGGTGATGCCGGTCCGGCCGGAAGCCGCGCGCGACGGCGATGCAGAGGTGCGCGGATGAGGAGCGCCATCAGGGTCTTGATCGCCGACGACCAGGCGATGGTCGTCGAGGGATTCGCCGCGCTGCTCGACGCGCAGCCCGACATCCAGGTGGTTGGCAAGGCCGAGAACGGCCGCGACGCGGTCGACGCCATCCGCCGCCTGGCGCCCGACGTGGTGCTGATGGACGTGCGCATGCCGGTCATGGACGGGCTGACCGCCACCAGGCGGCTGTTCGGCGACGCGGGCGCCGCCGCCGACCAGGGGCCGCGCGTGCTCATCCTCACCACCTTCGACCTCGACGAGTACGTCTACGAGGCGCTCCGCGCCGGCGCCAGCGGGTTCCTGCTCAAGGACGCGACCGGCGCCGACCTGGTCGCGGCGGTCCGGGTGGTGGCGGCCGGTGACGCGCTGCTGGCCCCGTCGGTCACCAGGCGGCTGATCGCCGATTTCGCCAGGCAGCGGCCGCCCGACCGGCCGCGACCCGACGCGCTGGCGGCGCTCACCCCACGCGAGACCGAGGTCCTCACCCTGATCGCCCGCGGCCAGTCCAACGCGGAGATCACCAGGACGCTCGTGCTCGCGGAGGAGACCGTCAAGACCCACGTCAGCCGGATCCTCGCCAAGCTCGGGCTGCGCGACCGCGTGCAGGCGGTGGTGCTGGCCTACGAGTCCGGCCTGGTGCGCCCCGGCTCCTAGCCGGCGCGGTGATCGGGCCGGGCCAGGGTGGCTCCAGCGGCTGAGCCGCCGCCGTGACCGGTACCAGGCGGTGACACCGAAGACCACCCCACGGCGGGACGACCCGGCTCGCCCTCCTCCTTAGCGTCTTCCCCGGACCGGCCACACCGGGTGGCCGCGGAAGCGGGGAGACCGAGATGACCACCGCCGCCGTGGGAGCGCTCGCCGGCGCCGGCCAGTCGTCGGTGCGGAGCGGCCGGGGGAGGCGGGTGCTGACCCGCCTCACCGCCGCGCTGGTCACCGCCTGCCTGGCGGTCGGGCTCGGCATCTTCACCCGGCCGGTGGCGGCGCCGGCCGGCATGGCCGCGCCCGCCGCCTATGCCACCGACGACGCCCGGATCACCGGGCGCTCCCTTGCCGAGCTGCTGACCGGTGCCGACGCGAGGCACGGCCCGCAGGTGCTCACCTGGCCGGCGTTCCGCGAGGTGATGGGGTACACCCCCACCGAGGTGCGGCTGGCGGGCTCCGCCATGGTCCGGTCGATCAAGCCCACCGGCTCGTGCTCGAGCCTGCTCGGGTCCACCCCGTTCGACTTCAGCTTGGCGTGCAAGGCCCACGACCTCGGCTACGACCTGCTGCGATTTGCCAGCCGGTCACGGACCCCGGCGGGACCGGCCGCGCGCCAGCTCCTCGACGCGCAGTTCGAGCGGGACCTGCACGCCCAGTGCCTGGCCACCCAGCACGGCGCGGCCAGGACGGTGTGCGGGATCGTCGCCGCCGCCTATGCGGGCGGGGCCAAGCTCAACTCGTGGCGGCAGCGCTACGGCGCACCGTGACCGTCAAACGGTCTCCGCGGGGGCGAACAGCACCAGGACCACCAGGCGCTCGGCCACGTCGTGGAAGCGGTGCGGCACCGTCCGCGCGACGAACACGATGCTGCCCGGCCCGACCGGGTGCTCCTGGTCCCCGACGGTGAGGGCGGCCCGGCCCTGCAGGACCACGTAGACCTCGTCCTCCTGGTGGGGTTGCTGGTCGTCGGGCGCGCCCGCGTCCAGCACGTAGAGTCCGGCACTCATGGAGTCGCGGCGGAGGAACTCCAGGTACGGGTCGTTGGACGCGGCCTGCGCCGCGCCGAGGGCGCCGACGTCGAACGCCTCCACCTGCTCATCCGGCATGGCCACCCCTCCTGGCGCGAGATCATAGGCGAGGCCGGGCGATCGGGCGATACGCTTGGCCGGTCGATCGAGCGCGGGAGTCGAGATGGTGACGTTGAAGACCACGGCGGAGGTGGCCGCCATGCGCGAAGCTGGACGGGTCGTCGCCAGGACGCTCCAGCGCGTGGTCGAGGCGGCGCGACCGGGGGTGCGGCTGTCCAAGCTCGACGAGGTCGCCGGCGACAGCATCAGGGAGCACGGCGCCAAGCCGTCCTTCCTCCACTACCACCCGCCGTTCGCGCCGTACCCCTTCCCGGCCGTGCTGTGCCTGTCGGTCAACGAGGTCATCGTGCACGGGATCCCGGACGGCCGCGTGCTGCGGGAGGGCGACGTCCTCTCGGTCGACTGTGGCGCGATCCTGAGCGGCTACCACGGCGACGCCGCCGTGACCGTCCCGGTCGGGCAGGTCGATGACGAGGCCACCCGCCTGATCGACACCACCCGTGCCGCCCTGGACGCTGGCGTGGCCGCGGCGGTGGCCGGCGCGCGCCTGGGCGACCTGGCCCACGCGGTGGAGCGCGTCGGCCGCGCGGCCGGCTACGGCATCCTCGACGACCACACCGGCCACGGCATCGGCCAGGCGATGCACGAGGATCCCCCGGTGCCGAACAGCGGCCGGCCCGGCCGCGGCATGGTGTTGCGGGAAGGCCTGGTGCTCGCGATCGAGCCGATGTTCCTCGAGGGCGGCCGGGACAGCTACCACCTGCTCGCCGACGGCTGGTCGGTGGCGACCGACGACGGCAGCCGCGCCGCCCACTGGGAGCACACCGTGGCGGTCACCGCCGACGGCCCCACCGTGCTGACCCTGCCCTGACCGGCGGCACCGGCCACCGCGAGCCTGCCGAGCGCACCGGCCCCACCTGCCGCCTGGTGCCATCGGCCGGGGCCACCGGCGCCGATCGGCTGCCCGAGATGGCCCGAAGCGTTGCCCGGACGGACCTCCTGGCTGGTTCCCCGGTCGCGTAGCATCGGCCGCGCCGAGTAGGGAGGCCAGCGTTGGGGCAGCGACGGGCGCCGGCGACCAGCGCCAAGGCGCGGGCATCGGAGGCGGCGCGGAAGAAGGCGACCACCCAGGCCAGGCAGGACCCACCGGCGCCCGGCGCCGGGGCGGTGCTGGAGCTGCAACGGCTGGCGGGCAACCAGGCGGTCGCCGGCCTCGCGGTGCAGCGCTTCGTGCTGGGCGACGCCTTCGACGCGGTCACCAAGGCGGGCGGCACCGTCGCCTCGGTCCTCGCGCTCGGCGCCTCGCTGCTGGTCGCCGACGACCGGGAGGCGGTCCTGCTCGACGGCCTGGTCCGTGGCGGCTTCAATGACCGCACCGACCTCACCAACATCATCTGGTGGCTGCGCCACCCTGACCGCATCGGCTCGAGGATCGAGCAGGGCGAGGACGCGCTGGCGGCGGAGTGGCTGGCGATCCGCCGCACCAAGGTCGACGCGGCACTCGCCCGCCCCGCCGCCGAGCCGGCCACGAAGCCGGCCGGCGGGCCGGATCCCAAGCGCGGCCCAACTCCGGCCAAGCCGCACCCGTCGGCGAAACCGATGAGCGAGCGGGAGCGGGCGAAGCTCGTGGAGGCGGCCAAGGAGCAGGGGTCGAGCGGCGCCACAGCGATCAAGGCGCAGATGGAGGCCGCGCTGCCGAACGGCATGCAGCTCGACGAGTGGTTCGCCGGCATCGTGCCCGACGCCACCTTCCTCGGGCTGCCCATCAGGCGCAGCGGTGGCTCGACCCCGGGCGTGCATGAGAAGTTCCTGGTGCAGCTGCGGAAGGCCGAGGCCGCTCTGCGGGCGAAGTTCCCCGGCCAGGACGACGACACGATCCGCGCCCAGCTCGGCGTCACCGACATCGCCGGGCTGCGGCCCCCGACGCTGGCCACCAGCGGGTCGCAGCCGAGCATGCACTGCTTCGGGATGGCGGTCGACATCAACGCCGCCTCCAACCCGTTCGTCGGCAACAAGAACGTGAGCAAGAGTGTCAAGGACCCGACCGCCCGCGCCGCCATCGCCGCGAACCGGTCCCCACGCGTGATCGAACGGGCGATGCTGCTCATCCACGGGGAGCACTTCGACGTCGAGTCGCGGCTCGCCGCCAAGAACGTCGAGCAGGCCTACGACCTCCACGCCCGTGCGTCCCAGGCCCTCGCCGGCTACCTCAAGCTGGTGGACGCGAGCGACGCGGCACTGCTCCCCCTGGTCGCCCAGGCCCAGGCGGCCGGCGATCCCCACGACCTCGCCTGGTGGCGGGAACGCATCGCCAAAGACAAGCAAGTCCTCCCCGTGACCGACCTCTACCGCCACAAGAACCCGGAGCAGAAGGGCTACATGGACCTGGCCAAGGAGCTGGTGCTCGCGCTCGCCGAGGAGGGCGGGCTCCTGTGGGGCGGCGTCTACCCCAAGGCCAAGGACATGATGCACTTCGACTATCGTGACGGCCCGATCGACCGCGGCAAGAAGTAGGCAGGCACCGCTCCGAGCAGTCGTGCCCGCGCGGGTCCGCCGCCCGTCCGGACCAACGAGAGGAGAGCGCTTCGATGCGGATGGCCAGGGCCGGCGACGGCTCCTACGAGCAGGGTGACGCCGGACGGTTCACCGGGCAGGTGTCGCTCAGCCCCGGCTTGCCGGCGCCGGGCGGCATCGGCATGACGGTCGTGCACTTCTCGGCCGGTGCCCGGACCCACTGGCACGCCCACCCCGGCGGGCAGCTGCTGTTCGGGGTGAGCGGTCGCGGCCGGGTGCGCTCGCGGGGCGAGCCGGCCCACCTGCTCGCCCCTGGCGACATCGTCTCCATCGACCCGGGGGAGTGGCACTATCACGGCGCCGAGCCCGACAGCCCGATGGCGCACCTCTCGGTGAGCATCGGCGGCGCGCCGCGGTGGGGCGATCCCGTCACGGACGACGAGTACGCCGAGGGCCCGGAGCGCTAGGCGTCAGGCGGCGGTGCTCCGGCCCAGCGCGTGCTCGACGAGCGCGATCAGCGTGTCGAGGCAGGAGCGGGGCTCGCGGGCGTCCATCCGGACGAGCGGGCAGTCGGTTGGGAGCGCCAGCGCGTCGCGGACGGTGTCGTTGGCGAAGACCACGGTGCCGGGGAACCCGTTCACGCCGACCACGAACGGGATCCTGCGGCTTTCGAAGTAGTCGACCGCCGCGAAGCAGTCGTCTATCCGGCGCAGGTCCACCAGGACCACCGCGCCCACGGCGCCGCGCGCCAGCTCGTCCCACATGAACCAGAAGCGGTGCTGACCTGGGGTGCCGAACAGGTAGAGGATGAGCTGCTCGTCGACGGTGATCCGCCCGAAATCCATCGCCACCGTGGTGGTCGTCTTGTCAGGGACGGCGGTGGTGTCGTCGACGCCGACGGACTCGCTGGTCATGACCTCCTCGGTGGTCAGCGGCGTGATCTCGGACACCGATCCGACGAAGGTGGTCTTGCCGACCCCGAACCCGCCGGCCACCAGGATCTTCAGCGGGATGATCTCCGGCTGGGGTGGGGGCGGCCGTGACGGGTACAGGTCAGCGTGCGCGGAGCCCATCCAGCAACCTCCCGAGGATGGCTTGAGTCGGACCGCCGGCGTGCGTCGTGTGCTGTGGCAGGTGCGCGACCAGATAGCCTGCGTTGACAAGGTCTCCGACCAGCACACGCGCCACGCCGACCGGGACCCGGAGCGCCGCGCCGATCTCGGCCAGCGACAACGGCCGGGAGCACATCGTGACGATCGCCAGTGACTCGGATTGGAGCAGCGCTCCCTGACGGGTGTTGGCCTTCGCGGCGGTCACCACCGCTTCGAGGGGCAGGTCCCGACCGGCCGAGCGGGTCCGGCCCCGGGTGAACGCGTACACCGGGACGACGCGATCGTCGCCGGGTGGCGTGTTGGCACGGTCCGGGGTCATCGCGACGTCCATCCCGCGGTACCACGAGGGGCCGGGATGAGCGCGTGGCCGACGCGCTCGGCCAGGAGCGTCATCTCGTAGCCGATCATGCCGATGTCGCAGTGCCGGTCGGTGAACACCGCCAGCGCCGAGGCGCCGCTGATCGGGGTCACGAACAGGTAGCCGCCGCGCATCTCCACGATGGTCTGCTCCATCGGCCCGGCGTGGAACGTCTGCGCCACGGTGTGGGCGAGGCTGACCAGGCCGGAGGTGACCGCGGAGAGGCGGTCGGCGAGCCCGACGTCCATCCGTTCCGAGGCGGCCAGACGCAGGCCGTCACGGGTCACCACCAGGCTGTGCAGCACGCCAGGGGTTGCCCGGGTGAAGTCGATCAGCAGCCAGTCGAGCTGCTTGTGACTGGTGGCTGGAGTGGTCATACCTGCTCGCCGCCGTCGGCGCTCCTGTCCTCGACCACTGCGCGGGCGGCCCGCCGGCTGGCCTGGTATCGGGCGAGTGCGGCCTTGGCCTGGGCCGCGTTGGGCAGTCGCTCGGACGGCGGGGTCACCTCGACCGGGGCGGCGTCAGCGGGCACGCGGAGTTCAGGTGCCAGGTGCGCCTGGGGCACACGCCGGGACAGTTGCGGAGCTGCAGGCGGAACCGGCGCCTCGGCTGCCGGCAGGTCCATGATGTCCGGCGGCTGGGGCGTGAACCCCCGGCTCGGCGCCGACTTGGCGCTCCGCAGCGGCCGGGGCGGCCATGCGGGTGTGTCGGTGACCGGGCGGTCCGACGCCGGCATGCCGGCCGCCGGCCGGTCCATCATGCCCAGGTCGGCCGCGCTGAGGCCGGCCGAGGCCAGCTCCGCGGCGGTCAGGTCGGCCCCGGTCAGGTATGCCGTGGCCGGGTCTGGTGCGGCCCGGCCGGGCTCCGGGGACTCCCACCATCCCTGCCAGACGGTCTCGTCGTCGAGGCCGTTTCTGGCCGCGACCGCGGGCGCCACGGCGGCACCGGCAGCGACCAGGCTGGGCACGGGCGCCGCCGAGGTCCTGCTGGCCGCCGCCACCGGTTCCGCCACGGTGTCGGAGAACAGCTCGGCCGGGAGCACCACCACGGCGGTGATGCCGCCGCCAGGCGTCGGGCTGAGCGAGACGCCGACGCTGTGGCGCTGGGCGAGCCGGGCGACCACGTGGAGGCCGAGCCGCTGCGACACCGAGAGGTCGACTTCCTTGGGAGCGGCGAGCAGCTCGTTGGCGCTGGCCAGGTCCTCGGCTGGCAGGCCGACCCCCCAGTCCTCCACGGTGAGCACCCAGCCACCGCCCTCCTGGACGCGCGGGCGGGTGCGGACGCTCACGCCGGTGTCCGGCGGGGAGAAGCGCACGGCGTTCTCGACCAGCTCGGCCAGCATGTGGGTGAGGTCGGCCACAGCCTGGCCGGACACGGCCGCGTACTGGTCGACGTTGAAGGCGACGCGCTCGAGGTCGTCGGTCTCGGCGATCGCCGCGCGCACCACGTCGAGCAGGGGGACCGGCTTGGCCCAGACGCGGGGGGGCTGCTCCCCCGAGAGCACCAGCAGGCTCTCGGCGTTGCGCCGGATCCGGGTGGCCAGGTGGTCCAGGTGGAACAGGTTCGCGAGCGCGTCGGGGTCCTTCTCCTCATCCTCGAGCTGGTTGATCACGCGCAGCTGCCGGTAGAGCAGGCTCTGGTTGCGGCGGGCGAGGTTGACGAGCAGCTCAGAGGTGAAGCGGCGGTGGGAGACCTCGGTGTCGGCCAACTCCGTGGCCAGCTTCAGGTTCCTCTGTTGCTCCTGCTCGCTGGACTTCCAGAAGATCACCACGCCGCCGCAGGCGAACAGCACCGCCAGGCCGTGGATCGCCGACCACAACCATGGGCTCTGCTGCCCTGCCGGGTGGTTGAAGATGAGGTTCGTCTCCCACACCGAGCCGATTCCGTGGCTGAGGACCGTGAACGCGATGTTCCACAGGAACGGCACCCAATCCTGGTACAGCGCGATGAAGCCGATGATGATGAAGAAGTGAAAATGCGCCTCGATCGAGCCGCGCGACAGTCCCACCAGCGCCGCCGAGCAATACACCAGACCGCCCGTGACGAAGAAGGACGCCGTCCTGCGGTGATGCACCAGCCGGCTCGCCACCAGGCACGCGAGCGGCACCCCCGCCGCCCAGAGCGTCAAGCCAAGGGTCTGACCGAGCGCCAAGCCGAACAGGAACAGTCCCGGCACGTGGAGAAGCAGCAGCCAGCTGACCAACGCGTGGCGCCTTCTCCATGCTTCGTCGTCGAGGGTATTGCCATGGGGGATGTATTCGAGGAGCTTGTTGATCATTTCGACACCCCGGGTCGCCGCGTGTGACAAGCGCCCGAGCATCATGATGATCCGCCACAGTGGTTGCAACTGCCGTCTGCCGAGGTGGGGGCCGGTGTCCAGCCGATTTGGACGAGCCCCTAAGTAGCCCCGAAAGCGAAAAAACAATAGCTGCTGTCGAGCGTTCACAGCCGGCCGAATAGGGCTCCCTGATTTGCTCTCACCAGGCGATCTGCTTGTCAGCTCACCGGCGCCCGCGTCGGCAGGTCGTCGACCGAACCGGAGATCAGGATCCGGTCGGGCTCGATCGCGCGGATGCGGTCCCACCCGACGTAACGGCCCTCACGGTACAGCCAGCCGGCCAGCAGCTTGACCAGAAGCGGGCCGTGCATGTCGCGCCGGCCGTACCCGAACCGGGCGCAAGGAAACCAAGCAGCGTCCGCGGCGCCGCCGAAGCGACGCCGCGGACGCCGTGAGGGTCAGGTCGAGAGGAGCCGCTCGAAGAAGGACCGGTAGCGCTGGAAGGCGGTGCGGAGGTCGTCGGTGGAGACGTCGTCCCCGCGGTCCCACTGGTGCTCGAGCTGGCTGCGCTCGTCAGCGAACGTCCTGGCCAGGTGCTGCATCAGCTCGGCCACCAAGCCGTCGGCCTCCTCGACCGCCTTGCGCGGCGAGTCGACGAAGCCGTTCTGGACGTCGGTCCAGTGGGCCCGGAAGCCCTCGGCCTTGTCGGGCGCCAGCAGCGGGCCCGCGCCGGCGTCACTCGCCGGCTGGACACTGGGGGCGGCCTCCGGACGTTCCTCTGGCGGCGCCGCGTCCCAGCCTGGCTCAGCGGCCGGCTCCGCGGCGGGCTCCGGCGCGCGGTCCGCGGTCTCGACCGGGTCCTGCGCGAGCTCGCCGGGCTCTCGATCGCGCGGGTAGTCGTCGCGGCGCTCCTCCTCGACGTCGACCTGGTCGGCCGGGTCGGATTCGCGGGCCTCCCGCGGCGCCGGGTTGGCGAAGTCGGCGGTGCTCAGGTCCTCATGCCGCTCCATCGGCGGGCCTCCTGTCGTGTGCGTCGTCGTCGGCCCTGCGCGCCTCGTCGTCGGCCCTGCGCGCGTCACCGTCGGCCCGGAGAGCGTCGTCGTCGGCCCTGCGCGCGTCACCGTCGGCCCGATGCGCGTCACCGTCGGGCTCCAGCAGCTCGACGAACAGCGACCGGTAGTGCACGAAGGCCTGGCGCAGGTCGTCGGTGGTCGCGAGCCCCTGCTCGTTGGCCTGCGAGATGGCGTGGGCCGCGCGGTAGTCCTCGGCGACCTTCGGATGGTCGACCGAGATGTCGGCGGCCCGCTGGTCGAAGTCGTCGACCGGATAGCCCCGCTCACGCATCACCGTGGCGACGAGCGTGTCCGCTTCTCCGGTGGCGGCGGCGGGGTCGTCGACGAACTTGCCCTGGGTCACCCGCCAGGCCTCGAGATAGCGGGTCCTGGCGGCGGGGTCCAGCTCGACGATGTCGAGCTCGCGGCGGCGCTTCTCCCGTTCGGTGAGCCGGGACTCCGCCGTGCGCCGGTCGCCCTCTCTGGCGACGGTGCGCTCGTACTCGGGTCCGAACCGGTCCTGCAGTCCCTGGCTGCGGCGCCGCTGCGCGACGAGGACCGCCACGACCACCAGAATGACCACGATGACGATGATTGCGACTAGCAGCCCGGTATCCATGGCAGCTCCCTTCGCATGCCGGTACCAAACCAAGACGGGCAAGTCGGTCGGCTACCCTTGGATCGCTCCGGCAAACGCCAGATGGCGACGTAGAACGGGGTACGCCGTGCCTGAACGGCGGTGCGTACCGCGTGGGGCGCCCGCTCCAGATGTCGAGGTCAGGCGTGCTCGTCCGCGACCCGGAGGACGATCTTGCCGCCCGGGTGGTCGCCGAGGGTGCGCTCGAACGCCTTGCGGGCGTCCGCGAGGGGGAAGACCTGGTCGACGGCGGGCCGCAGCACGTCGCTGTCGGCCAGGCCGGCAAGCTCGACGAGCTGGTCACGGTTGGGCTCGACCACGAAGTACACGGCATCGACGCCTCGCGCGGCGGCGCGCTCCCGCGCTGGCTCCTCGGCGACCGACACCAGCCTGCCACCCTGGCCCAGCACGGCGAGCGACCGCTCGAGCCGGTCACCGCCGGCGGTGTCGAAGACCAGGTCGACCTGGTCGACCGCGTCCTCGAAGCGGGTGCTGCCGTGGTCGACGACCTGGTCGGCGCCGAGTGCACGGGCGGCTTCGACGTTGCTGGCCGAGGCGGTCGCGATCACCTGGGCGCCGCGCCAGCGGGCGAGCTGGACGGCGAAGCCGCCGACGCCGCCGGCGGCGCCGTGGATGAGCACCCGCTGGCCCGGTTCCAGGTGCCCGTGGTCGAAGAGGCCCTGCCAGGCGCTGAGGGCGGCGAGGGGGATGGCGGCGCTCTCGACGTGGCCGAGCGTCCGCGGCTTGGGCGCGAGGAACCGCCCGGGGATGACCGTGTAGTCGGCGGCGGCGCCGTCGCGGTCGAAGTCGTGCAGCGCGTAGACGGGCGTCCCGACGGCGAGGTCGTCGACCTCGGGACCGAGCGCGGCGACGACACCGGAGAACTCGAACGACGGGGTTGCTGGCAGGCGGTCGACCGGCCACTCCAGCTCTCCCCGCGTGATCGCCGCCGCATGGACGCGGACGAGCGCCTCTCCCGCTTCCGGCCGGGGCGTGTCGAGCCGCTCGTAGGCGAGGCCGGCCGGGCCGCCGGGCGGGTGCAGCCGGATGGCGCTCATCACCGGAGCGGGGGGCTGCCGGTCGATCGTCACGGGGCGCTCCTTCCAGGCTTGGCGCAGAGGGCGTCGATCGTGCCACACCGCCCTGACCGTGGCGGCCCGGACCTGCCAGCGAGGTGCCGATCGATGCAGCCAGCCGTGCGTGGCTCGCCCGGGAGCCGGCGAGACCGGACGGATCGGCAGGCGGATCGGCGGCCTTGCGAGGAGAGCCCGGGTATCACCGCTATTGACAGCCTTGCTCGGACTGTCGTTCTCTAAGCGCCGAATGGGCTCCGGTCCAGCCCGCGACCCGCGACGCGGCGCTTCCGGCGGCGCGCCGCCGGGTCCGCTCGCCTGCCCGATGGAGGGTGGCGCATGCTTCCACGACGACGGCTCGGTCCGATCCTGACGATCCTGCTGGCCTTGGCGTTCGTGCTGCTGATAGTGCCGGGTCCCGCGGCCGGCCAGCCCCCCAAGGGCGCCGTCGAGAACGGCTCCTACCGGGTGCATGGCGTGGCGTCGCCGCGGGCGCGCACCGCCGTCGCGCGCACCGGGGCGGCGGTGGAGCTGGCCGAGGCCGGCTCGGTGGTGGTGACCGCCACCCCGGCCGAGGTCGGGCGGATCCGCCAGCTCGGCTACACGGTCACCGCCCTGCCCGCTCGCCCGGCGGTGGCCACGCCGCTGAACTTCCCGCCCGCGGACGCGGGCTACCACAACTACACCGAGGTGACCAACGAGACAGCCGCGGTCGCCAACGCCAACCCCTCACTGGTCCGGCGCTTCAGCGTCGGCCGCTCCTATCAGGGCCGCGAGCTGTGGGCGACCAAGATCAGCGACAACGTGGCCACCGACGAGGCCGAGCCCGAGGTGCTCTTCCAGTGCGGCCAGCACGCCCGCGAGCACCTCAGCGTGGAGATGTGCCTCTACCTGCTGAACGAGCTGACCGGCAAGTACGCCTCGGACGCCACCATCAGGGGCCTGGTCAACAGCCGGGAGATCTACATCATCTACAACGTCAACCCCGACGGCAGCGAGTACGACATCGCCACCGGCTCCTACCGGTCCTGGCGCAAGAACCGCCAGCCCAACAGCGGCTCCTCAGCGGTCGGCACCGACCTCAACCGCAACTGGAGCTACCAGTGGGGCTGCTGCGGCGGGTCGAGCGGGAGTCCCTCCTCCTCCACCTACCGCGGCGCGTCGGCCTTCTCGGCCCCGGAGACGCAGCGGGTCCGCGACTTCGTCAACGGCCGGGTGGTCAGCGGGCGGCAGCAGATCCGCGTCGCGATCGACTTCCACACCTACTCCGAGCTGATCCTGTGGCCGTACGGCTACACCTTCAACAACACCGCGCCGGGCCTGACCGCCGACGACCGAGCCACCTTCGCGACCATGGGCCAGAACATGGCCAACACCAACGGCTACACCCCAGAGCAGGCCAGCGACCTGTACATCGCCGACGGCACCCTGCCGGACTGGGCGTGGGGCGTGTACCGGATCTTCGCCTACACCTTCGAGATGTACCCGCGCAGCAGCAGCCCCGGCTTCTACCCGCCAGACGAGATCATCGGCCGCGAGACCTCGCGCAACCGCGCGGCCGTGATCTACCTGCTCAACCAGGCCGACTGCCCCTACAAGGTCATCGGCAAGCAAGCGCAGTACTGCGCGGCCTGATCGCGGCTGGTCGAGCCCGGCCCGGGTGCCGGGCCGGGCTCGACCAGCAACCGACCCCGCGTCAGCCGCCGGCCAGCCCGTCGACGCGGCGCAGCTCCTCGTCGCTCAGCGAGAAGCCGAACAGGTCGAAGTTCTCCTCGATCCGCTCGCGGGACTTCGATTTCGGGATGACCACGATGCCGTGGTCGAGGTGCCAGCGGAGCACCACCTGGGCCGGCGTCACCCCGTGGGCGGCGGCCAGCTCGGCGAGCACGGGGTCGCGGAGGTTGGTGGCCTTCAGCGGGCTGTAGCCCTCCAGCACGACGCCGCGCTGGCGATGCTGGGCGACCTGGGTGGCGTCGTAGAGCGGCGGAGCCCACCTGATCTGGTTCACCGCCGGCGCCTCGCCCGACACCTCGAGCAGCTCGTCGAGTTGGCTGACGCGGTAGTTGCTCACGCCGACGGCTCGGGCGAGCCCGTCGTCGCGGACCGCCAGGAACTCCTTCCAGATCGCCAGTCGCGCCTGGTAGTTCGGCGGCCAGTGGACCAGCCACAGGTCGACGTACTCGGTTCCGAGTGCCTGGAGGCTCCTGGTGATGGTGCGCCGCTCCCGGCCGGCTTCGCGCGGCGGCAGCTTGGTGGTGATGAACACCGCTTCTCGCGGGACGCCGCTGTCGTGGACCGCGCGGCCGACCTCGCGCTCGTTGCCGTAGATGGTGGCCGTGTCGATGTGCCGGTACCCCACGTCGAGGGCGTGGCGGACCGCCTCGTAGCAGCGCCCGCCGGTCAGCTGCCAGGTGCCGAAGCCGACCATGGGCATGGCGCCACCGGCCGGCAGGGCCACGGTCGGCTGGTCGTGCTCCTCGGCCATGGTCACAGTCCTTTCACGCTCATGGTCGCGACTGGATCTCGTCCACATGGGCGATGTTCGCCCGGTCGCCCGCGTCGGTGCTCGGGCCGCCCGCCAGCCACGCGTCCAGGATCTCCTCGAGCTCGGCCCGCGAGGTCAGCCGCAGGCTGAGCGCGAGCACGTTGGCATCGTTCCACTTCCGCGCGCCGTCGGCGGTGTAGGCATCCACGCACAACGCGGCACGCACGCCTGGCACCTTGTTCGCCGCGATCGACGCGCCGGTGCCGGTCCAGCAGCAGACCACCGCCTGGTCCGCGCGGCCCTCGGCGACATCCCGCGCGGCCGCCTCGCTGGCCCACGCCCAGTCGTCCCGTTCGCTCGGTTCCAGCGCCCCGTGCGTCACCACGTCGTGACCGCGGCGGCGCAGCTCGTCGACGACATCAGTGGCGATGCCGGTGTCCTCGTCAGCGGCGACCGAGATCCTCATCGCACCCTCGCTCGATGGTCCAGCGCCCAGCGCGCCGGACCCACCTTCACCATTCCGCTCGCACGCAGGATCCGTCAAGCATTGACCACCCGGGCCCCACCGCCTTCAATCGAGCTACGGACGTTGGTCGAAGGAGGCGGCCCATGAGCGAGGGCGGCCCCGACCCGAAGCCGCCGAAGGACATCAACCTGCTGTGGCTGCTGCTGCTTGGCGGCCTGTTCTTCCTGTTCGTGCTGCTGGCGGGTCTGATGGGCCTGACGCCCTAGGCGCCCCCGCCGGTGGCCGCTCCCGGCGGCGGTCGGTGACGTCGCCGGCGGCCAGGGGAGGTGGCATCCTCCGGGCATGATCGAACTGCGAAGCATTGCTTCCAGGGACCTGTCCAGGGCGGAGCTGGCGGCCCTGCGTCAGCTGCTCGACCAGGCGTTCGGGGATCGCTTCGACGACGGCGACTGGCGCAATACGCTGGGTGGCCTGCACGTCCTTGCCATCGAGGACCGTGACCAGGTGGCCCACGCGGCGGTGGTGGACAGGACGCTCATCGCCGGTGGCCGGCCACTGCGGACCGGCTACGTGGAAGGCGTCGCCACCCGGCCGGACCGCCGCCGGCGCGGTCTCGCCGCACTGGTCATGCGCGAGGCCGACCGGATCATCCTCGAGGGCTATCAGCTCGGAGGCCTCTCGGACGGCACCGGCGTTCCAGGCTTCTACGCGCGGCTCGGTTGGGAGCGCTGGCAAGGCCCTACGTTCGTCGCCGCTCCGCACGGCCCCGCCCGCACCGCCGATGACGACGGCAGCGTGATGGTGCTGCGCACCCCAACCACCGGCGGCCTCGACCTCAGCGGCTCCTTGACCTGCGACTGGCGCCCAGGCGACGCCTGGTGAGGCCTGCTACTGCGGTGACCGTGACTGGGGCAGCTTGGCCGAGCCCCGCTTGGCGGCCGGTGCGGACGGCGGCGGCACCACCGGCCCGATGTCCCCGTCCGGGGCCTCGTCCAGGTCGACGATCACGGGGGCGTGGTCGCTCGGGCCGCTGCCCTTGCGCGCCTGCCGGTCCACCCATGCCGCCTGGACTCGGCTGGCCACGGAGGCGGACGCCAGCACCAGGTCGATCCGCATCCCGAGGTCCTGGTGGAACATGCCGGCCCGGTAGTCCCAGTAGGTGAACACCCGCTCGGTCGGCCAGCGGTCCCGCACCACGTCACGCAGGCCGAGCTCCTGCAGCCCGGCCAGTGCCGCCCGCTCCGGCGGCGTGACGTGGGTCTGACCGACGTAGGCCTCCGGCTCGAACACGTCGGCGTCGGTCGGCGCGATGTTCATGTCCCCGCAGACGATCGCGGCATCCGGGCCGGCACCGAGCACCTCCCGCAACGCGGCCAGCCAGGCCAGCTTGTAGCGGTAGTGGTCGGAGTCAGGCACCCGCCCGTTCGGTACGTACACCGAGTACACGCGGATGCCGTTGCAGGTCGCGGACACCGCCCGCGCCTCTGGCCGCGGAAAGCCGGGCGCGCCGGCAACTCCGGGCACAACGTCGTCCAGCCCGACCTTGGAGAGAATCGCCACGCCGTTCCACTGCGTCTCTCCGTGGAGCGCGACCTCGTAGCCGCGGCGGGCGAGTTCCTCGCCGAGCAGCGCCGTGAAGGCGGCGTCGGCGAGCTTGGTCTCCTGCAGGCAGACCACGTCAGGCTGCCGCTGGTCCAGCCACGGCAGCAGCCGAGGCACCCGCTGCTTGACCGAGTTCACGTTCCAGGTCGCGATTCGCATCGAGCCACACTAGCCGCAGCGGAACAAACCTGCCCGGCCCCGGCTCGACAGGGGAAGGAACGGACCAGGAGGGTGCGAGGATGAGCCACGAGACGCCAGGTGCCCTGCTGCCGGCGGTCAGCGCGGGCTCGGCAGGCGACCGGAAGGTCGTAGCCACAGCGACGCGGTGGTCGGCTCCATGGTCTGGTTGACCACGTCGAGCAGGTCCCCGGTGAGGGCGTCGAGGTCGACTTCGTCCCGCAGGCGGGTGCTGAACGCCTCGATCGTCTTGGCCGCGTCGTAGCGGCGCCGGTTGAAACGCCGGTCGACCGCCACCTGGATGCGTCGGCGGACGGGCTGGAACAACGCCGCCACGCCCAGGGTCACGCCGGCTACGGTCAGGCTCGGCTGGTCGTGGCCGAGTAGCTGGCCGAGCAGGAGCACGCCGACCGCGTAGCTGATCCCCAGGACGACGGTGACCAGCCCGTAGACGACCGTGCGGTTGATGATCCTGTCGATGTCATAGAGGCGGTAGCGCAGGATCGCGATCCCGATGGACAGCGGGATCGCCGCGAGGCTGAGGTTGTTGACCACGTCGGGGATGCGGTCGTCCAGGCTGGGAGACACCGCCGAGAAGGCCAGCACCACCGCCAGGAAGGTGGCCCCGTAGGTGAACCACTTGAGCTGCTGGCGCTCCACCCCCGAGGCCCGGCGGAAGCGGACCACCAGGGAAGCGGCCGCGGCCAGCACGAGGACCCCCAGGACCGGAAGCCCCACCGTGTCGATCAACCCCTCCGCCCAGGGCGCCGCGAGCGGGAAGGGGTTGGCAGGCAGGCCCGCCCCGAGCGGCCCGGGGTTGGCCCCGGCAGCCAGGCAGACGGCGACCAGCAAGACGCCGGCCGCCCAGGCGACCGGCCGCCAGCGAGGCGACGGCAGGTGGCCGGTCGGGAACAGCAGGGGAAGGAAGATGGCCGTCAGGCCGACGGTCGCAAACCACAGCCAGGTGGCGCCGAACCACGCGACCGCGGCGGCGCCCGGCAGCGAACCGGGATGGGTGGCGGCATACGTTCCGTAGCTCTCGGAGAACGCCCCGAGGAAGGCCGTGAATCCGATCGCCGAGCAGATCCAGCCCACCGCGTCGCCCCGCCGCCGCGACCCGAGCACCGCCCCGACCGTCGCGAAGCACAGGAACACCAGGATGAGGCTCAGATCGTTGGGATCGGCCGGAGAGCGCTGGCTGCCGGCATCCAGGACGACCGCGCCGACCAACAGGACCAGGCTCGCCGTCCAGACCGACCAGGCGATCCACGCGGCGGTTCGTGCGCTCACGCCAGCCTGCCCGGACGACCGATCGGTGCCTGCCGGCGTTGGACTT
>DATLQA010000059.1:0-2311 GCA_035535495.1 Actinomycetota bacterium | reverse complement strand
TCGCGCTTGGGACCGAGACCCGCAGGGGAGACGGCGGGTGGCTGAGGCTGCGAAGCTGCCTTCCGGGGTGGTAGTGCTGCCGCGGGTGGGTGTGGTGCTGGCCGCGGGCCGGTCCGAGCGGATCAGATCTATCACCGGAGGTGGATCGAAGGCGCTGCTGCGGCTGGGCGGCCTGAGCCTGGTCGAGCGGGCCGTGAAGACGCTGCTCGCCGACGGTGTGCAATCTGTGGTGGTGGTGGTCGGCCACGACGCGGCGCCGGTCGCGGCCGTCGTCGCCCGGCTGGGGCCCGGCCGGGTCAGGGCCGTCTACGCCGACCGGTGGCAGGACGGCAACGGCGGGTCGCTGGCCGCGGTCGAGGACGCGGTGGCCGGCGAGGCGCTGTTCGTGCTGCTCACCGCCGACCACGTGTTCGGCGACGGAGCGATCGCCCGGCTGCTGGCGACCGGCGCGCCCGCCGTGCTGGTCGACGCCAGCCCGGCTCGCGCCGCCTGGGACGAGGGCACCAGGGTGCGGGTCATGGACGGGGCCGTGGTGGCGTTCGGCAAGCACCTGGGCGAGCCGGCCATCGACTGCGGCGCGTTCCTGCTCCCCCCGGACATCTTCCGCTGCCAGGCACGGGCAGCCGCCGAGGGCGACCATACGCTGGCCGGGGCCGTGACCGGGCTGGCTCAGGAACGGCCGCTGCGGGCCGTCGCCCTGCCGGTCGGCTGCTGGTGGCAGGACGTGGACACTCCGGAGGACGCGCGGGCGGCGGCCGCGAACCTGCGCGGCTCGCTCGGCAAAGACGGCGACGGGCCGGTCAGCCGCTGGCTCAACCGGCCGCTGTCGACCCGGCTGTCGATGGCGCTGGCCCCGCTGCGACCCGATCCCGACCTCGTCTCGCTGGCCGCCTTCATACTCGGCCTAGGTGGCGCGGTGCTGCTGGCGGCGGGGCAGGGCATCGCCGGCGCGCTCCTGGTTCACGCGAGCTCGGTCGCCGACGGCGTCGACGGGGAGGTCGCCCGGCTCCAGTTACGCGGCAGGCCTCAGGGGGCGCTGCTCGACGGCGTGCTCGACCGAGTCGGGGACGCCACCATCCTCGCCGGGCTGGGCCTGTGGGCGCTCGACGGACACGACCCGCGCGCTGTGCTGGCGCTAACCGTTGCCGCCACAACCGGCGCGATCCTGTCGATGGCGACCAAGGACCGGGCCGCCGCCCTAGGCTTGCCACCGGCACCCGAGCGAGCGCTCGGCTGGCTGCTGGGTGGCCGAGACGGCCGGCTGCTGCTCGTGGCCATCGGCGCGCTCCTGGGCGCACCCATCGCCGCCCTGGTCGCGGTCACCACCACATCCGCGCTGTCACTCGGCCTGCGGGTCGCCTTCCTCCGCCGCAAGCCGGGACCATGACAGCCAGCGGTGTGGCCGACCCGACACCCGGGGGCCCGGTCGCCGTCCGAGTGATCGGCGTCGACCCAGGAAGAACGCCGATCCGGCCGGACGCACTCTTCTCGGCAAGAGAGGGCGATCAATGGATCGAGTACGTCTTGGTGGGCGGTAGGACGCATGCGCCCGCGCCCGAGGCGACGCTGAACAGCCGCCCGGGAGGCACGGGCTCTGAGCGTTGGCTTGCCTCATGGCGCGGATCTGCGCCGGCGCGATCGTCGCTGCCGAGCCAGGCGGTACGTCGGTCTGTGGCTGCATCGCGTCTAGAGGTTCTCCGGGGTTCCGACGTGAACGCGGGATCCGAAGGGCTACCTGGACGATCTGTGAGGAGTTGATGCGTTGCCAGCCGATCTGGATGAACTCACACCAGTTCGGCGATGAGGGCAGCAGCGTGGGCTGCCCCGTCCCGTTCCACGGGCCGGTAGTCGACCGGGCGGCTGATGTAATGGGCGATCGTCTCGGCAATGGTCTCTGGTATCGCCAGCTCGAAGTCCATCGGCTGCCCTGCTCCGTATCGCTCGAGGCGATGGCGTACGTGGAAGTTCTGCTCGAAGTGGTGGCTGAGTGGGAAGTACAGGAACGGCCGCCGGGTAGCCGTCAGTTCCATGCACGTTGTCAATCCGCCCTGCACCACTGCTAGGTCGCAGGCGGCGAGATGCCGGTAGAGCTCGTGGACGTATGTACGCAGCTCGAGCCCCTCGGGCTGGGGGAGCGTGGCAGGGTCGATCCGCGGGCCGGTGACGACGATCATCCGCAACCCGGGCACTCGCCGCTTCGCCTCGGGGAACGCCTCGATCACTCTCCTGAGCAGGTGTCCGCCGACTCCCGAGCCGCCGACGGTGACGATGCAGACCTGCTCGTCGTCTGCGTAGCCGAGCTGCTGCCGCA
>DATLQA010000058.1:0-2525 GCA_035535495.1 Actinomycetota bacterium | reverse complement strand
GCCGCCACGGTCAAAACACCTCGGCCAGGCCGGCGCGCTCGACGGGGTGGGCCCGGCGCGGGCCGGGCACCTCCCAGCACAGCCGCGGGGTCGGGAACACCTTGCCGGGGTTGCAGCGCCCCGCGGGGTCGAAGGCGCAGCGCAGCAGCTGCATGACCTCCAGGTCGTCGGCGCCGAACTGCCTGGGCATGTACTGCTTCTTGTCGAAGCCGACGCCGTGCTCGCCGGTGATCGAGCCGCCGTGCTCCAGGCAGGCGAACAGGATCTCGGCGGACAGCTCCTCGGCCCGCGCCTCCTGGCCCTCGACGTCGCCGTCGTACAGCACCAGCGGGTGGAGGTTGCCGTCGCCGGCGTGGAAGACGTTGGCCACGCGCAGCCCCCGCTCGCCCGCCAGCTCGGCGATCCGGCGCAGCACCTCGGGCAGGGCGGTGCGGGGGATCACCCCGTCCTGCACGTAGTAGTCGGGGCTGATCCGGCCGACGGCGGCGAACGCCGACTTGCGGCCCTTCCAGAACAGCGCCCGCTGCTCGTCGTCGGCGGCGATCTGGATGGTGGTGGAGCCGGCCTCCTGGCAGAGCCGCTCGACCTCGGCGAACTGGTGCTGGACCTCGGCCTCCGGCCCGTCCAGCTCCACGATCAGCACCGCGCCGGCGCCCTCCGGGTAGTGGACGTGCACCGCCGCCTCGGCCGCCTCCATGGCCAGCGCGTCCATCATCTCGATGGCGGCCGGGACGATGCCGGCGGCGATGATCCGCGAGACGGCGTCGCCGGCGTGGTCGGTGCCCTCGAAGGCGGCCATGAGCGTGCGCACCGCCTCGGGCTTGCGCAGCAGCCGCAGGGTGATCCTGGTGGCGATGCCGAGGGTGCCCTCCGAGCCGACGAAGGCGCCGAGCAGGTCGTAGCCGGGCGGGTCGGGCGCCCTGCCGCCGAGGTGGACCAGCTCGCCGTCGGGCAGCACCACCTCCAGCCCGGTCACGTGGTTGGTGGTGAAGCCGTACTTCAGGCAGTGCGCGCCGCCGGAGTTCTCGGCCACGTTGCCGCCGATGGAGCAGACCTGCTGGCTGGACGGGTCGGGGGCGTAGTAGAAGCCGTCGTCGACGACCGCCTTGCTGACCTGGAGATTGAGCACGCCCGGCTCGACCACCGCCCGCTGGTTGTCGAGGTCGACCTCGACGATGGCGCGCATCCGCGCCAGCACCACCAGCACCCCGTCGGCGACCGGCAGGGCACCGCCGGACAGGCCGGTGCCGGAGCCGCGCGCCACGAACGGCACCCCGGCCTGGTGGCAGGCCCGTACCACCACGCGGACCTGCTCGGCGGTCTCCGGCAGGACGACCACGCTCGGGACCACCCGGAAGTTGGCCAGCCCGTCGCACTCGTAGGTGCGGAGCTGGTTGCGCTCCGAGATCACCCCGTGGGCGCCGACGACGTCGACGAACCGTTGGATCAGCGCGTCCCTGTCCATGCCGACCCTCCCCCGGCGAGGAGCTCAGTCCAGGTACTCGTAGGCGGGGATGGTGAGGAACTCGATGAAGTCGTCGGAGAGGGCGACCCGCTCGAAGATCGCCCGGGAGTCGTCGGGGCGGCCCTGGCCGTAGAAGAACTCGTCGCCGACCTGCTCGCGGATCCTGTCCAGCTCCTCGGTGGCCGTCTGGCGGACCAGCTCGGCGGTGACGGTCTGGCCCTCCGCCAGCTTGACGCCGTTGTGCACCCACTGCCAGACCTGGGAGCGGGCGATCTCGGCGGTGGCCGCGTCCTCCATCAGGTTGAAGATCGGCGCGGCCCCCTGGCCGCGCAGCCACGAGGAGATGTACTGGATGCCGACGTTGACGTCGTTGCGCAGCCCCTCCTCGGTCGCCTCCCCGGGCGTGGCCTCGACGTTCAGCAGGTCGGCCGCGGTCACCTGCACGTCGTCGGGCTGGCGGTCGATCTGGTTGGGCCGGGAGCCGAGGACCGCGTCGAACACCTCCATCGCCACCGGCACCAGGTCGGGGTGGGCGACCCAGGTGCCGTCGAAGCCGTCGCCGGACTCACGCTCCTTGTCCTCGCGGACTCGCGCGACCGCCTGCTCGTTGATCTCGGGCCGCTTGCGGCTGGGGATGAAGGCCGACATGCCGCCCATGGCGAAGGCGCCCCGCCGGTGGCAGGTCTTGACCAGCAGCCGGGTGTAGGCGCGCATGAACGGCACCGTCATGGTGACCTTGTTGCGGTCGGGCAGGACGAACTCCGGCCGGGTGCGGAACTTCTTGATGACCGAGAACATGTAGTCCCAGCGGCCGGCGTTGAGCCCGGCGGAGTGGTCGCGCAGCTCGTAGAGGATCTCGTCCATCTCGAACGCGGCCAGGATGGTCTCCAGCAGCACGGTCCCCTTGACGGTGCCCCTGGGGATGCCGAGCCGGTCCTGGGCGAGCTGGAAGGCGTCGTTCCACAGCCGCGCCTCCAGGTGGTTCTCCAGCTTCGGCAGGTACAGGTAGACGCCCCTGCCGCGGTCCAGCAGGCGGCGGGCGCCGTGGAACATGAACAGG
>DATLQA010000057.1:0-2156 GCA_035535495.1 Actinomycetota bacterium | reverse complement strand
GTCGGGGCCCGCACCCGCGACGTGCTCCGCCAGTTCCTGCTCGAGGCGGTGGCCCTGACGGTCAGTGGCGGGGTGGCCGGCATCCTGCTCGGGATCGGCGGCGCCCTGCTGGTCGGGCGGCTCTCGCCGGTGCCGGCGGCCATCACCGGCTGGTCGGTCGCCCTGGCCTTCGGGGTCAGTGTCGCCGTGGGCGTGTTCTTCGGGGTCTGGCCGGCCCGCAAGGCGGCCCGCATGCAGCCGATCATGGCTCTGCGCTACGAGTAGCCGGTTCAGGGTGCAAGGCGAATGCAACCCCCCGCGATAGTCTCCCTGGCAACCTAGAGGAGAGGAGCGGACATGCCCGCTGACCAGGCAGCGCTGCACCGCAGGGCGGTGTCGGAGTTCGACGCCCGGGTCCGGGCCGTCGGCGACGACCAGTGGGAGCTGCCCACCCCGTGCAGCGACTGGAACGTCCGCCAGCTGGTCAACCACCTGGTGTACGAGGACCGCTGGACAGTCCCGCTGATGGAGGGCGGCACCATCGCCGAGGTCGGCGACCGCTACGAGGGCGACCTGCTGGGCGACGACCCCAAGGGGGCCTGGGCGGAGTCGTCCGCCGAGGCTGTCGCGGCCGTGCAGGCCGACGGCGCCCTTGAGCGGATGGTCGACCTGTCGAGCGGGCCCACCCCGGCCGCCGAGTACGTGTCGCAGCTGCTCGCCGACCACCTGATCCACGCCTGGGACCTGGCCAGGGCGGTCGGGGCCGACGAGCGCCTCGACCCCGAGCTGGTCGACGCCTGCGCCAGCTGGTTCGCCAAGATGGAGCCGCTCTACCGCTCCATCGGGGCCATCGGGGAGCGGCCCGAGACGCCGCCGGACGCCGACGCTCAGACCACCCTGCTGGCCGCCTTCGGCCGTACCGCCTAAGCGGGTCCAGTGGCTCGCTCGGTCCTCAGCTGACCGCTTTCTTCACGAGCGCGCCGATCCGTTTCTCGTCGGCGGCGGTCAACTCCGTCAACGCGAAGGAGGTCGGCCACATGTTGCCTTCGTCGAGGTTCGCGTCGTCGTTGAAGCCGAACGTCGCGTACCTCGACTTGAACTTCGACGCAGCTGTGAAGTAGCAGACGATCTTGCCGTCGTTGTTGGCATACGCGGGCATCCCGTACCACGTCTTCGGCGAGAGGTCCGGCGCGTTCGCCGTGATGATGGCGTGCAGCCGCTCGGCCATGGCGCGATCCGGCTTCGGCATCTCGGCGATCTTCGCGAGCAGGGCCTTCTCCCCGTCCGCGCGGCGCGCTTCCGCCTTCAGCTCCTGGGCGCGCTCCTTCATCGCGGCCCGTTCCTCGGCCGAGAAGCGCCCGGACGTCTTGCCGGTCGCGGTGGTGCTCTTGGCGGACTTCTGCGTGTCGGTCATTGCAGGTCCTCCCCTGCGAGTCTTGATGGGAGACGCCCTTATGCTAGCGAGCCGCCGCGGCGGCGGCTTCTCCGAAACTGATCAGTCGTTGCCTCAGCCGGTCGAGCGCAGGGCGTCGAGCACCCGGGCCCTGAGCAGCTGGGGGGCGGCCCCGAGGCGGGTGAGGACCAGCATGGCCAGGCCCTCGCCCTCGCGGATCAGCCCGAGCAGGAGGTGCTCGGTGCCGATGTGGCGGTGCTTCATGGCCAGCGCCTCGCGCAGCGACAGCTCAAGGACCTTCTTGGCCCGGGGGGTGAAGGGGATGTGCCCGAACTGGGGCCGGGCGCCCCGGCAGCTGGGATCGGGGTGCCAGTGCAGGGCGCCCGGGCCGAAGCTGGCCTCCATCCGCCGCCGGACCTCGTCCAGGTCGATCCCGATGGCCCCGAGGGCCTCGGCGTCCCCGGCCCCAAGGGGGCCGCGCCCGACCTCGGCCAGGATCTCGCGCTCGACCGCCGCCCGCGTGACCCCGGCCCCGCTCAGCACCTGGGCGGCGATGCCGTCGTTCTCGAGCAGCCCCAGCAGGAGGTGCTCGGTGCCGATGTGGCCATGGCCCAGGCGGCGGGCCGTCGCCTGGGCGTCGACAGTCACCTTCCTGGCCCGGTCGGTGAAGCGCTCGAACATTCAGTCCCTCCGCAACAGGCCCCGGCGGGCCGCGTGCTTCTTGTGGACCGCCTGCCGGCTCACCCCGAGCTCGGAGGCGATCTCCTGCCATGACCAGCCGGCG
>DATLQA010000056.1:0-10121 GCA_035535495.1 Actinomycetota bacterium | reverse complement strand
AGCACGCGGCAGGGCCTGGAGGAACCGGACGGCGGTTGAGCCGGCTCGGCCCGGCTCGCTGGGGTCAGGCGGCCTTGGCCGGGTCGAGCATGCTTAGGAGGACCCGGGCGCCTGGCTGGCCGGCGGGTCGCCCGGTCTTCGACAGCTATCGCACAGCCGCGGCGCAGCGGTTATGCGGGGAAGAGGCTGACGGCCGGTTTCCCACCTGCGAGGAACCACACGAGCAGCGCGTTCACCACATCCGGGTTCTCCATGGGCAGGAAGTGGGTGCCTGGGAGCACTGCCAGCCGCCCCTGCGGCAGCGCCGTCGCGACGGCGGCGCCGTGCTCGAGGGTCACCTCGTCGCGGTCGGCCTGCAGCACCAGCGTGGGGGCGGTGATCACTGCCAGCGACCGAAGATCGAGCTCGGGTTCGGTGGCCAGCATCCGCAGCGTCTTGGCGTACACCACCGGGAAGTGCTCGGGACCGTCCGGCGACACCTGGTCGTACTCAGCCCGCAGAAACCCCATCACCTGGTCGCCGCCCGCGCTGAGCTGGTCGACCAGGCCGCCGGTGACCTTGCCGGAGGAGTTGTAGTACTGGCCGATCAGCACCAGCCGGTCCACCAGGTCCGGGCGGCGCTGGGCTACCAGCAGGGCCACCACCGCCCCGTCGCTCCATCCCACCAGGTGCGCCGGGCCGCCGCCGACCACTCCGTCGAGGTAGGCCACGGTGTCGTCGGCCATCGCGTCGTAGGTCAGGGGGCCCTCGATGTCGGGGGTGTGGGCATGGCCCCGACGCTCCGGGACGTGCACCTTGTACCCGGCCCCGGCGAGGGCCGGGGCCTGCGCCGACCAGGACGAGGCACCGGCGAACGCCCCGTGCAGCAGCACGACCGGCTGGCCCGCACCGCGCACCTCGTGCCAGGTCGGCAGGCCATTCACCTCCACGTATGTCACCACGACCTCCCTGGTCTCCCCGACTCGACGCCTCGCCTGTAAGGTGCAGGCCGTCGGGATCGTTGCGTGTATGCGGAGGATGACATGGCGGCCAGAAGACAGTGGAGCGATCTCAGCGAGCGCACCCGCAGGCTGCTCGTCACCGCGGCGGTTGCCGAAGGCATCCTCAAGCTTGCGGCGCTCATCGACATCAAGCGTCGGCCAGCAAGCCAGATCCGAGGCCCGAAGTGGATATGGGCCGCGGTGGTGGCGGTCGTCAGCTCCGCCGGGGTCGTGCCAATCTCCTACTTCGTCTTCGGCCGGCGGCAGCCTCGATCACAGTCCGACTGATCTGCAGGACGCCAAGCTGGGGCTCATCCCGCCGGTGATGCCAACTCCCCCAGCAGGTCCAGCAAGCGGCAGCGGGCGCGGGGCGGCCGCTGCTTGGTGGTCGGCGCCTACGTCGCCTCGGTCAGGCGGACGATGGTTTCGGTCCCGTCGTCCCAACGCCATGGCACGTGACGCCCGCGCAGGTGGACGCCGCCGATCCAGCGGTCGATACCGTTGAGCGCGACGTGGTTCACGCCGCCCGCCAGGACCTGTGCGCCGGTGTCGGTCAGGCGCAGGCCGCTGCCGCGGCCAACCGGATGGCCGGTCGGGTTCACCTGAAGCAGCGGCACCGGCGCCTGCGCCATCCGGTCCATCATCGCAAAGCACCAGGTGTCTCCCAGGTACGGACGCGTCTCCCGTGCTCCCGCGCGAACGAACGCCGTCCCGGCGTCGGGCGCGCCGTCGGCGACCGCGGCGAGCACCCGCCGTTCGGTCAGCGACAGCCCGTCGCGGCTTGACGGGTACTCCCGGCTGAGACGGTCAAACGCCTCACCCAGGAACCGCAGCTCACCCGAGCGGGTGCCGGCGATGACGCCGAGGCCGTCCGGAGCCGGCGCACGAAACGCCGCCCACGCACGGGCGGCGAGCTGGAGCGCGGCCGGGGTCAGCCGCGCGCACGCCCTGGTCGCGGGCAGCTCGCGCAACTGCTCGGCGGTCAGCTCGCCAAGCCCGCCGAAGCGGGCGATGCCCGGGTGCTCGCCGATGCAGATCAGGGTGATCCGCGCTGCGGGCACGCCGAGGTCGGCGAGGCGGTCGAGGACCTGGATGATCTGCAACTGGTCGTACAGGTCGGCCTCGAACCAGAGCACGTACTGGCCGTCACGGTTGGCCGCCAGGGTCCGGTCCCGGTCGAGGAACATGCTCGCGCCCTCCGCCCGGTCGTCCGCGTCTGCTTGGGCGAGGAAGGAGGCTCTGATCTGGCGGAGCTCCTCAGGCCCCACCGCAGGCACCGGCCCTTCGTGCAGGACGTCGCGCCAGTACAGCACCTGCCGCGCAAGCCCGGTCCCGGGCAGGTCGGTGGCGTCGCCGTTGCTCACGTGCAACGCCGCCGCCATCCACTCCTCGGCGGGGCGGGTCGCCGTGTCCGGCTGTTCGTCGGCGAGGAGCTTGCTGCGGGCGGTCGCATACGACTCGCCGGTCTTGGCCATGCGGGCACGCACGCGTCGCTTGAAGTCGGCCTGCTTGGTCATCGTGGTCTCCCGCGCCCCCGCCCGCGGGTCCCCCAGCGACCGATGCGGCGGGCGCACGATCGACAACCAACCCCGGCCGAGAGGTGGGCCTCCCTTTGCCTCCGCGGGAACCCGGCTGGGGCAGGTTGCCGGAGGTTGGGCGTGGACGGGCGCCGCCCGACATGGTACTGGCACGCCAATGAACCGGACCAGCCCGACCACTTGACCGGCTCTCTAGGCGGCGGTTCGCGCTGGCCGCGGCCGGCATCGATTGACACCCAAGCGGCATGGGGTGTCTTGACGCGGCCCGGCGGCGAGCGCGGGGAACGTCTGTGATCCCGGTGGTGCTGATGCCGTCCGGGCCTGCGGACCCGTAACCACGCGCTGGACCACGCCGGGGCGGCGTGGTTACCTTGCGGTAACCATGAGCGTGCTGGCCAGCCGGCTCGACCGGGCGTCCGCGAGCTATCGCGCCAACCGGAGCGCCAACCTGCGGCTGCTCGAGGAGATCTCCGAGCAGCTCGCCCTGGCACGCGCCGGCGGCGGCGAGAAATATGTGGCCCGCCACCGCGCCCGCGGCAAGCTGCTCGCCCGCGAGCGGGTCGAGCTGCTGCTCGACCGCGACGCGCCCTTCCTCGAGCTGTCGCCGCTGGCCGCCTGGGGCAGCGACTTCCACGTCGGTGCCAGCGGCGTTACCGGCATCGGTGTGGTCTGCGGTGTCGAGTGCGTCATCACCGCCAGCGACCCGACCGTCCGCGGCGGTGCCACCAACCCGTTCGGGCTGCGCAAGGGGCTGCGGGCGATGGAGATCGCCGAGCGCAACCGGCTGCCGCTGGTGCAGCTGATCGAGTCGGGCGGGGCCGACCTGCCCACCCAGTCGCAGATCTTCATCCCCGGCGGAGCCGTATTCCGCAACCTCACCCGCCTGTCCCGGGCCGGCATCCCGACGGTGGCGTTGGTGTTCGGCAACTCCACCGCCGGCGGTGCCTACATCCCCGGCATGTCCGACTACACCGTGATGGTCAAGGAGCGGGCCAAGGTCTTCCTCGGCGGCCCGCCGCTGGTCAAGATGGCCACCGGCGAGGACGCCGACGAGGAGGAGCTGGGCGGGGCCGAGATGCACGCCCGCACCTCCGGCCTGGCCGACCTGCTCGCCGCCGACGAGCCGGACTGCATCCGCCTCGGCCGCCAGGTGGTCGCCAACCTCAACTGGCGCAAGCTCGGTCCACCGCCGCGGCCCGGCGCCGACGAGCCCGCCGCCGACCCCGAGGACCTGCTCGGCCTGGCGCCGGCCGACCTCAAGGTGCCGGTCGACATGCGCGCCATCATCGCCCGCCTGGTGGACGGCTCCCGCTTCGACGAGTTCAAGCCGCTCTACGGGGCCAACCTGGTCACCGGCTGGGCGGGGATCCACGGCTTCCCGGTCGGCATCCTTGCCAACCAGCAGCCGGTGCTGTTCTCCGAGGAGTCCAACAAGGCGGCCCACTTCATCCAGCTCGCCAACCAGGTCGACGTGCCCCTGGTGTTCCTGCAGAACACCACCGGCTACATCGTCGGCAAGGACTACGAGCAGCGCGGGATCATCAAGGACGGCGCCAAGATGATCAACGCGGTCGCCAACTCGGCCGTGCCGCACCTCACCGTGCTCTGCGGCGCCTCCTACGGGGCGGGCGGCTACGGCATGGCCGGCCGCGCCTACGACCCGCGCTTCCTGTTCACCTGGCCGGCGTCGAAGACCGCGGTGATGGGGCCGGCGCAGCTCGCCGGGGTGATGAGCATCCTCAACCGCGCCTCGGCCAAGGCCGGTGGCCGGGAGTTCGACGAGCAGGCCGACGCGGCCATGCGCCAGGCCGTCGAGGAGCACATCGAACGGGAGTCGACCGCGCTGTTCAACACCGGCCTGCTCTACGACGACGGCGTGATCGACCCGCGCGACACCCGGACGGTGCTCGGCATCGCCCTGTCCGCCTGCCACTCCGGGGAGGTGAAGGGCACGCACTCCTTCGGCGTGTTCCGGCTGTGATCCGCAAGCTGCTGGTGGCCAACCGGGGCGAGATCGCCCGCCGGGTGCTGCGCACCTGCCACGCCATGGGCGTGGCCACGGTGGCGGTCTACGCCGACCCTGACGCCGGCGCGGAGTTCGTTGCCGAGGCGGACGAGGCGGTCGGGCTCGGCGGCGCCACCCCGGCCGAGTCCTACCTGCGCGGCGACGCGATCATCGAGGCGGCCGAGCGGACCGGGGCCGACGCGGTCCATCCCGGTTACGGCTTCCTGGCCGAGAACGCGGACTTCGCCAGGGCCTGCCGCAAGCACGGCCTCGTCTTCGTGGGCCCGCCGCCAGAGGCGATCGCGGCCATGGGCGACAAGCTGGAGGCCAAGCAGCTGGCGGCCGCGGCCGGCGTCCCGGTCCTTCCCGGGGTTGAGGTGACCGGGGTCCAGGGCGAGGCGCTGCGCGCGGCCGCCGACCGGGTCGGCTGGCCGGTGCTGGTCAAGGCGGCCCTCGGCGGCGGCGGGGTCGGCATGCGGGTGGTGCGCGAGCCGGCGGAGCTGGCTGAGGCGGTGGCGGCCGCCCGGCGCCAGGCCGGCGCCGCCTTCGCCGGCGAAGCGGTCTTCCTCGAGCGCTACCTCGACCGGTCCCGGCACGTCGAGGTCCAGATCCTCGGCGACGCGCACGGCCGGGTGGTGCACCTGTTCGAGCGGGAGTGCTCCATCCAGCGCCGCCACCAGAAGCTGGTGGAGGAGTGCCCCTCGCCGGCGGTCGACGACCAGCTGCGGGCCCGCCTGGCCGCGGCGGCGGTCGCGCTCGGCGAGGCGATCGGCTACGTCGGCGCCGGCACCGTGGAGTTCCTGCTCACCCCCGAGCGCGAGTTCTGGTTCCTCGAGGTCAACACCCGGCTGCAGGTCGAGCACCCGGTCACCGAGGCGGTCACCGGCCTCGACCTGGTCCGCCTGCAGCTCCTGCTGGCCGCCGGGGAGCCTCTGCCCGACGAGGTCGGCCAGGCGACCGTCTCCGGCCACGCCGTGGAGGCACGGCTCTACGCCGAGGACCCGCGGCGGGGGTTCCTGCCCGCCGCCGGCCGGCTGCACCGCTTCCGCATCGACGACCGTCCTGGCCTGCGGGTCGACGCCGGCGTGGCCGACGGCTCGGTGGTCGGCGTCCACTACGACCCGCTGCTCGCCAAGGTGGTCGCGCACGCGCCCACCCGCGCCGAGGCGGCGGGGCTGCTCGCCGCCGCGCTGGCGGGGGCGCGGCTGCACGGCCTGGTCAGCAACCGGGACCTGCTGGTGCGGGTGCTGCGCCACCCGGACTTCCTCGCCGGCGAGATGGACACCCGGTTCCTGGAGCGCCATCCGGTCGCCGACCTGGCCGCGCCCCTGGCGGACGCGCCGGCCGAGCGGCTCTCGGCCGCGGCCGCGGCCCTGGCCGCGCAGGCCGGCAGGCGCGCGGCCGCCCCGGTGCTGGCCGCCGTCCCGTCCGGCTGGCGCAACAACCCCTCCCAGCCGCAGCGGGTCGCCTTCGACGGCGAACACGGCCAGGTCGAGGTCGCCTACCGCTTCGGGCGCGGCGGGCTCGACCTGGAACTGGACGGCGAGCCGGTGGCCGGGGTCCGGCTCTGGGCCTGCCAGCCAGACCTGGTCGACCTGGAGACCGCCGGGGTGCGCCGCCGCTTCGAGGTGCACCGCGCCGGCACCGAGCACTTCGTCGACTCGGCGCTCGGGCCGGTGGCGCTGCGGGAGCGGCCGCGCTTCCCAGAGGCGGCGACGGCGCTGGAGCGCGGCTCGCTGACCGCGCCGCTGCCAGGCGTCGTGCGCCAGGTGGCCGCCTCGCCGGGCGAGCGGGTCAAGGCCGGTGCGGTCCTGGTGGTGGTGGAGGCGATGAAGACCGAGCACCGGGTGGCGGCGCCCCACGCCGGCCTGGTGCGCGAGGTCCTGGTCGCCGTGGGCCAGCAGATCGACGCCGGCACGGTCCTGGCCGTCGTCGACGGTGACGGCGTGGACCAGGCCGCGCCACCGACCGGAACAGGAGCCGACCACGACGCCAGCGCACCCGCCGAGCGCAGGGAGTAGCAGTGGACTTCAACGAGACGACCGAGCAGCGGATGCTGCGCGAGGCGGTCGCCAAGATCGCCGCCGACTTCGGCCGGGACTACTTCACCGAGAAGGTCCGCACCGGCGCCAAGACCACCGAGCTGTGGGAGGCGGTCGCCAAGGCCGGCTTTGTCGGGGTCTGCCTGCCCGAGGAGTACGGCGGCGGCGGCATGGGCATCGGCGAGCTGGCGGTGGTGACCGAGGAGCTCTCCGCGGGCGGCTGCCCGCTGCTGATGCTGATGGTCACCCCGGCGATCACCGGCACGCTGATCGCCCGCTTCGGCACGCCGGCCCAGCGGGAGCGCTGGCTGCCCCCGATGGCCGCCGGGAGCAAGATGGCGTTCGCCATCACCGAGCCGGACGCCGGCTCCAACACCCACAAGCTGTCGACCGTGGCCAGCCCGGACGCCGACGGCTGGCGGATCCGCGGCACCAAGTACTACACCTCCGGGGTGGACGAGAGCGACGCCATCCTGGTGGTCGCCAAGACCGGGGTGCACGAGGGCAGCGACCGCGGGCAGCTGTCCCTGTTCATCGTCGACACCGACGCCTCCGGGCTCGACAAGACCCTGATCCCGGTCAGCGTGAACGCGCCCGAGAAGCAGTTCACGCTGTTCTTCGACGACGTGGTGGTGCCGGCCGAGCGGCTGCTCGGCGACGAGGGCGACGGGCTGCGGCAGGTCTTCAACGGCCTCAACCCGGAGCGGATCATCGGCGCGGCCGGCGCCAACGGCGCCGCCCGCTACGCGCTCGCCAAGGCCACCGCCTACGCCAACCAGCGCCAGGTCTGGAGCGTGCCGATCGGCGCCCACCAGGGGCTTGCCCACCCGCTGGCCGAGGCGAAGATCAACGTGGAGCTGGCCCGGCTGATGACCCAGAAGGCCGCCTGGCTGCACGACCACGGCCAGAAGGGCTCCGGCGAGGCGGCCAACATGGCCAAGTTCGCCGCGGCCGAGGCGAGCCTGCAGGCCATCGACGCCGCCATCCAGACCCACGGCGGCAACGGCTTCGCCACCGAGTACGGCCTGGCCGACATGTGGGCCGGCATCCGCGCCCTGCGCACCGCGCCGGTGAGCCGCGAGATGATCCTAAATTACGTGGCCGAGCATTCCCTTGGCCTGCCCCGGTCCTACTGAAACAATGGGCCGGCACCGCGTGGCGAGGCCGATCCTCGCCCGGAGCAGCGGTGGGGGGGCGAGCAACAGGAGGTCGGGCGTGGCGTTGTCGGCGTACATCCTCATCCAGACAGAGGTTGGCAGGGCAGGCGCGGTCGCCAAGACCGTCGGCGGCATCCCTGGCGTCCAGGTCGCCGAGGGCGTGACCGGCCCCTACGACGTGATCGCCAGGGCCGAGGCCCGCAACGTGGACGAGCTCGGCAAGCTGGTGGTCGCCAGGGTCCAGGCGGTGGAGGGCATCACCCGCACCCTCACCTGCCCGGTCGTCCACCTGTAGCGGCCGCCAGCCGCCCGCACGCCGCCGGCCCGCCCGGCGGTGGCGCCGGGGCGGGCCGGGAACGGCCGCTGGTCGGAGCGGCCGGCTACGCCTGCGGTGCCGGGCCGGTGGTGGCGCGGCGCCGGCGGGCGACCACCAGGATCAGCGCGGCGCCGGCCAGCACGGCCCCGAGCAGCAGCGCGACCGGCAGTGACCAGGACGCGCGCTGGGCCGCTGCCGGCTCGGCGGTGGGCTGCGCGGCCGGTGGATCCGCGACCTGCACCGGGGCGGCCGTGGCCGCGGCGCGGCCGTCGCCGACGACCACCACGCCGATCATGCCGATGTGCTCGTGGCAGAAATAGGGGTAGATGCCTGGCTCGTCGAAGCGGACCGCATCACGCCCGGTGGTGCCGCCATCGACGCCCCAGTTGGATCCCCGCCCGACCGTGGGGTGGGCCACGTCGTCCCGGTTGACGAAGGTCACCTCCGCGCCGGTCGGCACCCGCAGCACCGTCGGGCTGAAGCAGTAGTCCCGCATGGTCACGGTGGTGCCCCGCTCGTCGGTCGCGGGCGTGTGGCAGTACCCGCCGGCAAGCGCCGCCGGGACGGCCAGCACGGCCGCGACCAGCGCGGCGGCCAGGACGGCGGCGAGGGGCAGCAAGCGTCGGCGCATGAAGGCCTCCTTGGCGAACGGTGCGCACCATCCCCGGTACACCGCGACCACCGCCAGGGTTCCCCGCGGCGAAGCGGCCCGGCCGGTCGTTGACACGGCGCTGGCGTCTTCGTAGAACTCACCTGGCTGCCTCGCGACCCGGCACGCCCCGATCCCGGCACCTCGTCGCAGATGCCGGCCCCCCTCGGGAGGACCCCCATGGCCACCCAGTCGGACGCCCCGGTCGAGCAGCGTCCCAGCTCCGGGCTCGACGCCTACTTCCACATCTCCGAACGCGGCTCGACGGTCGAACGCGAACTCCGCGGCGGCCTGGCCACCTTCTTCACCATGGCCTACATCGTGGTCCTGAATCCGCTCATCCTCGGCGGGGCGCAGGACGCCGGCGGCCAGCGGCTCGACCTCGGCCAGCTCACCACCTCGACGGCGCTGGTGGCCGCGGTCATGACCCTGCTGATGGGGGTGTGGGGCCGCTACCCGTTCGCCATCGCCGCCGGCCTCGGGCTCAACGCGGTGGTCGCCTTCCAGCTCGCCAGCCAGATGTCCTGGCCCGACGCGATGGGGCTGGTGGTCCTGGAGGGCCTGCTGATCACGCTGCTGGTCCTGACCGGCCTGCGCACCGCGGTGATGGACGCCATCCCGCTCGCGCTCAAGCAGTCCATCGGCGTCGGCATCGGCCTGTTCATCGCGTTCATCGGGCTGGTCGACGCCGGCTTCGTGCGGCGCATCCCCGACGCCGCCGGCACCGTCGTCCCGGTGGAGCTCGGCATCGGCGGCCGGCTGATGGGCTGGCCGACGGTGGTGTTCTGCTTCGGCCTGCTACTCACCATCGTGCTAGTCGCCCGGCGCGTGCGCGGCGCCATCCTGCTCAGCATCGTCGCCACCACCATCTTCGCGATCATCGTCAACGCCATCGCCGACGTGCCCCCGCGGGTCGACGCGGCCGGCAACGTGACCCCGACCGGCTGGGGCCTGACCGTCCCGCGGCTGCCCGACAGCCTGGTCGGCTCGCCCGACTTCGGGCTGGTCGGCAACTTCAGCCTGACCGGCGGCTTCGTCGAGGCGGGGGTGCTGGTCGCGGTGCTGTTCGTGTTCACGCTGATGCTGAGCGACTTCTTCGACACCATGGGCACGGTCATCGGCGTCGGCAACGAGGCCGGCCTGCTCGACCGCGAAGGGCGCCTGCCAGGGATCAGCAACGTGCTGCTGGTCGACAGCGTGGCGGCGGCGGCGGGCGGCGCCGCCTCCTGCTCGTCCAACACCACCTACATCGAGTCGGCGGCCGGCGTCGGCGAGGGCGCACGCACCGGCCTGGCCAGCGTGGTCACCGCGCTGCTGTTCGTGGTGGCGCTGTTCCTCACCCCGCTGGTCGAGGTGGTGCCGTACGAGGCCGCTTCGCCGGTGCTGGTGGTGGTCGGGTTCCTGCTGATGGTGCAGGTCCGCCACATCCCATGG
>DATLQA010000055.1:0-3147 GCA_035535495.1 Actinomycetota bacterium | reverse complement strand
GCGTCCGGCGTCAGGGTCTCCTCGGTGGCGAGATCGTGCTGCTCACGCAGAAAGGCAAGCGCCCGCTGCCGCTGGCTGTACCGGGTTGCTGCGGGGAGATCCCCCGCCCCGACGCAGGTCAGCACGGCCATGTGCAGGGCGTCCTTGAGCTCGAGCGCGCCCGCCGGCTCGACCGGCCGGCCGTCGAGGAGGTCGACTCGCCGCCGCGCCGAGCCGGCGGCCTGGACTGGCTGGCCGGCCAGGAGCTGGATGCCGGTGAGGAGGTCGAGGGCGGCGCTCTCACGGATCCGGTCGCCCGCCCGGTGGGCCGCCTCGACGGCGCGGGCGGCCTCTCGCCGGGTCTGTGGGTCCGAGGGCTCCTTCCGGTGGAGTTGCACCATCTGCGCGGCAGCGCGCAGCCGCGGCCGGCCAACCGAGAGTGCCCGCGCCTCCTCCAGCAGCGACGCCGCCATCGTCTCCGGCGCAGGTCCGGCGAACATCCCCTCGAATCGAAGGATCGTCTCCGCCGCTTCGACCAGGGCCCCGGCCAGCATGCTCGGGTCGCCGTGGCGACGGGCCGCCGCGATCGCCGCCAGCTCCAGCCGGAGCGCGTCCTCGCCCTGCACGCGGCACCTGGCGACGGCGGCCGCCAGGGCCAGCTGGCGGGCCGCGGTTGCCGGACGGTCGGCCAGGTCGGCGGCCTCCTCGTAGCGGCGCTGCGCCTCGCGGGCCAGTCCTGCCCGGAACAGCAGGGTGGCCAGGGCTTCCGCCAGCTCCGACCCCTCGGCCCGCCGGTCCGGCTGGTGCCTACTCCAGCCCAGGGCGGCGCGCAGGTCGTCGAGGACGTCGTCGAGGTCGCCGTACCAGGCCCGGCCGGGTCGGGCGCTGGCCACCAGAAGCCCCTTGGCCCGGTCACGGGCCCAGCCGAGATGCGCGGCGAACGCCGCCTGGTCGGCCGGTGACATGCGCGACAACGCGAACTGGCGGACCGGCTCCAGCAGTCGCCAGCGCCCATCCCCGGTGGCCGGGACCGGCACCAGAAGGCTCTGATCGGCGAGCCGTCCCAAGGCCTGGGTGACCTCGGCTGGATCGCCGATGCCGGCGCTGGCCACGGCGCCGGCCGCGTCGGCGCCGAAGGCGGCGGCGAACACCGACAGCCGGCACAGCACCGCACGGTCGGGCGGCTCGAGCAGCTGGAAGCTCCAGTCCAGCGTCTCCTGCATCGAGCGCTGGCGTGGGCGCAGCCGCGCCCCAGCGGTCAGCAGGCTGGCGTGGTTGGTGAGGCCCTGCTCGACGCCGTCCAGGCCGAGTGACGGTAGCCGGACGGCCGCGAGCTCGATCGCGAGCGGCAGTCCGTCCAGGGCACGGCAGATCTCGGCCATGCGCGGCAGCTGCGCCGAGGTCGGCGCCGGCCAGCCGGCGGCGACCGCCCGCTCGACGAACAGGGCCAGCGCGTCGCCGTCCGACAGGCCGCCGACGCGGTAGGCACGTTCGAACGGCAGAGCCAGCCGGCTGCGGCTGGTGAGCAGGACACGTAGTTGCCCGCAGGCCGAGACCAGCCGCTCGACCAGCACGGCGACGGCGTTGACCAGGTGCTCGCAGTTGTCGAGGAGGAGCAGGGCCGGCCGGTCGCCGAGGCCGCGCACCAGCACGTCCTCGATGTCGCGCCCGGGCAGATCGGCCATGCCGCACGCCGCGGCCACGGCCGCGGCCACGGCGGCACCGTCGCCGACCGGGACCAGGTCGGCGTGCCAGACACCGGCCGGGAACCGGTCGGTGACGTCGTCGGCGGCGGCGCGGGCCAATCTGGTCTTGCCGGCGCCGCCCGGGCCCACGACGCTCACGACCCGGGCGCTGAGCAACGCCTCGGCCAGCCCGGCGCGCTCCTGCCGCCGCCCCACGAAGGAGGTCAGCGGCCGGGGCGGCGCCGGCGCCGGCCCGTTCCACTGCGTGGCGGCCCGGTGGGCGACGGCGTACCGGATGAGATCACGGTGCGCGGGCAGGTCGAGCTTGCGTCGCATGGAGGCGACGTGGCTCTCGACGGTGCGGATGGAGATGACCAACCGGCCGGCGATCTCGGCATGCGTGAGGTGCTCGCCGAGGAGGGCGAGCACCTCGGTTTCCCGCGCCGAAATCGCTGCCACGCCATCCAGTGTCGCATCGAAGATCCGGGGCTACTACGGATGTGGCCTGGCCGCCGCCCACCCCAGACTGCTCCTGCCGCCGGACACGCCGGCGCCGGAGAGGGAGGACGGTCATGGGATCAGCACCCGTGCAGGCCACGCTGTGGGGAAGGGACGCGCGCACGTGGTCGACCGAGATGGAACCGCAGATGGGCCCGCTCTATGACGCCACCCTGGACGCGCTGGCGCCGCTGGCCGGCCTGCGGCTGCTCGACGCCGGCTGCGGCGCCGGCCTGGCGCTCAGGAAGGCCGCCGACCGCGGCGCCGCGGTCGCCGGCCTGGACGCCACCCCGGCGCTGCTGGAGGTGGCCGCCGGGCGGGTTCAGGGCGCCGACCTCCGCATCGGCGACATCGACGCGCTGCCCTATGAGGACCGCGCCTTCGACGTTGTCACCGCGTTCAACGCCATCCAGTACGCCGTCGACCCCGCCCAGGCGGTGCGCGAGCTGGCCCGGGTCTGCCGTCCCGGCGGCCGGGTCGCGATTGGCGTCTGGGGCGACCCCGAACGCTGCGAGACCGAGGCCCTGTTCGCGCGGCTGCGTTCGCTGGCGCCGCCCCCGCCGGGCACACCCGCGCCGCTGGCCTGCAGCGCCCCCGGCGTCGTCGAGGAGCTGCTCGAGAAGGCCGGCCTGCGCGTCGTCGACGGCGGCGAGACGTCCTGCCCGTTCGTGTTCCGCGACCTCGACCACGCCTGGACCGCGCACACCTCGGCGGGACCGCCGCAGAAGGTCATCGACATGGCCGGACCGGACGCCACCCGCGCGGTGCTCGACACCGTACTGGAGGCGGACCGCAAGCCGGACGGGGCGCTACGCCAAGACAACGTCTTCCGCTACGTGATCGCCGTTGACAACGACGTTGACAACGCGGAACTCTGACTATATAGAGTTAACGCGTGAGCCGTTCCTTGCCGTGCCGGCTCGACGGCCGGATCCGCGCCCGGCGCGGGCACGCCCAGCCCCTCACGTTCGGTCTCCGGTGGTCG
>DATLQA010000054.1:0-11665 GCA_035535495.1 Actinomycetota bacterium | reverse complement strand
CGCCGACCGTGCCCCGGAAGCCGCAGCACCCGGACCGGTGCCGGCGTGGCGAGCTGTGTGACGACGGCTGGACCGGCTGCCGGGGTCACCGGCCGGGCGGGAGCTGGGCGAGCGTGACGATCACGTCGTCGGGGCCTCGGCAGTACACGACCTCGGCGACCGAGCCGTCGTCGAGCGGCTGGGCAACCGGCTCGCTCATGAACTGGACTCCCGCAGCGCCGAGCGCCCGGACCGCGCCCGCCAGGTCCTCCACACGGAAGGTCAGCGACCGGATCCCGGCGTCGGGCCACTCGCCCGCGTCCGAACGGCCACGCGGCGAGCGGAACTCCGCCAGCTCCACCTCGGTCCCGTCGGGTGCCTTCAGCAGCACCGCCCGCACCCGCGGCCGTTCGTACGGCATCAGGCGTCCGAGCAGCGCGGGGTCGTGGACGAAGTCCTGCGCTACGCGCAGGCCGAGCAGGTCCCGGTAGAAGCCAAGCGCCCGCTCCATGTCGTTCACGACGACGACCGCGTGGACGATGCTGGTGACGCGCACGTGCCCAGATGCCGTCATCGCCGTCTCCTCTCCGCCAGGGGTCAGCCGTCCATGCCAACCTCGAGGCCCTCGGCGATGATCCGACTGTAGGTCTCCACCGTGGCCGCCACCCCGCGCTCGAGCGGCCAGCGCGGCTCGTACCCGAAGTGCTCGCGGAAGGCGCTGTCGTCGTAGGCCTCGACCACCCCGTCGAGGGCCGGGTCGAGCCCGTCGCGCACCTCGACGGCCACGTCGGGCAGGACCCGCCGCAGCACCCCGGCGGCCTCCGCCCATGTGCGCGCGTCGCCGTAGGTGTTGAACGTGCGTCCGGCTCCCTGCGTCGGCGACGCGAGCACCCGGCTCACCATGGCAGCCACCTCGTCGACGTACTGCCAGTTGAGCCGCTGGGCGCCGAAATCGACCACCACGGGGCCTCCCGCCGCCGCCTGGCGCAGCACCTGCGACGGGTAGCTCATGTAGCCGCGCAGGCGCCCGGCGCCGTAGACGACCGTCAGTCGCAGCCCCACCGAATCAACGCCGTCAACCTCCCACGCACGCCTGGCGAGCTGCTCGCACAGCGACTTGGCGCTGCCGTAGAGGGTCGTGGGGCGGTGGCAGGCATCGTAGGCGAGCGGGCCGGGCGGGTACGCCGAGGCCGGCCCGAAGACCGCCACCGAGCTGGCCCAGACCAACCGGCCCAGTGCCGCCTCCCTGGCGACCTCGAACATCGTCGCCGTGCCGAGGCAGACGTCGCGGATGCCGGTCACCGGGTTGTCGGTGACGTCCTGGGTCAGCGGGGAGGCCAGGTGCACCACCTGGTCGACCCGGTGGCGGCGACAGGTCCGCAGCAGCCGCCAGCCGTCGGTGATCTCACCCTGCTCGATGACCAGGTCCCCCCCTTCCCGGTCGCCGGTGCGGTCGAGCACGAGGTCCAGCGCGTTGCGGCTCGGGCGCACGTCGTAGACGACGACGCGGTGGCCCTCCGCCAGCAGCGCCCTGGTCACGTAGGCGCCGACGAACCCCGCCCCGCCGGTCACCAGGACCGTGCTCACGGGGCACCGCCGAGCAGGCGGGGGCGTGCCGGCGGTGGCAGGCGCAGCGCCCGCTCGCGGACCGGCAGCAGCAGGTGCGGCCCCGGCGACCGGCCGGCCGCGCGGACGAGCGCCACAACGTCACCGGTGTTGCCCTTGACCGCGTCGTGGTGCATCGGGATCAGCAGCTCGGCGCCGACGGCGACGGCCAGCCGCGCCGCCTCGAGCGGGTCGAGGTTGCCCACGATTCCGGCGGCCTCGCGCCGCCCGTCACGGCCGTTGACCGGCAGCAGCGCGACGTCCGGCGCCAGCCGTGCGACGGCCTCGGCGAGCGCCGGCGGCCCGATCGTGTCCCCCGCGTGGTAGATCACCGTGCCGCCGAGCGTGAGCACGTAGCCGACGTGCGGCGTGGTGCCGTCCGCCGCCCGGCCGTCGCCGTAGGCGTCCTCGGTCGTCACCCCGTGCCAGGCGGGGACGACGTCGACCGGCACGGGCTCGTCCAGGCGGTCGCCTGGTCGCACCCCGGTGACCTCGGCACCGGCCAGCCGCTCGCGCGTGGCGTCCACGTGCGGTCGGGGGACCACTACGCGTCCAAGCCGATGCGTCGCGCGCAGCTCGGCGAGCCCGTCCAGGTCCAGATGATCGGGGTGGCCGTGCGTGGCCAAGACCGCGTCGATGCGCAGGGGTAGCAGACCGGTGTCCGGCGGGTCGCCGAGCCGCTCGGGATGCGGCGACAGCCACGGGTCCACCAGCACCGCGACCGGTCCGGTCGCGAGCAGGAAGCCGGCCTGGCCGAGCCAGGTCAGCGTGACGGGCTCGGCGGCGCCGGTCGCCACGGTCGGGGGGACGTTCATCGGTCGCCGCGGTCCCAGGGCTCAGACCACGTCGGCGCGGAGCACGCCGATCGGCTCGATGCTGACCTCGACGACGTCGCCCCTGGCCAGGTAGCGCGGCGGGTCGAAGCCGAGGCCGACGCCGCTCGGCGTGCCGGTGGCGACGACGTCGCCGGGCTCGAGGGTGATGCCCTCGGTGATGAAGGCGAGCAGCCGGGGGATCTTGAAGTGCATCGCGCCGGCGACCTCGTCCTGGCGCAGCTCACCGTTGACGCGCGTCTGGATGCGCAGGGCGTCCACGTCGGCGACCTCGTCGGCGGTGAGCACGCACGGCCCGAGCGGGGCGAAGCCGTCCAGCGACTTGGCCCGGATCCATTGCAGGTCGCGCGCCTGGAGGTCGCGGGCGCTGAGGTCGTTGACGATCGTGTAGCCGGCGACGTGGTCGAAGGCGTCCTGCTCGCGCACCCGGCTGGCGCGCCTGCCGATCACGACGGCCAGCTCGCCCTCGTAGTCCAGCTCCTTGGTGATCGCCGGGTACGCCACCCGGGCCGGGTGGCCGGCGAGGGCGTTGAGAAACTTGCTGAACAGCAGCGGGTACGCCGGCATCTCGGCCTTGCCCTCCGCGACGTGCTCGGCGTAGTTGCGCCCGATGCACACCAGCGCGCGCGGGGCGAGGACCGGTGGCAGCAGGTCGAGCTTGTCGAGCGCCACGCCCGGGTCGCCGACGGCGTCCAGCTCGGCCACCAGCGTGGCCAGGGCGACGCGCGCACCGTCGCCTGCGCGCAGCAGGTCGCCGACGTCGGCCATGCCGGCCAGCGCCGTGACCCCTGCGGCGAGGGCGGCGCTGGAGACGTGGTAGTAGCCGCCGGTGCCGGCGGCGAACAGGGCGGAGGCGCCGCCGTGGGGCTCGGGCGCCCGCGCGGTCGCGAGTCTCATGGCACCTCGTCGGTCACCGGGCCGACCTCGGCTCCGGCGGTCGGATCGGTCGCTGCCAGCGGGTACCCTCGCTCGGTGTACGGGAAGCCGCCCAGCTCCATGCGGGTCAGGTCCGGCGCCTGCGGCGAGGCGTAGTAGGCGCGGATCTCGGCGATCAGCCCGCTCCCCTGGTCGAAGACGTACCACTCGTCGCCGCGCAGCACGACGCCCTGGCGCGCCTTGTGGTGGGTCCACTCGATCACCGCCCTGCTCGTTGCCGGGTCGCACAGGACCTGGTCGACGGTCCACGAGGAGCCGAGCTCGCGCACCGCCCACGCCCAGCGCTCGCCGATCGCGCGCGCCCCGCGGAACGGCCCGCCGTACATGCCCGGCGGGAAGTAGTGCACCGCGTCGGGTGTGAAGCAGGCCGCGATGGCGTCCACGTTCCCGGCGTTGCAGGCGTCGAAGTAGCGCCTGATCAGCGCCTCCATCGTGGCCGCGTCGAGCGGCACCCGCTCAGCCATCGCCTGGCTCCGCGGGTCCGTCGAACGAGCAGGTGACGGTGCCGAGCCCGGCGAAGTGGGCCTGGAACAGGTCGCCTGGCCTGGCCAGCGGCGCGCTCGTGAGGGCGCCGGAGAGCACGAGCTGGCCGGGCTCGAGGCCCTCGCCGAACTCGCCGAGGGCGTTGGCGAGCCAGGCGACGGCGCGGGCGGGGTGGCCGAGCGAGGCCGCGCCCGCGCCGGTCTCGACGACCTCGCCGTTGCGCTCCATCACGACCCCGATCGTGCGCAGGTCCAACCCGATCACCGGCAGGATCGTGGGCCCGACGACCACGAGCGCGCTGGAGCCATTGTCGGCGACCGTGTCGGCGAAGCTGATGCGCCAGTCCTGGATCCGGCTGTCGATGATCTCGAAGGTGGCGGAGATGCCGCGGGTGGCAAGCAGGACGTCGCGCACGGTCACGCCGGGGCCGCGCAACCCCTCGGCGAGGTGGAAGGCCACCTCGGCCTCGACGCGGGGCTGGATCAGCAGGCCGTGCCGGATGCGGGCACCGTCCTCGAGCACCATCGTGTCCAGCAGGTGTCCGTAGTCGGGCATGTCGACGCCCAGCAGGCTCTGGATGACGGGGTTGGTGGCGCCGATCTTGCGGCCGGTCAGGCGCGAGCCCTCGTCGCGGCGGCGCAGGTCGACGAACCCGCGCTGGATCCGGTAGGCGTCGGCGGCGGCCAGGCCGGGGAAGACCTCGGTGACCGGCTGTACCGGCCGCCGGTCCAGCTCGGCGGCGCGCAGGCGGCTCGCCAGGTCGTCGACGTCGGCCTGCGTCAGGGGCATGCGCTACCGTCCTTGTCCGGCTCAGACGCGCCGCACTATACTTGATCCTCAAGAATCAGGTAAGGGTCGGGACGCCGCCCCACTCGGCCGGGGGCTCCCCTGGCTAGACCAAGGAGACGCCGTGACCCCTGGGGGACCCAACGCACTGGTGCGCACGTCCCTGGCCGAGGCGATCCGTCAGCGCCTGCGCGCGCAGATCCTCTCCGGGGAGCTGCAGATGGGCGAGCGGCTGACTGAGCAGGGCGTGGCCGAGGCGATGGGCACCTCTGCTGGCCCGGTCCGCGAGGCCTTCGCGGGCCTGACGTACGAGGGGCTGATCATCTCCTTTCCACACCGGGGTACGTTCGTGTCCTCGGTCTCGGAAGAGGAGGCGCGGGGCGCCTACGAGATCCGCGGGCGCCTGGAGCCCTACGCCTTCGAGTTGGCCGCCGGCCGCCTGACGCCCGAGCACGAGCAGGAGCTGGAGGGCATCCTCGCCGAGCTGCGCACGTCCGCCGCCAGCGCCGACTACGCGTCCATGATCGGCGCCGACATGCGCTTCCACGGCGTCTTCTACGCGGCCTCTGGCAACCAGATCCTGGCGTCGGTCTGGCCCCTGCTGGAGGGCACCATCCGCAAGTTCGTCGCGGTGGCCGGGCCGCAGTTCACCCAGGACTTGGACGACATCGTGCGCAGGCACCAGCTGCTGCTCGACAGCGTGCGTGCCGGCGACCTGCGCGCCGTCAACCGCGAGCTGGCCGACCACGGCCAGGACATCTGGCGCAACCTTCCGGCACCGGGCAAGGGCGTGCCCAAGCGGCGGCGCGTCCAGGCGCGCGGCTGACCGCCCCGGCCCGGGTGGCCGGGGCGACCACCGGCTATTTCCTTGGAGGCCCACGTGACGTCGGTATCCCCTGTCCTGCCGCCAGAGCCACCCGGGTCGTCCGCCGGAAGCGGCCGCAAGGTCGAGCGCGTGGAGACCTTCGTGGTCGACGGCGCCTGGCGCAACTTCCTCATCGTCAAGGTCGCCACCGACGACGGCATCGTTGGCTGGGGCGACGGCACCCTTGGCTGGAAGGAGTTCGCGGTCGAGGCGTTGGTGCGCGAGTTCGCCGAGCGCTACGTCGTCGGCATGGACCCGTTCCGCATCGAAGACCTGTGGTTCCGGCTCTACCAGGTCGAGCACAACACCGGCCCGGTGATGTACGCCGCCATGGCGGGGCTGGAGACCGCGCTCTGGGACGTGGTCGGCAAGGTCTGCGGCCAGCCGGTCGTCAACCTGGTCGGCGGCCCGCTGCGCGACCGGGTCAAGGCGTACGCCAACGGCTGGTACTCGGGCATCGACGACCACGGGCGCCTGCGCGCGCAGGCGGCCCGCGTGCTGGAACTCGGCTACCGCGCGCTCAAGCTGGACCCGTTCGGCGCGGGCGGGCGTGAGCTGGACCGGCCGACGCTGCGCGCCGCGTGCGCCGCCGTCGAGGCGGTGCGCGACGCCGTCGGGCCCGACGTTGACGTCCTGGTGGAGTGCCACGGACGCTTCTCGGTCGGCACCGCCATCGAGGCCGTCAAGGCGATGGCGCCGTACGAGCCGCTGTTCTGCGAGGAGCCCATCCCCGCCCACAACGTGCAGTCCCAGGCGTGGGTCACGCAGGCGGCTTCGGCCATGGGCGTGCGCATCGCGACCGGCGAGCACACCTACGCCCGCTTCGGCTTCCGCGAGCTGCTTGCGGCCAACGCCGCCCACGTCATCCAGCCCGACCTGGTCTACGCGGGCGGCTTCGCCGAGACCAGGAAGATCGCCGCCATGGCCGAGGCGCACTACGTGAGCGTGGCGCCGCACAACTGCGACGGGCCCGGCCGCCTGGTCGCCAGCGTGCACCTATGCGCCGGCATCCCCAACTTCCTGGTCCTGGAGTCGTTCGCCGACTTCGACGTGCCCTGGCGGGCCGACCTGCTCGCCTCGGGCACGCCGGTGCTCGAGGACGGTGCCTACGTGCTGCCGGCCGCGCCCGGCTGGGGCTACGAGATCGACGAGGAGGTCGCTCGCGCCCATCCGGGCAGCACGACCGCCCGCATGAACATGTTCAAGGGCGAGTGGGAACGGCTCATGTGCCGCTGAGCCGGCAATCCGACCTCCATATGACTCGATTCTCAAGCATTGACAATCAACGACTTCACCACCTACGGTGCCAGCACGCCCGCTTGCGACTGGATGCCTGCCTCGGGCGGCGCGGCCGGCGAGCGATGAAGCGATGGGTCCCGACGAGGGGACCCGCCCGGAGGTGGGGAACGTGAGGCGACCTCGAGCGCTGCGGTCCGTGGCTGTCGTCGCGGTGGCGTGCGTCATGCTGCTCGCGGGATGCGGCGGGAACAACGACGACCAGGGAGGCGGCGGGCCCGCCGGCGGCGAGCAGTTCGACCTGTGGTACGTGAACCCGCTGCCCAACACGCCCGACTGGGGCCGGTCGGGCAAGCTGTTCAAGGACAGCGCCAGCCAGCTCGGCTACAAGGCCACGCTGGTCGGCCCCAACAAGATCGACATCCCCGCCATGGTGAGCCAGATCGAGCAGGCCATCACCGCGCGCGCCGACGGCATCGTTACCTGCCCCCTGGACCCTGCCGCCTTCAAGGCCGTGGTCGACCGGGCCCAGTCCGAGGGCATCGTCGTGGCGTCAATCGGCTGCGTCGACCCCAACGCCGACTTCTCCGTCGGCACGGGCAACGAGGCCTACGGCCGCCTGTCTGCCGACCTCATCGCCAAGCAGACCGGCGGCAAGGCCAACGTCGGCATCCTCGGCACCGACCAGACCACCCCCAACCAGGTCGAGCAGGTCAAGGGCTTCCGGACGCAGCTCAAGGAGAAGTACCCCAACATCAAGGAACTAGTCTGGGAGGGAGACAAGAGCGACGCCGGCGTGGCAGCGCAGAAGATCGGCGACATGCTCGGCGCCTACCCGCAGATGGACTACCTGTGGATCATCGAGGGCGCGGCGCCCGGCGCGGTCCCCGCCGCGATGCGCGAGGCGGGCAAGAAGGCCGGCGACGTCAAGGTGCTGGCGGTCGACGCCCAGGAGTCCACGCTCAAGGCGATCCAGGACGGGTGGATCACGACCACCCTCAACCAGTGCTGGTTCGACACCTCCCCCAACATCGCCAAGCTGATCACCCAGATGAAGAAGAACAACGTCAAGCCCAAGAGCTTCTACGCGGTCGACGTCGACCCGGTCAGCAAGGAGAACCTGCCGTACAAGGGCTGCCCCAAGGACAAGGCCGACGCCCCGTTCTCGGGCTGACCACCACCTCGCCCTGACCGGCCGGAGAACCCGATGCCACAACGAGCTGCCCAGAGCCCGGTGCTGGAGCTGCGCGACGTCTCCAAGGCGTTCGGCCACGTCGTCGCCCTGGACCGCGTCCACCTCGAGGCGTACGCGGGCAGCGTCCTGGTGATCGTCGGGGACAACGGCGCGGGCAAGACGACCATGATCAAGGTCCTCGCCGGGGTCCATCCCGTGGACTCCGGCGTGGTCCTGCTCGACGGTCGGCCGGTCACGGTGACCAGCCCGGCCAAGGCTCAGGAGCTGGGCATCGCCACGGTGTTCCAGAACCTGGCCCTGGTGGAGTGCCTGGACGTGGCGGCCAACATGTACCTCGGCCGGCCCATCCGCAGGGGCCTGATCTTCGCCGACCGGCGCCGCATGATCGAAAGCGCCGCCGACACGCTCGCCGCGCTGCGCGTGCGCGTACCCTCGGTCCGCGTTCCCGTCGGCGTCCTCTCCGGCGGCCAGCGCCAGGGCGTCGCCATCGCCAGGGCGGTGCAGCAGGACAGCCGGATCGTGCTCATGGACGAGCCGACCGCCGCCCTCGGCTACCGCGAGACCAGGCAGGTCATCGACATCATCCGAGGGCTGCGCCAGGACGGGAAGGCGGTGATCCTGATCAGCCATGACCTTGAGACCGTGTTCGAGGTGGCCGACCGCATCCAGGTCATGCGCCTCGGGCGCGTCCAGGGGGTGCGCGAGCGTGCCAGCGCCGACCGCAGCGAGATTATCGGCCTTATCACCGGTGCCATCGAACCGGATGCGGCAGCCCCGTCACCGGCGCCTGCTGGGGCTGGGCCGCGGTGAGCGCCGAGGACGACCGGGCCGGGCACGCAGCCCGGCCCGTGCCGGTCAGCCCGGACGCCCCTGAAGTCCAGGTCGCCCCTCACGCCGAGGTCACTCCCGATGCCCAGGAACCGAGTCCGGCGCCGGCGCCGATCGGCACGGAAGCACCGGAGGTCGGCGCCGTCGCGCGCTCGGCGACTGCTGGGCTGCCGCTGTGGCAGCGGGTCCTAACCAGCCCGCAGTTCCTCGTCGGCGTCGTGATTGTGCTGTTCGTGCTGTACGGGGCGACCCGTTCGCCGGAGTTCCTGACCGTCGGCACCTGGATCAACATCCTGCGCAACGCGGTCTTCATCCTGATCGTGGCCTCCTTCACCACGTTCGTGTTCGTCAGCGGCGGCCTGGACCTGTCGGTCGGGTCGCTGTTCGCCGTCGGCTCGATCGGCACGGCCGGGCTGCTGTCGGCCGGCTGGGGGATCGTCCCCGCGGTCCTGGCCGGGTGCGCGGCGGGCGCCGCGGCGGGCTGGCTCAACGGCGTGCTCATCAACTACGCCAACATCCCGGCCTTCATCACCACGCTCGGGATGCTGTACGGCGCGCGCTCGCTGGTCGTGTACTTCACCGGCGGCCAGCCGATCTCGCCCCTGCCCGACGGCTTCGTGAAGATCGCCCAGGCGGAGCTGTTCGGCGTGCCGCTGCTGATCCTGTACGCCGCGGCCGTCGCGCTGCTGGCCCACGTGCTGCTGGAGACGACCACGTTCGGCTGGCGGGTGCGGGCGGTCGGCGGCAACCGGGAGGCGGCCAACAACGCCGGCATCAACGTCCGCAGAGTCTCCACGGTCGTCTACACGCTCAGTGGCCTGTCGGCCGCCACCGCAGGGATGCTGATGGCGGCCCGGCTCGGCTCCGGCCAGCCGAGCATCGGCACCGGCTTCGAGCTCCAGGTGATCAGCGCGGTCATCATCGGCGGCACCAGCCTGTTCGGCGGTATCGGGTCCATCCCGGGGAGCGTGCTCGGCTCGCTGGTGCTCAGCATCCTGGCGACCGGGCTGGTGCTCATGCGCATTGACCCGGTGCTCCAGGACTTCGTCGTCGGCCTCATCATCATCGTCGCGGTCGGGCTCGACCAGCTCCGCCGCCGGCGGATGTTCCGCGCCACCGGGCAGCGCTGATCCCTAGGTGCGCAGGTGACCACCCTGGCAACCACTCCCGCCCGCCTTCAGGGCCGCGCCGCCCTGGTCACCGGCGCGTCGCGCGGCATCGGCCGCGCCACCGCCGTGCGCCTGGCCGCGGAGGGCGCGGCCCTGCTGCTCACCGCCGTCGAGGGCGACGAGCTGGACGAGGTCGTCGCGGCCTGCCGGGCCGCCCGCCCGGGGGCGGCGGCTGAGGCGCTGCCGGGCGACCTCGCCGACCCGGAGCTGCCCGCCGAGCTCACGCGCCGCTGCGTGGAGCTGCACGGTTCCGTTGACGTCCTGGTCAACAACGCCTTCTGGGAGCGCACCGGCGCCGTCGGCGAGATCGACCTGGACGGCTGGGAGCGCACGCTGCGAGTGTCGCTCACCGCCGCGATGCTGCTCATCAGGCACGCGCTGCCGCACATGCTCCGCCGCGGCGGGGGCGCGATCGTCAACGTCACGTCGCAGCGTGCCTTCGCCTCCGGGCACGGCGCCGCAGCATACGAGGCCGCCAAGGCCGGCATGCTCGCCGTGACCCGGTCCACCGCCGTCGACTACGGCCCCAGGGGCGTGCGCTGCAACTGCGTCAGCCCCGGGCTGATTCTGTCCGAGCGCGCGCGGGCATGGCTGAACGGGGCGGCCTGGCGGGAGCGGGCGATGCGCGCCGCCATCCCGCTGGCGCGCCCGGGGCTCCCGGAGGAGATCGCCGCCGCCGTGGCCTTCCTCGCCGGCCCCGACGCCTCCTATGTCAACGGCGCCGTCCTGGCCGTGGACGGCGGGGCGCTCGCCGGCCTGCCGGAGAACGCCGCCCTGCGCCTTGCCCAGGAGGACGCCCTCCACGCCGCCGGACCGTCCCGGGACGCCGGCCCATGAGCGGCGGCGACGGCGAGGACCTCCACCGGCGACCGCTCCCGGACCAGGGGGACGACACGGGCGTCGGGAGTGTGGGCGCACGGTACCCGCGCACGGTGCTGGCCACCTGCTGCCTGCCCTGGCACGAGGACGGCACCCTGGACGAGCCGATGTTCCGGCGCGGCATCCGCTGGCTGCTGGAGGCCGGACTGCGCGACCTGTACGTCTTCGGCACCGCGGGGGAGGGGCACGCGGTTGGGGACGCCACCTACCGGTCGGTCGTGGAAGTCTTCTGCGAGGAGTTGGCGGCCGCAGGCGCGACCCCGATGATTGGCGTCATCAGCCTGTCGGTGCAGACCATCGCCGAGCGCATCGCCTACGCGGCCGACCGCGGCGTGCGCGTCTTCCAGATCAGCCTGCCGAGCTGGGGGCCACTGACCGACCGGGAGCTGCGGTCGTTCTTCAGGGTGACCTGCGGCGCCTTCCCGGAGCTGGAGTTCCTGCACTACAACCTGGCCCGGTCGGGCCGCGTGGTCCAGCCGTGGGAGTACGCGGAGCTCGCGGCCGAGCATCCCAACCTGGTGGCCACCAAGTACGGCGCCGGTGACCCAGAGGTCATTGCCGGCCTGCACACCCACGCCCCCCAGCTGCGCCACTTCCTCACCGAGCCCGGCTTCTTCGCCGGCTGCTCGACCGGCCCGTGCGGCCTGCTGGCGTCGATCTCGTCGAGCAACCCGGCGCGCGCCCTGGCGTACTTTCGCGCCGGGGCCGACAGCGACCAGGCGACGCTGGTGGCGCTGCACCGGGAGCTGGCGGGGATGATGACCGCGATCCGCGACGTCGTCGGCCCGGCCCGCCTCACCGACGGTGCCTACGACAAGGTGGTCGCCAAGCTGGTCCACCCGGACTTCCCCCTCACCCTGCTCCCGCCGTA
>DATLQA010000053.1:0-9404 GCA_035535495.1 Actinomycetota bacterium | reverse complement strand
GTTGGCCCGCAGGTTCGGGCTTGCCTGCGACAATGTCGTCCGGTTCGAGCTGGTCGATGCCGGTGGCGAGGTTCTGCATGCGAGTGCTTGGGAGCATCCGGATCTGTACTGGGGGTTGCGTGGCGGTGGCGGCAACTTCGGGGTGGTGACCGAGTTCGAGTTCGAGCTGCACCAGGTGGGAACCGCGGCGCTGGTCGTCGACCTCTTCTACCCGCTGGACGACGCGGCGGTGGCGCTGCGGGGGTGGCGTGAGCTGATCGCGGACGCACCGCCGCAGGCGACCCTCACCGCCTGGGTCGGCACCACCGGCGCGTGGCCGTTCCTGGAACCGGAGCTGCGGAACCGGCAGCTGGCCAGCGTTGGGTATGTCTGGGTTGGCGATCCGGACGAGGGGCGCGGGCTGCGGCGGGCGCTCCGCTCCGTCACGCCGCCGCTGGCGGAGCGGGTCGAGGAGCTGCCCTACCTCGAACTGCAGCGCATCGACGACAGCGTCGAAGGCCACCGGGTGCGCCGCTACTGGAAGGGCCACTACCTGCGCGAGCTCGGTGACGACGCGATCCAGGCGTTCCTGTCACGGGGCCGGCAGGACGGCGACGGCGAAGGGGCGCCGCTGCCCTCCGGCAGCTTCCAGGCCTATGGCGGCGCGATCGCCTCGGTCGGCACGGACGACACCGCCTTCGGCCACCGCGACGCGCTGGTCGAGTTCGTCGCCCGGACCGGCTGGACGGACGCTTCCGAGGACGGGCCGCGGATGTCGGCGGCGCGCCGGTACGGCGCGGCGGTCGAGCCGTTCGCCAGCGGCGTCTACGTCAACGACCTCACCGACGAGGGGGAGGCCGGGGTCCGGCGCGCCTACGGCGCGGACAAGCTGGCCAGGCTGGCCGCCCTGAAGGACCGCTACGACCCCGACAACGTCTTCCACCTCAACCACAACATCCGCCCGGCGCGGTGACCGCCGCGGTCACCCGCGTCCGGCGCCCGGCAGGGCGGTCGGATCCCAGGTGCCCTGGGCGACCTTTGGCACGAAGTCGTCCAGGCCCTCGGCCGGCAGGTGGACGGTGCGCCCGGTCTCGGCGGAGAGGTAGGCGGCCATCAGCAGCTCGGTGACGGTCAGCCCGTCGCGGAGGGTCTCCTCCGGCTGCCTGCCGGCGGCGAACGCCTCCACCATGTGCCGGTCCTCATGGGTGTAGCCGTAGCTGAACGCCTCGTCGGCGAGGACCGGCATCAGGCCGGTCTCGGCGTTCTGCTTCTCCAGCAGGTCCTCGCCGGCCTGCTGCGCGCCGCCCAGGTTGCGCCCGATGAACAGGTTGGCCTCGGCGCTCTGCGTGTCCCAGTCGAGCGAGTACTCCGGGCCGAGCACCTCGCAGGCGATCCGGAGGCCAGGGCCGACGTAGCTCCAGGAGGTGGTCGCCTCGGCCACCACCTGCCGCCCGTCGGCGGTCTCGTAGTTGATCTGGGCGCGGGCGTAGTCCTCGGCCGGGGTCCTGCGGTAGTCGACCTCGCCGCCGTAGGTGGCCAGCAGCTCGTCGGCGTAGCGCGGCTGGGTCCACTTGAGCGCGGCGATCTGCGCCGAGACCGTCCTGGGGGTGAGGTAGCCGTCCTCGCCCGGCTTGGCGAGGAGCCGCCTGGTGACCTCGACCGTGTGGCACATCATGTCGCTCAGCACCCCGCCGCCCTGCTGGGTCGGGTCCCAGAACCAGGCACGGTGGGGACCGCCGTGCTCCTCGGCCGCGCGGGCGAGGTAGGGCGGCCCGGCCTGTCGCGCCGCGCGCTCCCAGAGGATCTGCCTGCCGCGCGCCAGCGCCGGCGCGAACACCTGGTTCTCCAGGTAGCCGTGGAGCAGCCCGGCCTCCTCGACCAGCCGCACGACCTCGCGGGCCTCCCGCAGGTTGCGGGCGAGCGGCTTCTCGCAGGCGAGCCCGACCAGCTCGGCCCGGCCCGCGGTCACCTCGCCGGTGATCGCCCGGACCTGCTCCACGCGGAGGAAGTTCGGGGAGCAGAGCCAGACGGCGTCGACCTGGGCGTCCCTGGCCAGCTCGGCCGGGTCGGTGTAGATGCGGGGATCGCCGACGCCTTGTTCGCGCACCAGGTCGGCCAGCCCCTCCGCGGTCTTGAGGTTGCGGCTGCAGATCGCGGTGATGTCGGCGTTGCGGATGGACTGCCAGGCCATGACGTGGAAGTGGGCGATGAACCCGCTCCCGACGATGCCGACGCCGATTGCCATGCTGGACCTCCCGTCGAGCCGATCAGCTCCTTCCGGAGCGCGACATGTCTAGACTATTGTCTTGGTCCGCTCGTACAAAGCCAGCGAGCATGAGGGAGGACAAGTGCGTGCCCATCGTGTCGCCATGCTCGGGACCGGACTGATCGGCGACTTCTACACGATGACACTGCACGGCCGGCGCGGCCTGGACCGCGTCGAGGTGGCGTACTCCCGCACCGGCGAGCGGGCGGCGGCCTTCGCGCAGCGATGGGGGATCCCGCACCACACCACCGACCTGCGGGAGGCGGTGGAGCATCCCGACACCGACGTGGTGGTGGTCGGCCTGCCGAACGATCTCCACTCCGAGGCGATCTCGCTGGCGACGGCGGCGGGCAAGGCGGTGCTGTGCACCAAGCCGCTGGCCCGCTCGGCCGAGGAGGCCGGCCGGATCCTTGAGACGGCCGAGCGTGCCGGCGTGTTCACCGGCTATCTCGAGGACCTCTGCTACACGCCGAAGACGCGCAAGGCCACCGAGGCGGTGCGGGGCGGGGCGGTCGGCGAGGTGCTGTGGGTGCGCTCCCGTGAGACCCACCCGGGCCCGCACAGCGCGTGGTTCTGGGATGCGCGCAAGGCCGGCGGCGGCGCCATCGTCGACCTCGGCTGTCACTGCATCGAGATCATCCGCGGGTTCGTCGGCAAACAGAACCGGCCGGTCGAGGTGATGTGCTGGTCGGACACGTTGGTCCACCCGATCGAGGCGGAGGACAACGCGATCGCGCTGGTGAAGTTCGAGAGCGGGGCGATCGGTCAGTTCGAGGTGTCGTGGACCTTCCGTGGCGGCATGGACCTCCGTGACGAGGTGGCCGGCACCGACGGGACCATCTGGCTCAACCACTTCCTGCGTACCGGCTTCGAGATGTTCTCCAGCGGCGGCAGCGGCGGGTACGTGGCCGAGAAGGCGGAGACCGAGGCCGGCTGGCTGTTCCCGGTCGGCGACGAGGTGACCGAGCTGGGCTACGTCGACATGTTCGCCGACATGTTCGACGCGCTCGACGGCGGCCACGAGCCCGCCGAGACGTTCTACGACGGCTACGTGGTCAACGCGGTGATGGACGCCTGCTACCGCTCGGCACGGACCGGCCGCTGGGAGCCGGTGGAGCTGTCGTGGCGCGGCGGCACCACCCCACGGGTGGCCCGCGCCGCCGCCACCTACGACGGTCGCACCGTGATCAAGCGGGAGACCCTGCCGGACGGCCGCGTCAAGCTCATCCTCAAGGACGAGCGCGGCGACTTCGAGGACCGGATCCTCTCAGGCTGAGGCGGTGCCGCGGGCGTAGACCCAGGCGAGCACCAGGATGATCGAGCCGTACAGGACCTGCTTCAGCGCCTCGTCGACGGAGAGCAGGTTCAGCATGGTGTCGAGCACGGCCAGGATCAGCGCGCCGAGGATCGTGCCGGTGTAGCCGCCGATGCCGCCGAGGATCGAGGTGCCGCCGATCACCGCCGCCGCCACCGACGGCAGCAGGTAGGACCCGGCGAGCTGCAGGTCGACCGAGCCGCTGCGGCCGCCGATCAGGATCCCGGCGACCGCCGCCAGCAGGGCGCACATGGTGTAGACCGCGGTCTCGACCTGCCAGACCCGGACCCCGGCGAGGCGGCACGCCACCCGGTTGTCGCCGATGGCGTAGATCATCCGGCCCAGCCCGGTGCGGCGCAGCCCGACCACCAGCGCGCCGCCGAGCAGCAGCCAGACCACCAGGTTCCAGGGGATCGGGCCGACGATGGTACCGCCGCCGAGCTCCAGCACCAGGTCCGACATCCGGGTGGCGCCGCCGAGGAAGGTCTGGCTGCCGACGGTGAGCAGCCCGGTGAGGATCCCGGACATGCCCAGCGTCATGATCAGCGGGTTGACCCGGAAGATGCCGATCGCCAGGCCGTTGACCAGCCCGACGGCGACGCCGACCAGCAGGCCGGCGAGGATCGCCGTGACCGGCCCTTCGGACGACTGGACCCCGGTGACGTAGGCCGCCGCGGTGGCGGTCATCGCCACCGACAGGTCGATGCCGCCGGTGAGCATGCACAGCGTCTGCCCGCCGGCCAGCAGCGCCAGCGGCGCGGTGACCAGCAGCGTGTTGCGCAGCTGGCTGAGGCTGAGGAAGCTCCGGTCGATCAGGCCGTCCGCGAGCACCAGCGTCACCAGCACCCCGATCAGCGCCAGCGTCGAGCGGTCGCCGGCGGCGATCCGCGCCACCAGGCCGGCCTCGGGCGCCGCGCCCTCGTCCCTGATCGCCTCCTCTTTGACGTCGGTCATGGCGACCGGCTCCTCCTGAGTCGCAGCTGCCCGCCGACCAGGACCACCAGCACCACCACCACGCCCTTGACGACCTCGCCGTAGGACGGGTCGACGCCGAGGCCGAGCATGATGTTGGGGATCAGGTACAGGCACCAGACCGCGAAAACCGGGCCGATGAGCCCGCCGACCCCGCCGCTGAGCGCCACCCCGCCAAGCACGATCGCGGCCACCGAGTTGAGGGTGGCGTTCATGGCGATGGTCGACTGGGAGCTGCCGCCGCCGGTGAACGCGGTGGTGGCGATCCCGGCCAGGCCGCAGAGCAGCCCGCTGACGGCGTAGGCGATCACCTTGGTGCGCAGCGGGTCGACCCCGGAGAGGAAGGCGGCGTCCTTGCTGCTGCCGAGCGCGTAGATGGCGATCCCGGCACGGGACCGGCGCAGCGGCGCCCACACCAGCAGGAGCGGTGCGAGCAGGCAGAGCAGCGCCGGCCACCAGGCGTTGCCCGAGCCGAGGACCAGCGTCTGGAACTCCGGGGCGGCGCCCCCGCCCGGCGTGCGCAGGACGAACAGGGCCGCGCCGCCCCAGACGAAGCTGGTCGCCAGCGTGACGATGATGTCGGGGATCTTCGACACGCTGATGACCAGGCCGGTGAGCGCGCCGAGCGCGGCGATCACCGCCAGGACCGCGACCGCGACCAGCGCGGAGCCGCCGAAGCTGGTGCCCTCCATGAAGCGGGCGGAGAGGCAGTTGGCGAGCACCAGCAGGGAGCCGACCGACAGGTCGATGCCGCCGCCGATGACCACCACGGCCTGGGCCATCGCCAGGTAGGCGAGCGCCAGCGTGGAGGCCAGCAGGGTCTGGATCTCGAAGGCGCCGAAGTTCCTGGTCTGCGACGAGTTCCAGGTGAGCAGCAGGGCGAAGAACACCACCACGGCGGCGGTCCAGGCGTGCCGGCGGCCGAGCCGGCTGGCGGTGGGGCCGAGCGGGCGCACGGCGGAGGACAGCGCGCTCACCGCGACTCCGTGAGCGTGTCGGCGAGGCCGTGCGCCGAGCTCAGCAGGGTGGCCTCGTCGGCGTCGGCGGCCGGGAGCTCGGCGACGATGCGGCCGTCGTAGAGCACCAGGACGCGGTCGCAGGCGAGCGGCACCTCGCGCAGCTCGCTGGTGAACATCAGCACCGACTTGCCGGCGGCGGCGAGCTCCCGGAAGAGGTCGTAGATCTGGTGCTTGGTGCCGACGTCGATGCCGCGGGTCGGGTCGAAGCAGAGCAGGGTGGTGAAGCCGCCGACCAGCCAGCGGCCGATCGCCACCTTCTGCTGGTTCCCGCCTGACAGCCGCTTGGCCTGCGCCTGGGCGCGGGTGTCGATCGACAGCCGGGCGATCGCGTCGGCGACCTGGTGCAGCTCGCGGTCGGCGTGGATCCAGCCCCAGCGGCCGGGGGCGTTGTACAGCGGGACGGCGAGGTTCTCCCGGACCGAGCGCTGCGGCAGCAGCGCCTGCCAGCGGTCGGACGGCACCAGCGTGAGCCCGTGGGCGATCGCCTCGTGGGGGTGCCTGGCGACGAGCTGCTCGCCGTTCACCACGATCTCGCCGCCGCCGGCCTTGCGGTCCCCCGCCAGGATCGCGAACAGCTCGTCCTGGCCCTGGCCTTCCAGGCCGGTGATGCCGAGCACCTCGCCGGGGGCCAGGGTGAGCGAGACGTCCCGCACGCGGCGGCCGTCGGAGATCCCGCGCACCACCAGCGCCGGCTCGCCGGGCTCCCGGTGCGTCCTCGGCGCCACCTTCCGCGGCTCGGTCACCGCCAGCGCCGCCCGTTCGCCCAGCATGGCGGCGACGATGCGCTGCTCGGAGCCGTCGGCGGTGTTGAGGGTGTCGACGTTGCTGCCGTCGCGGAGCACGGTCACGCGGTCGCAGACCTCCTGGACCTCCAGCAGCCGGTGGGAGATGAACAGCACCGACCGCCCTTCGTCACGGGCGCGGCGGATCGCCTCGAACACGCGCTCGGCGTAGTCGGCGGGCAGGGCGGCGGTGATCTCGTCGAGGAGCAGCAGCGCCGGGTCGTGAGCCAGGACCCGCGCCAGGTCGAGCATGCGCAGCAGCGGCAGGGGCAGCATGCCGGCGGCCTCGGCGAGCTCCACGTCGTCGAGGCCGAGCGCGGCCAGCTGGCGCCGGAACGCGCCAGCGTCGGTGGTGGTGAGGCGGAGGTTCTCGGCGACGGTCAGGTCCGGGGCGAACGCCGGGTCCTGGAAGACCGGGGCGAGGCCGGTGTCACGGGCATGGGCGGGGGAGCGGAACCGGACCGCCTTGCCGGCGACCTCGACCTCACCGGCGTCCGGGCGGATCACCCCGGAGAGGATCCGGACCAGCGTGCTCTTGCCGGCGCCGTTGGCGCCGACCAGCGCGTGGATCTCACCGGGTGCGACCGCGAGGTCGACCGAGCGGAGGGCCACGACAGACCCGTACCGCTTGGCGACCCCGCGGGCGCGGAGCAGGGGCTCTGAATTGGTCATGGGTGCTACCGGGAGATGCTCACTCCCCCGGGCCCTTGCAGGCGAACAGTTGCTCGGGCGTGTAGTGGGTGTAGGGCTTGACCTCGACCTGGGAGCTGTAGGTCGGGTCCCGCTCGGCGAAGTAGTTCTTCTCGAGTTCGGCCTTGCCGGTTGCGTGGTCCCAGACCTGCGGTGTCAGCAGGGTCTCGCGCTCCACCTGCTTGCCACCGAGCACGTCGAGCGCGAGCGAGGTGCCGACCCCGCCGATGGTCGCCGGGTTGGTCACGGCGGCGCCCTTGAGCTTGTCGTTCATGGTGAGGAGCTGGTGGATGAACTCGTTGTTGTCGGCGCCGACGACCGGCACGAACGGCTTGTTGAGGGTCTGGAACGCCTTGACGACCGTGTAGTCGATGCCGGAGGTCCAGATGCCGTCGATCTTGGTGGAGGAGTTCAGCAGGTCGATCGCCTGCTGGCCGCCCTTGGAGTAGTCCCAGCCGGTGTAGACCTCCTTGACCACCTTGATGCCGGGGTTCTGGGCGATCGCCTCGCTGAACCCCTTGTGCCGGTCGGCGTCGGCGGGGACGCCGGCGATGCCGCGCATCTCGACCACGTTGCCCTTGCCGCCCAGCGCCTTGGCGAGCCACTCGCCGCCGAGCCGGCCGTAGGCCACCTGGTCGTTGGTGGCGACGTAGGCCTCGGGCGCGCTGACCGCCTGGTCCACCGCGACCACCACGATGCCCTTGTCCTTGGCCTGCTTGATCACCGGGTTGAGCTTCTCGCGGTCGGACGGGTTCACCACGATCGCGTTGACACCCTGCGAGATGAGGCTGCGTAGGTCGGCGATCTGCTCGGTCGGCCCGCCGTTGCGGTTGGCGACGACCACCTTGCTGACCTTGCCGCTGGCGAGCGACTCGGCCTTGACCGAGCAGATCATCTCCTCACGCCAGCCGTTGCCGACCAGGGTGTTGCTGACGCCGACGACCCACTTCTGGTTCCCGCCGCCGCCACCGCCTCCGCTCGGGGTCTCGTTGTCCCCACCACAAGCGGCCAGCGCGACCGCCAAGAGCATGCAGGACGCCAACGCGACGATCCCGCGGATGCCCGATCTGGCCATCTCCTGTCCCTCCCCTTCTACGGTTGGGGTCCCACCTGGGGCTGGCTCGCCGAGGCGAGCAGACTACGCGCGCCGGCGGCCCTCCGCGCCGGCGAGCGCTGCGGCGGCCCGGCGAGCGTGGTCGCCGTAGGCCGCGTCGAAGAGCGCGGCGGACCGCTCCGGTCCCGCGACCGCGGCGGCGGTGATGACCGGTGGCATCACGCCGCGCTCCACCAGCAGCTCCGCCGTCTGGACTTTGATCTCGTTGACGACCGCCACCGCGGCGACCGACGAGGACGGGCCCACCGGGGTGCCCAGCCCGTCGAGCGTGATGAGCGCGTCGCCCACCGGGGTGCCCAGGTCGATCACCAGGTCGGCGACGTCGAGCAGCCGCCGGCCCTGGGAATCGCGGGTCTCGGACGCGCGCGAGTGCTCCACCGAGGTCACGCTGATCACGCGGAGCCCGCGCCGCCTGGCGCCGTCGGCCATCTCGATCGGCACCGCGGTCACGCCGCCGACGCTGAAGACGATCATCACGTCGCTGGGCCGGAAGGAAAAGTTGGTCAGGATCGCCTCGGCCAGTCCCTCCACCCGCTCGATGAACATCGCCTGGCGCTGACCGTTCGCCCACACGATCTGGGTGTGGAAGGTCATCGAGAGCTCGACGATCGGGTTGAACCCCGGAAAGGATCCGTACCGCGGGAACATCTCCTCCACGGCGATCCGGGAGTGGCCGGTCCCGAACAGATGGACCAGGCCACCTGCGGCGATGGCGTCAGCGCACCACTCGGCCGCCACCGCGATCCGCTCCGCTTCCCGGTCGGCCAGCCGCTCCAGCAATCCGATGGCCGCGGTCGTCCACCTCCCGGCGACCTTGGAAGCGGTCATTCATAACTCCATACTTGCGACAGATAGTTGTCTAGTCATTTCGCGAAACACTAGACTTGGCCGTCGAGGAGGTCAAGGACTCCATTGGGACAGCGCTCGCCGGAAGCCCGGTACCAGGAGATCGAACGGTGGCTCCGCAGCCGGGTCCTTGCCTCCGCTCCCGGTGACCCGCTGCCGTCCGAGGCGGAGCTCGCCACCCAGTTCGGGGTGAGCCGCATGACCGCCAGGCAGGCAGTGCAGAACCTGGCGGCCGAAGGGCTGGTGCAGCGGCGCCGGGGCGCTGGCACGTTCGTGACGCCGCGGCCCATCCATCGCCACGAGGGCTCGCTGATGAGCTTCACCGAGGACATGCGGCGGCGCGGCATGAAGGCCTCCTCCCGGCTGCTCGAGGCCGGCCTGCGGCCGGCGACCACCGCCGACCTCGAAGCGCTCCGGCTGC
>DATLQA010000052.1:0-3433 GCA_035535495.1 Actinomycetota bacterium | reverse complement strand
GAACATGGGCGTCTGCGCCGACGCCGCGCTGCTGGCCGAGCTCGGCCGGGAGGCGGAGCAGGCCGGCTGGGACGGCGTGTTCGTCTGGGACGCGCTCAACCACCCCATCGACGACCCGCGCAACCAGGCGACCTGCGACGGGTGGATCGCGCTCGGGCTGCTGGCGGCGGCCACGGACAGGGTGACGATCGGCACCATGATCACGCCGCTGTCGCGGCGGCGGCCGTGGAAGGTGGCGCGGGGGACGACCACCGTCGACCACCTCTCCAAGGGCCGGCTGGTGCTGCCGGTCGGCCTCGGCGCGATCGCCGACGACGGCTTCTCGAAGGTCAGCGAGGAGACCGACCGGCGCAAGCGGGCGCAGCGGCTCGACGAGGCGCTCGCGATCCTCCAGGGGTGCTGGAGCGGCGCGCCGTTCAGCTTCCAGGGCGAGCACTTCCGGGTCGACGAGACCACCTTCCTGCCACCCTCCTACCAGCGGCCCCGCGTGCCGGTCTGGGTGGTGGCGGTGTGGCCGCGGCGGCCGAAGTCGATGGCGCGGGCGTTGCGCTGGGACGGGATCATCCCGACGTTCGCGCCACCCGGCGCCGAGCGCGGCCGCGATCCCCGGCCCGCGGAGATCGCCGCGATCCGCGCCGAGGTCGAGGAGACGACCGGCGACCGGCGCTACGACTACGTGGTGGAGATCAGCACCAAGGAGCAGAGCGACGCCGAGGCGGCGGAGCTGGCCGGCGCGTACGCGGACGCCGGCACCACCTGGTGGCTGGAGCCGGTGTGGGAGCGCTTCTACGAGCACCCGGGCGAGGTCGAGCCGATGCGCGAGCGCATCCAGCAGGGCCCGCTGGTGCGCTGAGCGCGGGCCGTGGCCGCGGCCACCCCGGCGGCTACAGGTGCGGCTCCGGGACGCCGAGATCAGCGTGCAGAGCGTGTCAGACGACCGAACGTTCGCTGAACAGCACTTTCCAGGCTGGCGGGCAGATGCAACCATGTGCGCACCAGTGCGTGCCGGGGGGGTTGCAGCGGCCGTCCGGGGAGGGAAGCCTTGTCCAGCGCCGAGAGCGACTCCGCGACGAAACGTCCCCAGCGGGACCTGTTCGACCCGTATCTGTACATCAACCGCGAGGTCTCCTGGCTGCAGTTCAACGACCGGGTCCTGAACCTGGCCACCGACCCGGCCACGCCGCTGCTGGAACGCCTGCGCTTCCTGGCGATCTTCTCGTCCAACCTGGACGAGTTCTACATGGTCCGGGTCGCCGGCCTGCGCGAGCAGGTCGAGGCGGGCATCGCCCGGCGCGGCTCGGACGGCCTGACCCCGAGCGACACGCTCGAGGCGATCGCCAAGCACATCGGCCCGGCGGTCGAGGCCCAGGTGCGCTGCTTCCTCGACGACGTGGTGCCCGCGCTGGCCAAGGAGGGCATCCGCCTGGCCGACATGAGCGAGCTCGACCCCCAGGAGCTCGACGAGATCAGCGACTACTTCGAGCACCAGATCTTCCCGGTGCTCACGCCCCTGGCGGTCGATCCCAGCCACCCGTTCCCGCACATCTCCAACCTGTCGCTGTCGCTCGCGGTCACCGTCCGCGACCCCGACCGCAGCAGCAACCGCTTCGCCCGGGTCAAGGTCCCGGCCATCCTGCCGCGCTTCATCCCGCTCTCCGACGGCCGCACCTACGTGCCGCTGGAGCAGATCGTCGCCACCCACCTCGGCCGGCTCTTCCCCGGGATGACGGTGACCGAGGCGCACCCCTTCCGGGTCACCCGCGACGCCGACATCGAGCTGGCCGAGGATGAGGCCGACGACCTGCTGGTCGCGGTCGAGCAGGAGCTGCGGCGGCGCCGCTTCGGGGCGGTGGTGCGGCTGGAGGTCAGCGCCACCATGCCCGAGCACGTGGTGCGGATCCTGCAACGCGAGCTGGAGGTCGACGACAGCGCCGTGGTCACCGTCGAGGGCCCCCTCAACCTGAGCGACCTGATGACGCTGGCCAACAGCATCGACCGGCCCGACCTCGCCTACGAACCCTGGGTCGGCACCACCCAGCAGCGGCTGCTCACCGCCGACGACGAGCCGGTCGACATGTTCCGCGCCATCCGCGAGGCCGACGTGCTCGTCCACCATCCCTACGACTCGTGGGCCACCTCGGTGCAGCATTTCATCGAGCAGGCGGCCGACGACCCCCGCGTGCTGGCCATCAAGCAGACCCTGTACCGGGTGGACAACGACTCGCCGATCGTGTCCGCCCTGATCCGCGCGTCCGAGTCCGGCAAGCAGGTGGCCGCTCTGGTGGAGCTGAAGGCGCGCTTCGACGAGGCGCCCAACATCGGCTGGGCCCGCGACATGGTCAACGCCGGCGTCCACGTCGCCTACGGCCTGGTCGGCCTCAAGACCCACTCCAAGACCGCGTTGGTGGTCCGCCGCGAGGAAGGCGGCATCCGCCGCTACCTGCACATCGGCACCGGCAACTACAACGCCAAGACGGCCCGCCTGTACACCGACATGGGCCTGCTCACCTGCGACGAGGAGCTGGCCGCCGACCTCACCGACCTGTTCAACTCGCTCACCGGCTTCTCCCGGGGCGCCCGCTACCGGCGCATCATGGTCGCCCCGAACGGCCTGCGCGAGCGCATCGTCGAGCTGATCGACCGCACCGCCGAGCGTCACGGCCCGCGCCGGCCTGGCCGCATCGTCATGCAGATGAACGCCCTGGTCGACGCGGACTGCATCCGCGCGCTCTACGCCGCCTCCCAGGCCGGGGTGGAGATCGACCTGATCGTGCGCGGCATCTGCCGCCTGCGACCGGGCGTGCCCGGCGTGAGCGAGCACGTCCGGGTGCGCTCCATCGTGGGGCGCTTCCTCGAGCACCCTCGGGTGTTCATGTTCGCCAACGGCCGGCGCAAGGAGTTCTACATCGGCTCCGCCGACCTGATGCCCCGCAACCTCGACCGGCGGGTCGAGGTGGTCGCGCCGGTGGACGACGCCGACCTCACCCGGCGCATCGAGCAGGTCCTCGAGGTCATGCTGAAGGACAACGTGCAGGCCTGGGAGCTGGGCGACGACGGCGAGTGGCAGCGCCAGCAGCCCGGCGAGGGCGCCAAGCCGGTCGCCACCCACCAGGTCCTGCAGGAGCTCGCCCTGCGCCAAGGGGTGGTGACCCGCCGCCCGGTGGAGTCGGAGTAGACGGCATCCCGGCGCCACCGGCGGTATCGAAGCCGGCAGCCGAGGTAGCCTGAGGGTTGGCACGCCGCCGCGCTGCCATGACACGTCTGCGTCGATTCCGCCACGAGGAGCCGCTGTGACCGCCACCCCGCCGAGCGCCGATCCGGACCGGCTCGCCGTCGACACCGTCCGCACGCTGGCCATGGACGCCATCCAGAAGGCCGGCGACGGGCATCCAGGCACCGCCATGGCCCTGGCTCCGGCCGCCTATGCGCTCTG
>DATLQA010000051.1:0-20811 GCA_035535495.1 Actinomycetota bacterium | reverse complement strand
CGGCAGGTCGTAGCTGTCGATCACGCGCTGGCAGCCGGCCAGCTGGGCGTCGTTGAGGCGGTTGAGGTGCTCGTAGGCGCTCGGGGTGAGGATCTCGGTCAGGGCGACCAGCCCGGCCCGGGCGGAGAGCGGGTTGCCGTTTAAGGTGCCGAGCTGGGGCACGCCGTCCTTGGCGATCTCGGCCATCAGCTCGCCCCGGCCGCCGAAGGCGCCGAACGGCACGCCGCCGCCGAGCGCCTTGGCGAAGCACTTGAGGTCGGGCGCGACGCCGTAGACCTCCTCGGCACCGCCGTAGGCGATGGTCGCCCCGGTCTTGACCTCGTCCCAGATGAGCAGCACGTCGTGGCGGGTGCAGATCTCGCGGACCGCCTGCAGGTAGCCCGGCTCGGGGTCGATGATGCCCACGTTCATCATCACCGGCTCCATGATCAGCGCGGCGACCTGCCCGGCGTGCTCGCCGAGCAGGCGGTCGAGGGCCTCGGCGTCGTTGTAGGGGACGATCAGGGTCAGTTCGGTGACCTCTTTCGGGGTCCCCTTGCCGAAGGCGACGCTGGCCGGCGTGGCCCTGGGGCCCATGCTGGCCTTGTCGGGCCGGATCGAGACCAGCACCGACTCGTGGTGGCCGTGGTAGGAGCCTTCGATCTTGACGATCTTGTCGCGGCCGGTGACCCCGCGGGCAAGCCGGATGGCGTCCATGGTCGCCTCGGTGCCCGAGTTGGTGAAGCGGATCTGGTCGAGCAGGAAGCGCTGGCAGATCTCCTCGGCGAGCTGGGTGGTCTCGGCCACCGGCTGGGCGAAGTGGGTGCCGACGCCGAGCCGCTCGGTGAGCGCCTCCACCATCCTGGGATGGGCGTGGCCGACCGCCATCACACCGAAGCCGTTGTGGTAGTCGCTGTACTCGTTGCCGTCGACGTCCCAGACCCTGCTGGCCTTGCCGCGCTCGAAGAAGATCGGGTACGGCGGGGAGTCCTGGAACGACGACGGGACCCCGAGCGGCAGTGACTTGAGCGAGCGCTCACGCCACTCGCGTGATCGGGGGGTCCGCTCGTGGACGAGTTCGGTACGAGCCTTGGTGAGCGTCTCGATGCGCTCCTGCGGTGGCCGCTGGCCCATGGGTGGATCGACCTCCTGGGGGGCAGGGTCGGGCGCCCGGCACCTCGCCGAGGCCACCATACTTGGCCTGCCGGCCTGCGCAACTGTACGCACCGGCGACCTCCCACCCCTCCGGGACGCCAAGGTGTCGCACGACTGCCCCGCAGGGCGGGGCGACCGTGAAGGCTCGGCGGCGGTGCGGCTTCCTCACTGTTCTTCGGCCACGCGAGCCAGCGAGCCTGTCGCCCCCAGGGCGGGCGGTCGCTAGATGCTCTGGGTGAGGCCGCCGTCGACCAGGATGGTGGTGCCGGTGACGTAGGCGGCCGGGGCGGAGCAGAGGAACGCCGCCGCCGCGGCCACCTCCTCGACGGTGCCAATGCGGCCGGCGGGGACCTGCTCGGCGGCCCAGCGCTCCGCCCCTTCCCGGCCGCCGGAGAGCTGGAAGGCACGCTCGGTGGCGATCCGGCCGGGCAGCACGCTGTTGAGGGTGACGCCGTCGCCGGCGACCTGGCGGGCGAGCGTCTTGAACGCGCCGAGCATGCCGCCGCGGTGGGCGTTGGAGAGCATCAGGGCGGCGATCGGCTCCCGCACCGACGTCGAGGAGACGTTGACCACGCGACCCCAGCCACGCGCCCGCATCCCGGGCAGGACCACTTCGATCAAGGCCATCGGGGCGAGCACCAGCTCGCGGTGGGCCGCCTGCCACTGCTCCCGGGAGAAGCCGAGCGGGTCCGGGTTGCCCGGCGGCCCGCCGGTGTTGGTGACCAGGATGTCGACCGGCCCGAGGACGTCCTGCACCTCCTCGACCAGCGCGGCGGCCTGGTCGAGGTCGGCGCTGTCGTGGACGAAGGCGGTCGCGCCGATGCTCGCGGCGGCGGCGTCGATCCGCTCCCGCGAGCGGGAGCTGACCGCCACCCTGGCGCCCTCGTCGACCAGCGCACTGGCGATGCCGAAGCCGATCCCCCGCGAGGCGCCGGTCACCAGCGCCACCTTCCCGGCGATGCCGAGATCCATGCCTGCCTCCTCGTCGCGTCGACGCCCGCGAGGCTACGGCGGCACCCCGGGAGTCCGCCAACCGGCACGAGACCGGGCGGCTGTCAGCGCCCCGGTGCACGATGCGGATGCGGGGCGCCCGGTGCGATAGGTTGTTGGGCACGCGGGACCGAGGAGGAGCAGAGCCGTGCCCCTGGTACGAAAAGGTCGCCAGCCCACCGATCAGCTTGAGCCGTCCGGTGCACACGAGCTGGCCGACGAGCCCGAGGTCGAGCCCGCCGACGACGGCCTGGACTGGCTCCGTGAGCACATCGAAGCGAGAGCGGCCGGCAGCGTGATCGGTGCCGGCGGACCCCTTCCGCCGCTCGCCGGAGAACCCTCGCCACCCCCGGCGGACGAGCCGCCGGTCTTCGCCGGCGAGCCGTCCAGGCCGGCCGACGCGCCCGTGCCGGCGGCGGATGCGCCGTACCCGCCTGACGAGCCGTCAGCGCCCGCGGCCGCTGACCCGTACCGGTCGAATGACCCGTACCTGTCCGAGGAGCCGGCACCACCGGACGGCGAGTCGTCCCCGGTCCCCGACGAGCCGGTGCTCTGGGACGTCGCGCCCCCGACCGGCGAGGTCGCGTCCGGTCACCACCAGGGCGCCCCGCCGGTGGTCGAGGCGCCCGCCGTGCGCCGGCTGCGCGAGACCAGCGCGGTGCTGGACGACGAGCTGGGCGAGGCTGGCGAGCTGCCCGGTCGGGGCGCGGACCCACCTGCCGGGCCAGTTCCGGCCGCCGGCGGCCGCGCGCCGGGCATCCGTCCCGCGCCGATGCCGCCGGACATCCGCCCGGCCTCCTCGCTGCACCCGCCGGGCCTGACGCTGCCGGCCGAGCCCAGGCTCGCGCCGCCCGAACCGCCCGCCGCGGCGCCGCCGTCCGAGGCCGCGACCCCGCTGGACGACCAGCCGCCGTCCCCCGGCGCCCCGCCGCTCCCCCCCACCCCGGCCGAGCAGGCCGGCGACTGGGCCAGGGACAAGGAGGAGCCGCCGCTGCCCGGCTGGGACGACCTCACCCCCGAGCGGCTGCTCAGCCGCCAGCCCGGCGGCCCGACCAGCGGCTGGCAGGCGTTCGTGTTCCGGCTCACCAAGGGCCGCATCCGGCCCCGCCCTGGCCGCGCCGAGCGTGCCAGGCGCGAGCTGGAGGACCGCATCGCCGCGCCGATCACCGGCTGCCGCCGGGTGGCGGTGTTCACCTTGAAGGGCGGCGTCGGCAAGACCACCACCACCGTCGGCCTCGGCAGCACCTTCGCCACCTACCGGGCCGACCGGGTGGTGGCGGTCGACGGCAGCCCCGACGCCGGCACCTTGCACGCCCGGGTCCGCGGCGGCGAGGGGCGCTCGCCGAGGGACCTGATCGCCGGGGCGTCGTCGCTGGCCCGCTACGCCGACGTGCGCGCCAACATCACCCAGACCCCGACCGGGCTGGAGGTGGTTGCCGCGACCATGGACCCCAGCATCTCCGAGGGGTTCAACGAGAACGACTACCGCAAGATCGCGGCCATCCTCGAGCGCTTCTACTCGCTGATCCTCACCGACTGCGGCCCCGGCGCGCTCCACAGCGTCATCTGGCCGGTGCTGCGCCAAGCCGACCAGCTGGTGATCGTCTGCGCGCCGAGCGTCGACGGCGCCCGCTCGGCCAGCCTCACGCTGGACTGGCTGGAGCAGCACAACTTCGAGAAGCTCGCCCGGTCGGCGGTGGTGGTGCTCAACGCGGTCCGGCCGAAGGCGGCGGTCAACCTGGCCCAGCTCGAAGAGCACTTCACCCGGCGCTGCCGGACGGTGGTGCAGGTGCCGTTCGACCGCCACCTGGAGGCCGGCGCGGAGATCGCCCTGGCCGAGCTGTCGCCGGCGACCCGCGACGCCTGGCTGCGGCTGGGCGCGGCCGTCGCCGACGGCTTCGGCGCGGCCGCGCGAGCGGAAGTCGAGGGCAGGCCGGACCGGAGGGGCTAGCACGCGGGCCGGGTTCGGCGCCGAAAGTCGGCTGCGGCGGGGCGCGCGACAAGGTACAACGTGTCCATGGACATCGAGATCCGCCACATCGAGCCGGACGAGCTTCCGGAGCTGGCCCGCGTCTTCGGCACGGTGTTCGGTGAGCGCTGGCCGAGCGAGTCGATCGACGACATGCGGCGGGTCTTCGAGTTCGACCGCAGCGTCTGCGGCTTCGACGCCGGCGCCATGGTCTCCACCGGCGGCGCCTTCTCCTTCCAGCTGGCCCTGCCCGGCGGCACCCAGATCGGCGCCGGCGGGCTGACGGTCATCGCGGTGCTGCCGACCCACCGGCGCCGCGGCATCCTGCGCGCGATGATGGTCCGCCATTTCGAGGACGTGCTCGCCCGTGGCGAGGCGGTGTCGATCCTGACGGCGTCCGAGTCGCTCCTGTACGGCCGGTTCGGCTACGGCATCGCCACCCGCGCCGCGAACCTGACCATCGACCGGCGCAACGCCGCCCTGCGGCGGTTGCCGGCCGCCTCCGGCCGGGTGCGCATGCTCGACACCGAGGAGGCCCTGCGGGTCCTCCCCGACCTGTTCGAGCGGATCCGGCGAGCCTGGCCCGGGCAGGTGAGCCGCAGCCAGGCCTGGTGGGAGATGTGGCTGCAGGACCCGGGCTGGATGCGCCGGGACTGGGGACCTCGCGTGGTGGTCGTGTACGAGTCCCCAGGCGCCGGCGGCCCCGACGGCTATGCCGGCTACCGGCAACGCGGGCAGTGGGCCGACGGCCTCCCCGACGGGATCGTGCGGGTGGACGAGCTGTTCGCCGCCACTCCGGAGGCGCACGCCGGGCTGTGGGGCTTCTGCCTGGATCTCGACCTCACCGTCACCGTCGAGGTGCGCGACCGGCCGCTCGACGACCCGCTTCATTGGCTGCTGGTGGACCCGAGGCGGCTGCGTACCAAGGTGGTGGCGGACCAGCTGTGGCTGCGGCTGCTCGACCTGCCGGCCGCGCTGGAGGCGCGCCGCTACGCCGTGCCAGGGCGGCTGGTGCTGGAGGTCGAGGACGCGCTCATGCCCGCCAACCACGGCCGCTTCATGGTCGAAGGCGGACCGGACGGCGCCGTGTGCGGGTCCGCCGGGCAGGCCGAGCCGGACGTGCGGCTGGACGTGGCCGACCTCGGCGCGGCCTATCTCGGCGGCGTCAGCTTCTCCACCCTCGCCCGGGCCGGCCGGGTGCGCGAGGACCGGAGCGGCGGGTTGGCCCGCGCCGACGCGATGTTCACCGCCGACCGATCGCCCTGGTGCTCCACGGACTTCTAACGACGACTGCCCCGCAGGCAGGGCGGCTGGGAGGGCTCGGCGGCGATTGCGGCTCGTTGAGCTGGGGCGGGTGCCGGGCGCACGGTGTCCGGGCGATTCGGGACCGTGGCGCGGGCCTTCTGGTTGGGAGAAACGACTGCGCCGCAGGCGGGGCGGCTGGGAGGGCTCGGCGGCGGGGTGGCGTCAGGGAGGGCCGGGGTGCTGGGGGCGGTCGTGGAGGAGGCGGCTGTCGAGGGAGCGGCCGATCGCCATGGCCTCGTTGTGGAGCTGGTTGGCGCGGCCCTCGTCGCCGAGCAGCTGGTGAGCCAGGGCGAGGTGGTTGAGGGCGCGCACGACCTCCCGGTGCTTGAGGCCGTGCATCTCGCGGGCGATCTGCAAGGCCCGGTCGAGGTAGGGCACGGCCAGGTCGGGCCGGCGCATGCGCACCAGGTGCACGCCGATCTCGCTGAGCACGGTGGGCAGCTCGGGCGTGCGCAGGCCGAGCGCGAGGGCGTGCCTGGCGACGGCCTCGGCGTGCGGGAGCAGCCGGCTCGGCTCGGCCCACAGCGGGCGCTCGCCGCCACGGGTGGGCAGCGCCAGCACCAGGCCGAGCACGCGGAGCGCGTAGGCCGCCCAGCTCCGGGCGCCTTCGCCGCCGAGCGCGCTGCCAACCGCCACCTGGGCCAGCGGCGGGACCGCGAGCCGGTCGCCCGAATGGGCCACCATCCCGAGCTGTGCCAGCGTCGCGAGCGCGTTGTGGAACACCCGCGGGTCGCGCAGGCTGGCGCCGAGCTCTCCCGGCAGGACCGCCCCGGTGAGCGCGAGCAACCCGACCGGGATGGCCTCGGAGTCGAGGAAGGCGGCCAGCTGCAGCAAGGCCGCGGCCTGCGGTGACGCGCGGCGTAGCCGCTTCAGCGCCTGGTCCCAGTGCAGGACCTCCTGCCGCCCTGACCCGCTCGCGGTCGCCCCGGCCGGCCCAGGCCAGCCGGTGACCGGCCCGTACGGCTCGGCGGGCACCGGCCCTGGCGGCGCCCAGCCCGGCGGGGCCGCGCCTGACGGGACCGGCCCTGGGTGAACCGGCCTGGACGCGGTCGCGCCTGGTGGGACCTGGCCTGGTGGGACCGGACCTGGGGGTGCCGGGCCCAACGGCACCGGGGGTGGATGGAACGGTCCTGGCGGGACCGGACCAGGCTGCCGCGGACCTGGGCCGAGTGGTCCTCCTTCGCCGGGCTCGCGGTTGACGGGCGGCCGATCGATGAGTGGTTCGGGTCGGGCTGGCTCCAGGTCGAGCGGCTCGTCGAGGATCGGCCTACTCGGGATCGGCGGCCCGCTGGCCGGCTGGCCGCCGGCGGGCTCCGGGTGGATCGGGTTCTGCCGGGCGAGCTCGTCGAAGATCGGCTCGTTGCGTGCGGGTTGCGCAGGTTCGTGCCGGCCGGGGACCCGCCGGGGCAGCTGCCGGCCGGAGGAGGGACTGTCGGGCATGGACGGGGCGGGCGGCGTGGGCGGCGCCAGGCCGCCCAAGGGCGGTCCTGCCGGAGGCCGCGGTCCACCATGCGATGGTGGTCCTGGAGGCGGCGCGCCGAAGGCCGGGTCGTCCGCCGGCCAGCCGGCCGGACCGCCGGGTGGTGGCGATCCGGGTGCCGGCGCCCATCCTGGCGGCGGTCCAGGTCCAGGCGGCGGCTGCACGACCGGCTGGCCAGGCGGCGGTGGGGATAGGAACGGGTCAGGCGGCCCCGGCGCCCGCGCCACGCCAAAGCCGTTCGGCGGCGCGGGCGCCGGGGCCGCCGTTCCACCGTGTCCGGGACGGCCAAGGACCGGCTGGCCTGGCGCGGTCCCGCCGTCGCCGGCCGCGATGAGCGGCGGGCGGGTGACCGGGCCGATGCCGTTGCCCGGGCGGCGGGCGCCGGGCGAGTCCATCCGCATCGGCGTCGAGCTGGCCAGCTGCTCCCATCCCGGCGTGGTCGCGGTGACCAGCACCCGGCCGGGGCCGCCCTTGGGGACGTACGGGGCGACCTCCTCCGGCGCCGGCGCGCCATCCAGCACCAGCAGCCAAGGCCCGTGCCGCTCGTCCTCCAGCCAGCCGCGCAGTTCGGGCACGGCCCGTAGCAGGTCCGCATTGGCCGGCAGGCCGACCTCGGCGGCGAGGGAGCGCCAGTCCTCGGACAGCAGGACCGGGTCGTGCGCGCGCAGCCACCAGCAGACGCGGTACTCCCGCGCGTGCTGGCTGGCGTAGCGCACCGCCGGGCTGGCCGGCCCGACCGCGCCCTGCCCGACCAGAGCGATGACCCGCTCGCCGAGGTCCGAGAGCCGGAAGGTGATCTCACCAAGGAGCGGGTCGCCGGCCTCCGGCGGGTAGGTTGCCGCCGGTGGCAGGTTGGTGACCGGCCCGGTCTCGCCGGACCCGTTAGGCTGCGCGCCCGGCCGCTGGATGTCGGTCGGCGACACCGAGGTCCGCCTGGACCGGCCGCGACCACCACCTGGCGGCGCCGGGGCGGCGAGGCGGTCCGGCCCGGCGATGCCGGCACCAGCCAGCCCGGACGCCGGCCGTGGACCGTCAGCACCCGCCTGACCTGACCCCGGTCCGGCCGGATGGGGCTGCAAGATCTCTGAGGGAACCGCCCGGTGCAATGGCGCCGATTGGTCGGGCCTGCCCCACCCGGCGGCGTCCTGCGGGCCGGTGCTGGCGGCGCGGCCCGGCGTGGGCGCCCAGGGATCGTCATCGTCGTCGTCCGCTTCACCGAACGGGCCCGTGGGACCTGGCGGGACGGTCGGAGGCGCTGGACGCGGTCCGATCGCCGGCCTCGGGAGCGCCCCCGGCCAGGGCGCCGGCGGTGCTGCGGGTGGCGGCCCCGGCGCCGGCGGAGTCCCGGCGGGCGCGGCCCAGGAAGGTCGCCCCGGGGATGAACGGTCGTCCGGCGGTGCCGGAGGCAGGTCCGGCCCCGTAGGCATGGCCGGCACGGCCGGCTCCCGCTGCCGCCATGGTGGTGGCTCGGCACCGGTCGGCGGGTCCGGCTCCTGCGGCCACGGCGGCGCTCCCGGGCCGCTCGGAGGGCCGGTAGGAGCCGGCCCTCGCTGCCATGGTGGTGGGGCGGCAGGGCTGGCAGGGGGTGCCGGCGGGCTCGGCTCCGGCCGCCACTGGGGCGGCGGTCCGGGGGCGGCGCCGGCCCAGGGTGCCGGCCGGGACTCGCGGGCGGGCCTGGCGGTGGGCTCGGCGCGGGCTGGTCCGATCGCGCGGCCGGCGGGTGGCGCAGGCACCGCCTCCTCGGAGGACCACAACCAGGACGGCTCCGAGGGAGGGTCGGAGCCCCAGGGGTGGGCGGGCAGGTCCGGCATTGCCAACGCGACGGCGATGTCGGCGCCGGTGGGGGCGAGCCAACTCTCGGGCGGGGGCAGGCCGGCCTGGCCGAGACGGGCGGCGACGAACGCGCAGAGCTCCCCGAAGGAGATCCGCCCGTCCCGGTCGCGGTCCGCGGCCGGACCGGCGACCAGGCCGGCGGCGACCGCCGCGGTGAAGGTGCTCACCCGGCCGTCGTCGGCGGGCGGAGCGCTCGACGGGCTGGCGACCACCAGGCGCTGCGGCGCCGCGAGCGCCGCGGCCGCCGGACCAGGCCAGACGCCGCCGTAGCGGCAGTCGAGCACGATCACCACGGCCGCCGCCGGCGACACGTCCGCCAGCCGGGCGATCACCTCGGCGGGGACCGCGGTCGACACCGGGAACTGCGCCATGGTGTCGCTGGTGCACAGGTGCAGGGCGCCGCGCCCGTCGACGATGCCGTGCCCGCTGTAGAAGAGCAGGAGCTGGTCGTCCGGCCCGGCACTGTCGAAGAAGGCCTGCAGCGCGGCGAACACGCGCTCCTTCGGCGCGTCCAGGACCACCTGGACGTGCCGCTTCGAGTGCACGCCGCGCTCGGTGTCGGTCAGGGCCGCGCGCAGCGCGGCCACGTCACCCGGCGGGGTGGCCAGCGGCGCGAACCGCTCGGACCCGCTGGCGAGGCGCGAGTTGCCCAGCAGCAACGCGCGGTGGGTACGCCCCGTCGCCGAGGGTGCCGGGTCAGCCAAGACCGTCGAATCCCGAGCCGGGACCGAACCGGTGACGCGCGGACCTTGCTGGCCCTGGTGCCATCACTGCTCCCTCGTCCTGCCGGCGAGGCGCCCTGTTACCGGGGACACGCTCCCCCGGCCCCCCCGGACGGCCCCCGAAGCGACGCCGATTCCCAGAGGCTCCCGCCTCGCCACCGGGTGGACACCGGGCGTCCGGCGCCCTCCCGACCGTGGCAGCTTACCGGGTGTTGCCACGGACGTCCGATCGAGGCCGCCTCAGTCGTCAGCGCCCGTCTGGCGGCGGGCGACCGCCCAGGCGGCGATCTGGCTGCGGGAGCTGAACCCGAGCTTGGTGAGACGTGCCGATGACCGAGTCGGTCACGAGCACCTGAGCCGGACGCTCAGCCCGGGGAGTCGGCTCGGCCGACCTCGCCGGCGTCGTGCTGGTAGATCCACGCGACGTTGTCGAACGACCAGTCGGTCGAGCCGGCGGCCATCCGCGTGTCGCGTTCCCGCTGCTCCGGGCCGTCGGGCAGGTGGAAGCGGGTCTTGTTGTTCGCCGACATCGCCTGCAGGCGCGACGTCCGCGGGATCCGGAGCCGCTCGTAGCGGCGCAACGCGTCGGGGATGTCCGATCCTGCCTGGGAAAGGCACGCCGCCAGCGTCGCCCCGTCCTCGATCGCCTGCGCGGCCCCTTGGGCCATGAAGGGCAGCATCGCGTGGCACGCGTCGCCGAGCAGGGTCACCCGGCCCGCCGACCAGCGCTCCATCGGGGTGCGGTCGAACAGCGCCCAGATGAACGGCTCGTCGACCGCGCCGAGGATCGCCCGCACCTGCGGGTGCCAGCCGTCGAAGGCGGCCAGCGCATCGGCGCGATCACCGCGATCGGTCCAGGACTCGCGCGTCCACGTGTCCTGCTCGACGATGGCGACGAAGTTGACCAGCCGCCGGCCGCTGACGAAGTAGTGCACGAAGTGCCGCCCTGGCCCCATCCAGACCTGCGCGGTCACCTCCAGCGCCAGGTCGCGGAGCAGGTCGGCCGGGACCAGCCCGCGATAGGCGACACAGCGGGTGAAGCGGGGCTGGTCGGATCCGAACAGCTGGCCGCGGACCTCCGAGTGGATGCCGTCGGCTCCCACCAGCACGTCGACCTCGATCTGGGCGCCGTTGGCGAACCGCGCCTCGACCTGGTCCCCGCGATCCTCGAGGCCGGTCAGCCGGTGCCCGAGATGGACCCGCTCGGCGGGTACCCCGCCGGCCAGCGCGAACAGCAGGTCGGCGCGGTGCATCTGGTAGTGCGGGAAGCCGAAGGTGGCCTCGAGCGGCTCGGCCAGCGGCGAGCGCAGCAGCGTGCGGCCGTCGTCCCAGCGGCGCTGATGCCACGCCAGCGGTTTCACACCGGTCCCTGCCAGTGCCTCGGCAAGCCCGACCCGGTGGAGGATGCGCGAGGCGTTCGGGCTGACCTGGACGCCGGCGCCGACCTCCCCCAGCCTGGACGCCTGCTCGTACACGTGGACGTCGAAGCCGGCGGCCAGCAGCGACAGCGCCGCGGCAAGGCCGCCGATGCCGCCGCCGACGACGCCTACCGAGAGCCCGCTGGACGCTTGGCCCTGCGCCATCGAGCGCTACGGCGCCGCGGCGACGTGGTCGGCGGCGTGGGCCTGCCGCTCCCCGATGGGCTTCTCCGGCCCCGCGGTGGTGTCCTTGGCGGTCTGCAGCTCCATCTCGGTGTTCAGCTCGGCGCCGAGCAGCACCATGAACGCGGTCAGGAACAGCCAGAACAGCAAGATGATGATGCCGGCCAGGGCTCCGTAGGTCTTGTTGTAGTTGCCGAAGGCGCTGACGTAGAACGAGAACGCCAGCGAGGCGGCCACCCACAGCACCGTGGCCACGACCGAGCCCCAGCTGACCCAGGACCACCTGGGGTTGTCGCGGTCGGCCGCGAACCGGTACAGCACCGCCAGGCCGATGACGAGCAGCACGGCAAGCACCAGCCAGCGCAGGATCGAGGCGGTCCAGCGCAACGCCGTCGGCCAGTCGTTGGTCACCGCCGGGAACGCGACGATCAGCACCAGCGCGACCCCCATCAGCACCATCGCGCCGAGGGTCAGCAGCAGCGCCAGGCCGCGCAGCTTGAAGAACTTGCGGCTCTCGCTCTCGCCGTAGGCCAGGTTGACCCCGGTGATGAGCGCCTTCATGCCGCTGGAGGCGCTCCACAGGGCGGTGGCGATCCCCAGGACGGTGGCCAGCCCGAGCGCACCGCCGGCGCCGCGGGTGATCTGCTCGATCTGCTGGGTGAGGATGGTGGCGGTCTCGGGCGACAGCAGCCGGGTGAGCTGCTCGATCTGCCGGCGGACGGTGGCAGGGTCGGCGGCGATGCCGTAGATGGACACGGCCGCGATCACCGCCGGGAACAGCGACAGGATGGCGTAGAACGCCACCCCGGCCGCCAGCAGCGGCACCTGGTCCTGCTTGACCTCGTCCTTGACCCGCAGGGCGATGTCCTTCCAGCCTCGTGCCGGGATCTGCTGGGGCTGTTCGGCCTGCCGCCCGCGGCCCGGGTCGGTGGGGGCCGCCTGGCCGGTCAGGTGCTCGGGTGGCGCCTGGCCACCGGCCGCCGCACCCGGGCCCTGCGGGCGTGCCGCGGCGCCCTGACCGTCCTGGCCCGGTGGTGGCGTCCTGCGGGCGGTCTTGCGTCCGACCAGGACGGCCCCGGCCAGCACGCCGAGCCTGACCGCCCGCCGGAGCATCCGGCCGGTCAGCCCAGGACCCTGCCTGGTGGTGCGAACGACCTTCGTCATCGGGGCCCCCTCCCGGGTTGAACGGTCCACGTCCCGGCTGCCCGCATCAAGGCGGGTGGAAACTCCGAGCTGTTCGGCGTCGAGCGTTGCTAGCGGTCCAGGTTGTTGGCCAGCTGCTCGGCGCAGGCCCGCCGTGCCTGATCGCTCCTGGCTTTGTCCATGCAGCTCCCGAACTGCCGGAAGTCGTTGACGTTGGTGGCGAAGAAGGTCCCGATGCTGACCGCCAGGAACAGCCCGATCAGCACCGCGAACCCGCCGGTCACCAGGCCGGCGACGGCCTGCCCTCGGTTGTCGGCCTCCCCCCGGTTGGCCCGGGCGAGCCCGATGATGCCCAGGACCACGGCGACCAGGCCGGCCAGGACGCCGAGCGGGGCGAACAGGATCAACACCACCAGGACCAATGCCGCCACGCCGATGACCAGCGCGGCGGTTCCGATGCCGTTGCGGCGCGGCCGAGCCGCCGGATACGCCCCGGAACCAGGGCCGCCAGGGGGGCTTGGCTGCGCGGGGCCAGGTGGCCGGTCCGCCGGGGTCTCGCTCATGAGCGCCTCCTCACGTGGTGAGGTCGGAGGGTGTCACACGGGCCGCATCATCAACCACTGCGGGCGCCCTGGCTAGACCCGTTGACCAAGTAACTCTGGCTATATAGAGTTGCGTATCGTGACTCGTTCCCGGCGGCCGTCGGCGCAGACCACCGCGGTGGTGCTGGCGCTGGCCCAGAACCCGACCGTTTGGCGGTACGGGTACGAGCTGTGCCAGCAGCTCGGCCTCAAGGCCGGCTCGATGTACCCCATCCTGATGCGGCTGGCCGACCGGGGCCTGCTGGAGACCACCTGGGAGGCGGACCCGCCGACCGGTCGCCCGCCCCGCCATCTGTACCGGCTGACCGGTCCCGGCCGGGCCGTCGCGGCAGAGCTGGCCGCCGCGGCGGTGGTGCCGGCTCCCCGGCCGGTTGGGCGGCGACAGGGGCTGGAGGGCGCCTGAACCGTCCAGAGCGCCGCCACCGGTTGGCGTGGTCGGGGCCGCTGGTCAGCGGCTGGTGACCGTGGCCAAGGTCTGCTCGGCGATCTCCAGCTCCTCGTCGGTCGGCACCACCAGCACCGCGACCGCGCTGTCGTCGCTGGACACCGTGCACGGGCCGTCCGAGGGGGCGCGGTTGCGGGCCGGGTCGAGGCGGACGCCGAAGCGCTCCAGCCCGGCGCAGACGCCGGCGCGGACCGCGGGATTGTGCTCCCCGATACCGGCGGTGAAGACCAGCGCATCCAGGCGGCCGAGGGCGGCGGCGTAGGCGCCCGCGTACTTGCGGATCCGGTAGCAGTACAGGTCGAGGGCGTCCCGCGCCGCCTCGTCGCCGGCGTCGGCGCGCCGCTGGATCTCGCGCATGTCGTTGACGCCGGTGAGGCCCTTCAGGCCGCTCTCCTGGTTGAGCAGCTGGTCGACCTGGTCCAGCGACATGCCCGCCTCGCGCTGCAGGAACAGCACCACCGCGGGGTCCAGGTCGCCGCTGCGGGTGCCCATCACCAGGCCTTCCAGCGGGGTGAACCCCATCGACGTGTCGACGCAGCGGCCGCCGGCGACCGCCGCCACGCTGGCACCGTTGCCCAGGTGCATGGTGAGCAGGTTGAGCTCGGCCAGGGGTTTGCCGAGGTGGGCGGCGGCGGTGCGGGACACGTAGGCGTGGGAGGTGCCATGGAAGCCGTAGCGGCGAATGCCCAGCCGGCTGGCGAGGTCGCGTGGCAGCGCGTAGCGGTAGGCGCGGGGCGGCATGGTCCGGTGGAAGGCCGTGTCGAACACGGCGACCTGCGGGGTGTCCGGGAACGCGGCCAGGGCGGTCTCGATGCCGAGCAGGTTGGCGGGGTTGTGCAGCGGTGCCAGCGGGACCTGCTCGCGGATGGCCTCGACCACCTCGTCGTCGATCAGCGCCGGCTCCGAGAACCGCTCGCCGCCGTGCACCACCCGGTGGCCGATGCCGGTGAGCTGGCCGGCCGCGCCGCCCTCGGAGGTGAGCACCTCGAAGATCCGGTCGAGCGCGTCCCGGTGGTCGGCCACCCGCTCGTCGCTGGTGACCGGATCGCCGCCCTTGGCCGTCCAGGTGAGCCGCGAGGCCTCCTCGCCGATCCGCTCGAGCTGGCCGGCCAGCAGGACCTCCCGGCCGTCCATGTCGAACAGCTGGAACTTGATCGAGGACGAGCCGGTGTTCAGGACCAGCACCGGGTTCATGCGCCGGTGCTCCGCTGGGCCTGGATCGCGGTGATCGCCACGGTGTTGACGATGTCGGCCACCAGCGCGCCGCGGGACAGGTCGTTGACCGGCTTCCGCAGTCCCTGCAGGACCGGTCCGACGGCGACGGCGCCCGCCGACCGCTGCACCGCCTTGTAGGTGTTGTTGCCGGTGTTGAGGTCCGGGAAGACGAACACCGTCGCGCGGCCCGCGACCGGGCTGTCGGGCAGCTTGACCCGCGCCACCTGCGGGTCGATCGCGGCGTCGTACTGGATCGGCCCTTCCAGCGGCAGGTCCGGGCGGCGCTGGCCGGCGATGCGGGTGGCCTCGCGCACCTTGTCGACGTCGGCGCCGGACCCGGACTCGCCGGTGGAGTAGGACAGCATCGCGATCCTCGGCTCGACCCCGAACCTGGCGGCGGTCTCCGCCGAGGAGATGGCGATGTCGGCCAGCTGCCCGGCGTCGGGGTCGGGCACCACCGCGCAGTCGCCGTAGACGAGGACCCGGTCGGCCAGGCACATGAAGAAGACGCTGGACACGATCGACGTGCCGGGCGCGGTCCGGATGATCTCGAACGCCGGCCGGATGGTGTGCGCGGTGGTGTGCGCCGCCCCCGACACCATCCCGTCGGCGAGGCCGGCGTGGACCATCATGGTGCCGAAGTAGGCCCCGTCGACCATCAGGTCGCGGGCCAGCGGCAGGCCCATGCCCTTGTGCCTGCGCAGCTCGTGGTAGGTCGCGGCGAACCCCTCGCGCCATTCGGAGGTGGACGGGTCCACCACGCGGAGCCCGGCGAGGTCGAGGCCGAGGGCCGCCGCCCGGCTGCCCACCTCCCCCTCGCCGCCGAGGACGGTGAGCTCGACGACGCCGCGCCGCAGCAGCTGCTCGGCCGCCTGCAGGATGCGGTCGTCGTTGCCCTCCGGCAGCACGACGTGCTTGCGGTCGGCCTTGGCCCGCTCGATCAGCTCCTGCTCGAAGCGGAGCGGCGTCACCCGCGTCGACGGGGCCACCTCCAGGCGCCGTTCCAGCGCGGCGGCGTCCACGTGCTCCTCGAACAACGCCAGCGCCCTGGCGATCTTCAGGTCGTTGTCGGCGCGCAAGGCCCCCCGCACGGCGCCCACCGCCGCGGCGGTCGAGTAGGTGTCGGTGCCGACCGCCAGGACCGGCACGCTGGCCGCCCCCAGCCCGTCGACCAGCCTGAGGATCGCCGGCTCCGGCTCCAGCCCGCCGGTGAGGACCAGCCCGGCGACGTTCGGATAGGTCCCCGACAGGCGGGAGGCGAGCACCCCGACGATCAGGTCGGCCCGGTCGCCCGGGGTGATCACCATGTCGCCGTCGTGCAGGTGCCCGAGGAAGTTCGGCAGGCTCATCGCCCCGACGATCACGTTGCGGACCTCGCGCCGCGCGCTCCGCGCGGCGGCGCCGTCGAGCGGCCGCACGAACCGGGCGGCGAGGGCCTGGGCGACCTCGGCGACCGTGGGCGCGTCGAGCGCCGGCACCTCCGGCAGCACGTACGCGGGCTCGTCGCCGACCACCTCGGGAAGCCGGCGGCGGACCTCCTCGGCCACCCCCTCCTCGACCCGGTTGCAGACCGTGGCCAGGATGGTGCAGCCACGGCCGACCAGCGATCCGTGGGCGAGCCTGGCGGCGTCGAGCACCTCGCCGGCCGACCGCTCGTTGCCGCGGACCACCAGCATCACCAGGCAGCCCAGGTGGTTGGCCAGCTCGGCGTTGAAGTCCAGCTCCAGCGCGCGCGACGCCCCGGGGAAGTCGCCGCCCTCGACCAGCACCAGGTCGGTCGACTGGTCGAGCCGCCTGAACGCCTCCAGGATGCGCTTGAGCAGCAGGTCGTACTGGCCGCGATCGCTCATGGCGGCCAGGTCGTCCTCGGTGACCGCGAAGGACTCCTCGTAGGTCTGGGCCAGCCGGAAGCGGCGGCGGAGCAGCTCGACGTCGGCGTCCGGCTCGGCACCGGCGGGGATGACCGGTCGGAAGAAGCCGACCCGGCCCGAGCGGCGCGCCAGGACCTCCATCAGGCCGAGCGCCACCAGCGATTTCCCGCTGTCGGGCTCGATCGCGGCCAGGAACACGTTGCGGGCGACCCCGCCCTGCGACGACGCCATGGTCACCTCCTGGGCGCAGGGTACTGCGGCGGTGTCCCTCCCGGCTCCCGTAGGCTCGCGGTGGACGCCCGTTCCTCACCGACGCAGGGGGCCGTCGCATGCCGGAAGCGCTCTCGGACGAGCAGCTGGACCAGTTGATCGACTACTGGCACGCCGCCAACTACCTCACCGTCGGACAGATCTACCTCCAGGACAACCCGCTGCTGCGGGAGCCGCTGCGACCCGCGCACATCAAGCCGCGGCTGCTCGGCCACTGGGGCACCTCGCCCGGCCTCAACCTGGTCTACGCCCACCTCAACCGCCTGATCCGCGCCGCCGACGTCGACGCCGTCTTCATCGCCGGCCCTGGCCACGGCGGCCCGGCGGTGGTCGCCAACGTCTACCTGGAGGGGACCTACTCGGAGATCTACCCGGCGGTCTCCCCCGACGAGGCGGGGATGCGGCGCCTGTTCCGCCAGTTCTCCTCCCCCGGCGGGATCCCGAGCCACGTGAGCGTCCCCACCCCGGGCTCGATCCACGAGGGCGGCGAGCTCGGCTACGCGCTGGTGCACGCGTTCGGCGCCGCCTTCGACAACCCCGACCTGCTGGTCGCGTGCGTGGTCGGCGATGGCGAGGCGGAGACCGGCCCGCTGGAGGGGTCGTGGAAGTCGCTCCGCTTCTCGAACCCGGCCCGCGACGGTGCGGTCCTGCCGATCCTGCACCTCAACGGCTACAAGATCGCCAACCCGACGGTGCTCGGCCGCGCCGGCGCCGACGCCGCCAGCCGACTCCTCGCCGCGCACGGCTACCAGGCACGGGTAGTGGCCGGCGACGACCCCCGTGCCGTCCACCGGCAGTTCGCCGCCGCGCTCGACGACTGCTGGCAGGCGATCCGGGCGATCCAGCGCGGCGCCCGCGCGCGGGGCTTCCACGGCATGCCACCGTGGCCGGCGATCGTGCTGGAGACCCCGAAGGGCTGGACCGGGCCGAAGGAGGTCGACGGCCAGCCGGTCGAGGGGACCTTCCGCGCCCACCAGGTGCCCCTGTCCAACGTCCGCGACGATGAGGACCACCTCCGCCAGCTGGAGGCGTGGCTGCGGTCGTACCGGCCGGAGCGCCTGTTCGACCGTGACGGCCGGCTGTCCGACCGGCTCGCCGCCCTCGCCCCGACCGGGGAACGGCGCATGGGCGCGAGCGCGCACGCCAACGGCGGCAAGCTGACCGTGCCGCTCGAACTGCCCGACTACGGCGACTACGCGGTGCCGGTCGAGCGGCCCGGCGCCGGGCGGGCCGAGTCCACCCGCCGCCTCGGCGTGCTGCTCCGCGACGTGTTCGACAAGAACGCCGGCCAGCGGAACTTCCGCCTGTTCTGCCCTGACGAGCTGACCTCCAACCGCCTCGACGCCGTCCTGGAGGTGGAGAACCGCTGCTGGACCGAGCCGGTCCTGGCGAGCGACGACCACCTCGCCCCGGACGGGCGGGTGCTCGAAGTGCTGAGCGAGCACCTCTGCCAGGGATGGCTGGAAGGCTACCTGCTCACCGGCCGCCACGGCCTGTTCGTGACCTACGAGGCGTTCGCCATGGTGTCGGCCTCGATGACCATCCAGCACGCCAAGTGGCTGGAGGCAGCCCGCGAGCTGCCCTGGCGGGCGCCGGTGCCGTCCCTGAACCTCCTGCTGACCTCGACCTGCTGGCGCAACGACCACAACGGCTTCTCCCACCAAGGCCCTGGCCTGGTCAACACCGTGCTCTCCCTCAGGGGGACGGTGACCAGGGTGTACCTGCCGCCGGATGCGAACTGCCTGCTGTCGGTCGCCGACCACTGCCTGCGCAGCCGCGACTACGTCAACCTGATGGTCATCGACAAGCAGCCGCAGCTGCAGTTCCTGGACCTCGACGCCGCCCGCGAGCACTGCGCCCGTGGCGCCTCGGTCTGGGACTGGGCGTCCACCGACACCGGCGACGACGACCCGGACGTGGTGCTCGCCTGCGCCGGGGACGTCGCCACCTTGGAGACGCTCGCCGCCGCGGCGCTGCTGCGCGAGTTCCTGCCGCGGCTGCGCGTGCGGCTGGTCAACGTGGTCGACCTGATGACCCTCGCCCACCCCGACGAGCACCCGCACGGCATGGCGCCGGCGGAGTTCGAGCGGCTGTTCACCGCCGACACCGAGGTGGTGATGGCCTTCCACGGCTACCAGAACGCCGTCCACCAGCTGCTCCACGGCCGCCCGCGCCCAGACCGCTTCCACGTGCGCGGCTTCCGGGAGCAGGGCACCACCACCACGCCGTTCGACATGGTGGTCCTCAACGGCATGGACCGCTACACCCTGGCGATGCAGGCGGTGCGGCGCTCGCGCCGAGCGATCCAGGGCGCCGGGCGGCTGGTCTCCCACTGCCAGGCCCAGCTCGACCGGCACCACCGCTACAAGGTCGAGCACCTGCAGGACATGCCCGAGGTCCGCGACTGGTCCTGGCCCGGCGAGAACGGTCAGCGCCGGTAGCGGGAGCGAAAGGAGCGCGACATGGCCACCTACAACATCGACACCTACGCAGTCCGCCTCTGGTCCTCGCGGCCGACCACCGAGCTCAACCCGGGGATCGCCGTCGCCGGGATCTTCCTCTACGAGGGCGGCGTGTTCCGCGGCTACGCGTACTTCTACCCCGACGGCACCCCGCTGGCGCCCGCTGTCATCGACGCCACCAACGGCCAGATCTACGTGCACTTCAACCTGTCGCAGTTCGTGGGCGTGCTGCAGATGCTGCGCGAGGAGCGGCCCGTCTACCTCTACGAGTTCGGTGCGTCCAACGCCGGTCTCATGACCGGCGGCGAGCCCACCGGCGAGGAGGAAGGTCTCGCCGGCTAGTGCTGACCCGATGGCGCCGTGGGCGCCTGGTCAGGCGGTTGCGGGCGGCCGCCAGCCTGGCCCGGCCGATCGTCACCGCGAAGGAGAGGGCGCCGCCGCCGACCAGCACGAGGTTGATGAGGGAGTCCTCGCCCAGGTGGTGGGCCAAGGGATGCATGTCAGCTGGTGTAGCAGTAGGAGTCCGAGGAGGCGTCGCCGCCTTCCAGGCGGGTCTGGTGGACGCGCAGGCCGCGGAACTCGTCGCCGTGCGGGAAGAACCGCTCGTCGACGGTGAGCCCGCCGCCGTCCAGGTTCGCGTCGAGTTTGGCCATCCAGGCGCCGACGCCGTCGGGGTAGAAGATCAGATCCCAGGCGCCGTACAGCGAGTTGGTGAGGTAGACCCGGCGGCCGTCGCGGGAGAGCTCCACCATCTGCGGCCCGCCGCCCAGTGGCAGCTCGGGCGCGGCCGGGTGGGGGTGGCGGCGGGTGATCCCGCCGAGTTTGACCGAGCCGGTCTCGCGCGGGTGGAAGATGTCGCTGACGTCGTACTGCTTCAGCTCCCCGGTGCCCCAGCAGGAGACGTACAGCCAGCGGTCATCGACCGACAGGTCGATGTCGGAGACCAATGGCGGCACCGCGCCGAACGGCTTGAGCGCCGGCGGCAGCAGGTCGGGGTCGGCCGGCTCGGCCGGGATGGTGAGCACCTTGCGCGCCGCCCAGCGCTCGCCGTCGCGGTGCCACAGGAACACCGACCCGGACAGGTCCTCGACGTTGATCACCACGCCGACAAAGCCCCAGGCCTTGGCCGGGTCGTGGGCGGGGCGCAGCTCGAACACCAGCTGGTGGGCGTCGCCCAGGTCGACGCGCTGGGTCAGCCGGCGCTGGCTCATCGACCAGAAGTTGAGGTGGTGGCCGAACCTCCGGCCCAGCAGGTCCTCGGGGTCCAGGCCGTTCTCGAACATCGACGGGGTCGCCCATTCCGAGGTGATCACGGTGTCGTGGTTGAGGTGCCACCAGACGTCGTAGCCGAAGTACTGCTCGCCGCGGTCCAGCTCCCAGGCGCCGGTCACCTCGAAGGTGTCGTGGTCCAGCAGGGCGATGCCGGCGGGGCCGTCGTCGCCGTTGGCGCCGCCCAGGGAGGACAGGAAGATCCCGCCGGGGCCGCAATGGACGGTGTGTGGGCGGGAGTAGCCGGCCTTGCGGGCGAGTTCGTCGGCGGTGATCTCCCGGACGACCTTGGGGCTGCGGGGGTCGGGTTTGGTGTCCAGCACATAGGTCCGCGACGAGCGGATCCCCGGGACGATCAGGTAGCGGCGCTCCAAGGGCTGGCCGCCGTCGCCGTGGCCGGCGTGGCCCAGGGCCGAGGAGCAGGCGTTCCAGCCGAAGTGGTGCAGCTCGTTGCCGGCGGTCGGCAGCTCGGCCCAGCCGACCACCCGGCCGTAGCCGGG
>DATLQA010000050.1:0-5253 GCA_035535495.1 Actinomycetota bacterium | reverse complement strand
CGCCGCATCGAGCTTCGGCGCCATGGGCCAGACCGCCACCGGCGGCGGCACCGGCGGCGCCGGCCTAGTGAACGTGGGTGGCAGCGGCAACGCCTCCAGGGGTGTACCGTCAGGCCCCGTTGGCGGCGCTTCTGGCGGAGCCGCCCGCCCGCCGCGCCACAGCGAGCTGGTGACGGAGGGACACAACCCGGATGCATAGCCCCCCCGAGGTCCGCTACCGGTTCGGCCCACTCGAGCGTCGTGGCCTGATCGGTAGCCTCGGCCCTGGGCAGCTCCTGATCCTGGCGGCCGCGGTGCTGTTCACCATCGTGATCGTCCAGGCGCTTAAGAGCGGCGCCGGGCTGGCGCTGGCCATGCTGGTGCTCTCCGGCGGCGCCCTGGCCAGCTTCGTGCCCTACCAGGGCCGCACCCTCAACGAGTGGATGCCCGTGCTGGCCAGTTTCCTCGGCAGGCGCCTCACCGGCAGGCACCGCTTCCGCTCGCCGGCGCCCGAGGCCGGCACCCGCTTCCGCAGCGGGGACGTGCCGGTCAGCCTGCCCGACGAGATCGGCAAGGTGGAGCTGCTGGCGTTCCCCTTCCGTGGGGTGGAGCTGGGCGTGATCGCCGACCGCGCGGCCGGTACCTACACCGCCACCATCCAGGCGCGGGCGCGCTCGTTCGTCCTGCTCGACCCGGCCGACAAGGCCACCAGGCTGGCCGGCTGGGCGGGCGTGATCGCCGGGCTGGCGCGGGAGGGCAGCCCGGTCAGCCGGGTGCAGTGGATCGAGCAGACCGTCCCGGACGACCGCAACAGCCTGACCAGGTACGTGCGCGACGCGATCGACCCGTCGATCGGCCTGGACGCCACCCCCCTGCAGAGCTACCTGCGCCTCACCCAGGCGGCCAGTCCCGTCACCGAGCAGCACGAGCTGTACGTGGTGGTGCAGGTGAGCGCGAGCAAGGCGGCCAGGGCGATCAAGCAGGCCGGCGGCCGCGACACCGGCGCCTGCGTGGTGCTGGCCCGCGAGCTGGAGACCTTCGCCCGCCGCCTCGAGGGCGCCGAGGTCGAGGTCTTGCACGCGCTCGGGCCACGCCGCCTCGCCGCCGCCATCCGGCTGGCCTTCGACCCCAACGCCCGTCCCGGCCTGGCCCGCCTGAACACCTATGACCTGTCGCGCGACGAGGGCGTCTCGGCCCGCAACGCCTGGCCGCGGCAGACCGAGACGCGCTGGTCCTACTACCGCACCAACGACGTGGTCCACTCGACCTACTGGATCGCCGAGTGGCCGCGTCTTGACGTCGGCCCCGACTTCCTGGCGCCGCTGCTGGTGCAGACCCGCTCGATGCGGACCGTCTCGGTGACCATGGAGCCGGTCCCGCCGCTGAAGGCGATGCGCTCGGTCGGCTTCGCCAAGACCGCCGACGTGGCCGACGAGGAGCTGCGCCAGAAGCTCGGCTTCATCGGCACCGCCAAGCGCCGCAATCAGAGCGAGGCGGTGGCCCGCCGCGAGCAGGAGCTGGCCGACGGCCACGCCGACGTGCGCTTCTCCGGCTGGATCACGGTGACCGCCGAGAGCGTCGACGCCCTGGCGGAGGCATGCGCCGAGGTCGAGCACGCCGCCGGCCAGTCCCGCCTCGAGCTGCAGCGCTGCGACGGCGAGCAGGACATCTGCTTCTCGTACACGCTGCCGCTCGGCCGCGGGCTGAAATGAGCTGACCATGAGGACCAAGCCACGGCGACCGGCCCACCGGGTCACCACCGCCCACCTGCAGGCGGCCTACCCGTTCATCTCCGAGGGCGGCCTCGGGTCGCGTGGCGTCTACATCGGCAGGGACGTCTTCGGCGGCAGCTTCTGCTACGACCCGTGGGAGCTGTACGGCCGCGAGATCACCGGCCCCAACATGCTGGTCATCGGGCAAATCGGCTACGCAAAAAGCTCACTTGTCAAGTCCTATCTATGGAGACAGATGATCTTCGGCCGCACCGCCTGGGTGATCGATCCCAAGGGCGAGTACGAGAAGCTGGCCGAGGTCTGCGGGGTCCAGCCGATCCGCTTCGTCAGCGGCGGGCACATCCGGCTGAACCCGCTCGACCCGATGATCGGCGGGGAGGCACAGCTCGCCCTGCTGCGCTCGATCGCCGGGGTGATGCTCGGCCGCAACCTCCATCCCGAGGAGGACGCCTGCCTGGAGCGGGCCCACGACGAGGCGGTCGTCGAGGCGGCCAGGCGGGGCGCCCAGCCGACCGTGCCCCAGGTGGTCAGCCGGCTGCTCGAGCCGTCCGACGCGGCAGCGCACGAGCTGCGCACCTCGACCGAGCGGCTGGCCGAGGACGGCCGCCAGCTCGCCCTCTCGCTGCGCCGCATGGGCGCGGGCGACCTGCGCGGCATGTTCGACGGGCCCACGTCGAGGGGTCTCAACCTCACCGGCCGGCTGGTGGTGTTCAACCTGCGCGACGTCAAGGACGAGGCCCGGCCGATCCTGATGGCCTGCACCGCCGCCTGGCTGCAGGGGTCGTGGGCGCGGGAGGACGGCGTCCGCCGGATCGTCGTGCTCGACGAGGCCTGGGTGGTGCTGCGGCACCTGGCGATCGCCCGCTGGCTGCGGGAGAGCTGGAAGCTGGCCAGGCAGTACGGCGTCCAGAACGTCGCCGTGATGCACCGGCTCTCCGACCTGACCGCCGCCGGGGACACCGGCTCGGAGCAGGTGCAGCTGGCCAAGGGCCTGCTGGAGGACTCCGAGACGAGGGTGATCTACCGCCAGTCCCCCGGCGAGGTGGAGGCCGCCCGCGAGCTGCTCGGCCTCACCCAGACCGAGGTGGACCAGATCCCCACGCTGGAGCGGGGCGAGGCCCTGTGGCGGGTCGGGCGCCGCTCGTTCATCGTCCAGCACCGCCTCGACCCGATGCTCGAACGCGAGATCGTGGACACCGACGCCAACATGGCGGCGCGCTCGGTCACCTCGCGGACCGGCGACCAGCCCGAGGCGGTGGAGCCGGCGTCATGAGCGCGCTGAAGCCGGTGACCAAGCGCGAGGGCCCCATCGACCAGACGCTGCTCACCGTGGTGGCGGTGTTGCTCGGCGCCGGGCTGGTGCTGTGGCTCACCGGTCAGGTCGCCGGCTACGTGCACTCGCGCACCTGGCCGAGGGTGACCGGCAGCGACATGGGTCAGATCCTGCTCCGCCTGCCCCGCACCCCGACCAACCCCGCCGCCGCCTGGCCTCCCGGGGTGCGCCAGCTCCTGCCGGGCGCCGGCACCTTCTACGCCATCTTCGCCCTGCTGCTGGCGATGCTGACCATGCTGGTCCTGTGGCTGTCGAACAGCATGCGCTCGATGCGCGGGCGGGTCAGCCGGGGGATGGTCATCCCCGGGCCGCCGCCGGGCACGATCCCGTCCGGTCGGACCAACTGGGCCAAGCCGCAGCTCTTCCGCGACCTGTTCGTACGCGAGCCGATGCCGGGGCGGGTGACGCTCGGCCGGGTCGACGGCCGCTACGTGGCCGCCGAGCCGCTGGCGGCGGTGATCGCCCTGGGGCCGACCCAGAGCCACAAGACCGCCGGCCTGGCGGTGCCGGCGGTGCTGGAGTGGGACGGGCCGGTGCTGGCCACCTCGGTGAAGTCCGACCTGATCAGGGCGACCATCGACCAGCGCTGGCAGCGGGGCGAGGTGTACCTGTACGACCCGGTCGGGGTGACCGGGCTCGACCGCAACACCTGGTCGCCGCTGACCCGCTGCGGCAGCTGGCACGGCGCCTACCGGATGGCCCAGGCGCTGGTGGGCGCGGGCCGGCATGTCGGCCACGCCACCCCCGACGCCGACTTCGTGGCCAACCTGGCGCCCACCCTGCTCGCGCCGCTGCTGATGGCGGCGGCGGCGTCCGGCCGCACCATGGGCGACGTGGTCCGCTGGGTGCAGCGCCAGGAGCGCGCCGAGGTCACCGCGGCGCTCAGCGTGGCCGCGGAGCCGGCCGCCCAGGACGCGATCCAGTCCATCTGGGGCCTCGGCGAGACCCGCCGCGGCCAGGTCTACGCCAGCGTGCTCGGGGCCATCGCCGCCTACGGCGACCCGACCGTCAGGGAATCGGTGCCCGCCACGCAGCTCACCCCCGAGCGGCTGCTCGACGGGGGGGCCAACACCGCCTACGTGTGCGCGCCAGCGCACGAGCAGCGCCGCCTGGGACCGCTGTTCGTCGCCCTGGTGCAGGAGGTGATCGACCTCGCCTTCGAGCGCTCGATCGCCCGTGGCTCGCCGATCAACCCGCCGCTGCTCGCGGTGCTGGACGACGCGGCCGTGTCGGCCGCGCTGCCCCAGCTCGAGGTGCTCGCCTCCACCGCCGCCGCGCACGGGATCCAGCTGGTCACCACCTTCCGCCACCTCACCCAGGTGCAGTCCCGCTACGGCGACCACGCCGAGGCGGTGGTCGCCAACCATCCCGCCAAGGTGCTGCTCAGCGGAATCACCGACCAGGCAACGCTGATGATGGTTGCGGACATGCTCGGCGACGAGTCGCTGCGGCACCCGGCGAGCCCGCCCCCGCAGCGCCCGGTGTCCCGCGACGGCGGCCGCGGTGGGCCCCCGCCGCCGGGCCGCGCGGTCGCCACCCAGCCGTCACCCGCCGAGGCGCTGCGCCGCATCTACCCGGGCCACGGCCTGCTCCTCTACGGGCACCTGCCACCTGCCTACCTGACCCTCCGCCCCTGGTTCCGCGAACAACCACGGAGGACCATCTCCCGCCGAGGTTGAGGGATTGGTTCAGGGACGCTCCTCGTAACGCTCCCGAGACGGAGACCGGTCACGCTGGCAGGTGACCGACGACGCTCGGGACGGTAACCGAACCGGAGGGGCCGCATGCGCCGGACGACCAGAGGGGTGGCCCCAGACGCGAGTGCGGCGTGGCCGCGGCGGTGGGCGGCCTGGCTGGCGTGGGTGCTGTGGGCGCTCACCCTGCTCGGCCTGGCCGCGACCGCCCGGTTGGATCAGCTGCTGCGCCAGGCCGGTGCCTCCGAGCTGACCTGGTTGCACCTCAGCGGCATCCCCCAGGTGGTGGCCGCGGTGAGCGCGGCCACGGTCGGGGCGGTGCTGGCCAGCCGCCGTCCAGCGCACCCGGTGGGCTGGCTGCTGCTCGGCCTTGGGCTGTCGCTGACCATGTGGGGCGTGGCCTTCGGGTACACCCGCTACGGGCTGGTGGCCCGGCCGGGGGCGCTGCCGGCCGCCGGCTACCTGGCTGGGGTCCACAACGGCCTCGCCCTCATGTGGCTGTCGTGCGCCGGCT
>DATLQA010000049.1:0-5197 GCA_035535495.1 Actinomycetota bacterium | reverse complement strand
TGCGGTCCAGGACCGGTGGAAGGGCTGCCCGTTCGGCCACAGGTCACCTCCGATGACGATGCGGGAGCGGGCCGCACGGGAGCCGGCCGCGTCGAGAACTTCGCTGCACCGGGTACAAGGATCCGCCCTGACCTGGTCCGTGTCCACGGCCGCAGCCGTCATGGAGCTCGATCGAGGTGAGGGACGGTCGTACCCTCAGACCGGCGAGCAGCCCCGCGGATGCGCAGAGGGAGATCCGACGCGATGGTCCGGCCGATCACCAAGGACACCGTGCTGTGCATGTCGTTGGCGGGCAGGCCGAGCGACATCGGGACGCGGTTCCACAACTTCCTGTATGCCGAGCTGGACATCGACTTCGTCTACAAGGCGTTCACGACCACCGACCTGGCGGCGGCGATCGCCGGCATCCGGGCGCTGGGCATCCGCGGGTGCGGCATCTCGATGCCGTACAAGGAGGCCTGCATCCAATACGTGGACGCCATGGACGGCTCCGCCGAGGCGATCGAGTCGGTGAACACGATCGTGAACACCGATGGGCGGTTGCGCGCCTACAACACCGACTACATCGCCATCGCCAAGCTCCTGGCCGACCATCAGATCCCGGTGGACCACACCTTCGCCGTGCTCGGCAGCGGGGGCATGGCCAAAGCCGTGGTCGCGGCGCTGCGCGACGCGGGGTTCCCCGCCGGGATGGTGGTCGCGCGCAATGCACGGACCGGGGCGGCGCTGGCCGACCGGTATGGGTATACCTGGCGGGAGGAGCTCGGTGGCAGCCGGCCACAGCTGCTGGTCAACGCGACCCCGGTCGGGATGTCGGGTGGTCCCGCCGCCGACGCCCTTCCGGTGGAGCCCGCCGTGGTCGACGCCGCCGAGACCGTGTTCGACGTGGTCGCGCTGCCTCCGCTGACCCCGCTGGTGCGGCAGGCCCAGGCGCTGGACAAGAAGGTGATCGTCGGCACCGAGGTCATCGCCCTCCAAGCGCTGGAACAGTTCGTCCTCTACACCGGCGTCCGCCCGACCGACGACCAGTTCCGGCGCGCCGCAGAGTACTCCCGCGCATAGGCCGACACCGAGAGCGCAGAGGGCCGCCAAGAGTTCACCTGATGCTGTCGCTGGCGTGATCCGGCTGTGATCGCCGGCCGCGACTCTGTGAACGGATTCACAAGAACGGCGTGACACGACACTGGATGGTCGAGGCCGAGAACCATGGACATAGGCGCTGAACTGGCGGTCAGGGGGCGGCTGCTCCAGCAGGTGACGGTGCTGCGGGCCCGGCGGCTCGGCCGTCCCTCCTGGACCAGCTACCGCGGACGTGGCGCCCCTCCGGGCTGGCGGACGGCCAAGACCACGCTGGCCGCGGTGCTCGCCTACGAGCTCGCCGGGCAGCTGTTGCACACCCAGGATCCGCTGCTCGCGCCGTTGACCGCGCTGCTCGTGGCCCAGCTCACCATCGTCCAGACGGTCAAGAGCGGGCTCGAGCGGGTTGCCAGCGTGGTCGCCGGTGTGCTCGTCGCGGTGCTGTTGTCGAGGGTGATGGGACCCACCTGGTGGGGCCTGGCGGTGGTGATCTTCGCGTCGCTGGTCGTCGGGCAGTTGCTGCATCTCGGCGAGCACCAGCTCGAGGTGCCGATCAGCGCGATGCTCGTGCTCGCGGTCACCGGTCAGGCCCAAACCGCCGCCCAGACCAGGATCATGGAGACGCTGATCGGGGCCGCGACCGGCGTCGCCGTCGCCCTCATCAGGCCGCCGGTCTACGTGCAGCCGGCCGGCGACGCGATCGGCAACCTCGCCGACGACATGACACGGCTGCTCGAAGCGATCGGCGAAGAGCTGACCGACGGCTGGTCGAGCGAGCAGGCGCACGGCTGGTTGCGCCGGACGCGGGAGCTGGACGGGCCGCTTCGCTCGGCAGCCACCGCCCTTGCCCGCGGCGAGGACAGCCTGCGGCTGAACCCGCGCCGGCGACGGGTCCTGGACGGCACCTCGAGCCTGCGTGCCGCCCTGGCGGCCCTGGAGCACTCGGCGGTCCAGGTCCGTGGGATCTGCCGGGACCTGGCCGACCTCGCCGACCGCATCGAGGAACGGGGGCAGGCCGAGCCCGAGGTCCTGGTCGCGCTCGGGCGGCTGCTGGTCGAGTTGGGCGGTGGCGTGGCCGCGTTCGGTCAGCTCGTCGCCCCCGACGTGGCTGGCCCCCCGCGGGAGGCGGTGCCCCTGCACATCGCGCTGGAGATCGCCCGGACCCATCGCGACGTCGTCGCCGAGTTGATGCTCGTCGACGCCCGGACCGACCCCGAGTTGTGGCACATCCAGGGCAGCCTGCTCGCCGACGTCGATCGGCTGCTGCGCGAGATCGACGTGGAGCGCGGGCCGGACGCCCGGCGCGTCCGCCACCGCTGACCGAGGCACCGGCCGGGCCGATGGATCCGGGCTGTTGGCCTCTACAATGGCGCCCGCCTCACCGTCGGAGCGGCCGCTGAGCGGCGCTCCGGCCGGGCCACGCCGTGCCCGGCCGCGTCCCGCAAGGAGTGCGCAGTGCTCGATGACGCCGTCGTCCGCAAGGTCCTGGCCGCCGCGCTCGCGACCGGTGGCGAGTGGGCCGAGGTCTACGCCGAGGACCGCCTCTCCCACAACGTCCACCTCGACGACCGCCGGGTCGAGGAGCTGGTCACCGGCCACGACCGGGGCGCGGGGGTGCGGGTCGTGCACGGCACCTCGTCGGCGTACGCCTACACCAACCGCCTGGACACCGAGAGCCTGCTGGAGGCGGCCAGGGTCGCCTCGGCGGCGTTCCGCGACCAGCCGAAGGCGGAGGTCCGCGACCTGCGCCGGCGCACCCCGGAGGTGGCGAACCCGGTGCGGATCGATCCGGGTGGGGTGGAGCGGACCACCCTGGCCGAGCTGGTTCGCCGCGCCGACGACGCGGCTCGCGGCTACGACCCCAGCGTCAACCAGGTGAGCGCCTACTACTTCGACACCCGCCAGCGGGTCTTGATCGCCAACTCCGACGGCTTCACCACCTCGGAGGAGCGGGTGCGGACCCGGATGGTGGTCAGCGTGGTGGCCAACCGCGACGGTGACGTCCAGACCGGCTTCGACGGGCCGGGCAGGTCGATGGGGTTCGAGCTGATCGACGAGTTCCCGCCCGAGCAGATCGCCAGGCAGGCGGCGGAGCGGGCGGTGAACATGCTCGGCTCCCGGCCGGCCCCGGCGGGGGAGATGCCGGTGGTGATCGCCTCGGGCAACGGCGGGGTGCTGTTCCACGAGTCGTCCGGGCACGGCATGGAGGCCGACATCGTGGCCAAGCAGGCCTCGGTGTACTCGGGCAAGCAGGGCCGCAAGATCGGGGTGGGCGGCTTCGAGGGGGTCGACGACGCCACCGTCGAGGGCGGCTGGGGCTCGTTCGCGTTCGACGACGAGGGCACCCCGGCGCAGCGCACGGTGCTGTTCACCGACGGGGTCTGCACCGACTACCTGACCGACCTGATCCGTGCCAGGCAGCTCGGTGTGGGCGCCTCGGGCAACGGCCGGCGGGAGTCCTACGCCCACGTCCCGATCCCGCGCATGACCAACACCTACATCCTGCCCGGGACCGACGACCCGGAGGAGATCATCCGCCAGACCCCTCGGGGGCTCTACGCCAAGGCGCTCGGCGGCGGCCAGGTCAACCCGGCCACCGGCGAGTTCGTCTTCGGGGTGGTCGAGGGCTACCTGATCGAGAACGGCGCGGTGACCGTCCCGGTACGGGGCGCCAACCTGGTCGGCGACGGGCCCAGCGTGATCGCGGCGGTGGACGCGCTCGGCAACGACTTCACCGTCAAGGAAGGCACCTGCGGCAAGGAGGGCCAGGGCGTGCCGGTCGGCAACGGCGCTCCCACCCTCCGCATCGCCCGCATGACGGTCGGCGGCACGGGAGGGACGGCATGACGGTCGAGCTGGAGCGCGTGGTCGAGCGGCTGGCGTCCGAGGCCGCCGGCGGCGAGGGCGTCGAGGCATGGGCCGAGCAGGTCACCCACACCTCGGTCGACGCCTACGAGGGCGAGGTGGAGCGGCTCACCTCGGCCTCGTCGAGCGGCGTCGGGGTGCGCGTGGTCCGCGACGGCCGGCTCGGCTACGCCTACACCGCCGACCTCTCCGACGAAGCGCTGCACGCGGTCCTGCGCGAGGCGAGGGCCAACCTCGAGGTGTCCACCGAGGACCCCGGCAACGTGCTGCCCGAGCCGGGCGAGATCGAGCCGCTCGACGGCATCTTCGACGCGAGCCACGCCGACGTGACCCCCGAGGCCAAGGTCGCCCTGGCCCTGGACCTCGAGGCCCGCACCAGGGCGGCGGACCCGCGCGTCAGCCAGGTCGAGTCGGCCGGCTACGGCGACGCGGTCGGCCAGGTCGCGATCGCGTCCTCCACCGGCGTCGCCGGCGCCTACGCGCTCACCCGCGCCTGGTGCTACGCCCTCGCGCTGGCCGGCAAGGACGGCGAGAGCCAGGTCGGCTACGGGGTGGACGCCGGCCGCGCCATCGACGACCTGGACATCGAGCTGGTGGTGACCGAGGCGGCCACCAGGGCGGTGCGGATGCTCGGCGCGACCAAGCCGCCCACCCGCACCGTCCCGGTGGTGTTCGACCGCCAGGTGGCGTCGAGCGTGGTGGGGCCGGTGCTGGCCGGGCTGTCGGCCGAGGCGGTGCAGAAGCGGCGCAGCCTGTTCGCGGACAAGCTCGGCGAGCGGGTGGCCGCCGCCGGGCTCCGCCTGATCGACGACGGCCGCCTGGCCGAGGGACCGGGCGCGGCGCCGTTCGACGCCGAGGGCGTCCCGACCCGCACCCAGGTGCTGATCTCAGATGGCGTGCTGCAGACCTTCCTGCACAACACCGCCACCGCGGCGCGCGGCGGGACCAGCTCGACCGGCAACGCCGCCCGCGGCTCGTTCAAGACCACCCCGGGGGTGGCGGGGCACAACGTCTTCCTCGCACCGGGCGACGCCGACCAGGCCGGCCTGCTCGCCCAGGCCGGCGAGGGCCTGCTGGTGCAGCGGGTCACCGGGGTGCACTCCGGCGTCAACCCGGTCACCGGCGACTTCTCGGTGGGCGCGGCCGGGCTGTGGTTCCGCAACGGCGAGCCGGCCGAGCCGGTGCGCGAGGTGACCGTGGCCGGGCACCTGCTCGGCCTGCTCGGCGGCATCGTGGCGGTCGGCTCCGACCTCCG
>DATLQA010000048.1:0-3756 GCA_035535495.1 Actinomycetota bacterium | reverse complement strand
CGGCCGCGGCCGTGTCCTCGGTGACGTGCAGCCAGGCCGTGGCGATCGCGCTCGGGAACCGCTCCGGCGCCTTGCCGAGGCGCCGCAGCTCCTCGGCGAGCCGGTCCAGGCCCTCGCGGAAGCGCTCCGGGGTGGTGTTGTGGTGTTGTGGTGTTGTAGGCCGAGGCGAGCCACCCGTCGCCCAGGCGGGCGACCCGCCGCAGCCCCGGCGGCGACCCCCGGCTCGCGACCCAGATCGGCGGCCCGGGCCGCTGCACCGGCCGCGGTTCGAGCACGACACCGCGGGTGGCGTAGAACTCGCCTTCGAACCCGGCGACGTCGCCGTGGAGCAGGACGCGCAGCACCTGCACGGCCTCGTCGAAGCGCCGCCACCGCTCCTCGAAGGCAAGACCGGCGGCGGCGTAGTCGTCCGCCGAGGATCCGGGGCCCAACCCGGCGACCAGCCGCCCGCCCGAGAGGATGTCCAGCGCGGCCAGGGACTTGGCCAGCTGCACCGGCCCCCGCACCACGGGCAGGCCGGCCGTGGTCACCAGCGTCATCTCCCCGGACGCCTCGATGACCGCGGCCAGCGCAGTCGGGCCGTCGAGCCACGGCCGGCCGAACACCAGATGGTCGTTGGCGCAGAGGTAGCGGTAGCCAAGCCCCGCCGCCGCGCCCGTGTAGGTCTTGAGCGCCGGCAGGGACCGTGACGCCCCCAGCTCGACCAGCGGCAGGTGGGCGCCGTACTCCACGTCCTGGTCTGTGGTCACGCCTCGGACGCTACAGCCACGACGGCTTGCGGACGACGACCTCCAGGTAATCGAGCCGCAGCACCAGCGTGTCATCCTCGGAGACGTCGAAGCGCCTGGCCACCTCCAGCAGCTCGGCCCTCAGGGCGTCGGCGCGGTCCGGCTCCAGCGCCTGCAGTGCGTCGACGGTCGGGTCGTGGAAGCTGCTGAAGTACTCGACCTGGTGCTCGGCCGAAGGGAAGCGCCACAAGAAGCTGCGCCGCGGGGCGATGATCGCCACCTCGGGGCCGAACAGCTCCCGCAGCCGCTCGTGGGTGCCCCACGGGATCGGCGCCTCGGGGCCTGCCGGCGCCGGGAGCTGCCTGCCGATGGCGGCGAACAGCTCGCCGACGTAGCCGTCGGGGACCCAGGCGACGATGCCGATCCGGCCGCCCGGCCGGCCGACCCGTAGCAGCTCGCCGACCGCGCCCACCTGGCCGGGGGTCGCCATGGCGTCGCCGGCCGACAGCACCACCTCGAAGGAGCCGTCGGGGAAGGGGAGATCCTCGGCCTCGCCTTCCAGGAAGGCCACCTCCAGCCCTTCGGCGTCGGCGCGTCGCCGGGCCCGCTCCAGCATCTCGGGAACGTCGACAGCGACGGCCCGGCAGAAGCGGCGGGCGGCCGCCAGGGCGGCGCTGCCGCTGGCGCAGGGTACGTCGAGCACGCGCTCACCGGCGCGAAGATCGACGGATTCGCAGAGTTGCTCGCTGATGAGCAGCGTCCGCGATCCGATGGCGGCGGCGTCGCCCACCAACCGGCTGGGCCGCTGTGGCTGCTTGATGCGGCTGAGGTGCACGGAACTCCTCTCGCGGGTGCTGTGGCCTCAAGGCTCGCCGGGAACTCGGATCAGGTAAAGTTACGACTTTGATGCTCTGATAAGCTCCACTTATGATTGATCCCCGCCGGCTCCGGGTGCTGCGGGAGGTCGCCACCCGCGGCTCGTTCTCCGCCGCGGCCGCGGCGCTCATGTTCACGCAGCCGGCGGTCAGCCAGCAGATCGCTGCCCTCGAGCGCGAGGCTGGCACCACGCTCATCGAGCGTGGCGTGCGACCGGTGCGTCTCACCGACGCCGGCCGCGCCCTCATGGTGCACGCCGAGGCGGTGCTCGCCCACCTGGACGAGGCCCAACAGGAGCTCGGGGAGATCGCCGGACTGCGGCGGGGCCGCCTACGGCTCGCCAGCTTCCCCACCGCCATCGCCACGCTCGTCCCCGATGCCGTCGCGATGTTCACCCAGCGGCACCCCGACGTCGACCTGACCGTGGTCGACGACCACCAGCAGGGGCTGATCCCGAGGCTGGCACGGTGGGAGCTGGATCTTGCCCTCACCTACGATCACGAGGCGCTGCCCGAGCCCGAGGTGCGCCTGGACCGGACCCACCTGCTGGACGACCCATTCGATCTCCTGGTGCCGGACGGCCACCCACTCGCCCGCCGGAGATCGATCGCCCTGGAGGAACTCGCCGACGAGACCTTGATCGGCGGCACACCGGACGGCGCCTACGCCCGAATCGTCCTCCACAGCTGCCGGGTGGCTGGCTTCGAGCCACGCGTCGTCTTCGGCAGTGACGACTACAACGCGGTGCAGGCCTTCGTCGCTGTCGGCCTGGGGGTTGCCATCCTCCCCCGCCTGGCCCTCACGTTCCCGCGCCCCGGCCCCGCCCGCGTCGCCCTGGCCGACCCGCCGGTACGGCGAATCGCCGCGGTCCGGCTGGCGTCCAGCTTCCGGTCCGCAGCGGCGACGTCGATGCTCGGCGTGCTCAAGGAAACCGCGAATGCCTTCAGCGCGGAGCGCCGCCCCGACACCTGATCGCCGGGCCAGGCCGGCCAAACGTCGGCACAGGCCACTTGCGCTCGGCCCTTGGTTAGTCGTAGCTTACGTTAGTGAATACTAACGGAGTTGAAGGTCTGGGGCTGCTCGGCGACCCGACCCGACGGGCCATCTTCGAGCTGCTCGCCCGGCATCCCCGCACGGTCGGGGAACTGGCCCAGCAACTGCCGATCACCCGATCGGCGGTGTCCCAGCACCTCCGGGTGCTCAAGGACGGCGGCCTGGTCGTCAGCCAAGCCCAGGGCACCCGCCGCATCTACCGGCTCAACCCCGACGGCGTGACCGCCCTACGCGCCTACCTGGACCGCGTCTGGGAGGAGGCACTCACCGCATTTGGCAAGGCCACCTAAGCCCCCGACGATCCCGAACAGGAGGACCGATGAGCAGCGCCCCCACGATCCCACCCCTCACGGGAACCATCACCGTCGACGTGCCTGTGGAGCGGGCCTTCCGCGTCTTCACCGACGCTTTCGGCAGCTGGTGGCCGCCCGAGTACCACATCGGCCAGGCCGACATGGCCACGGCGATCCTCGAACCACGGGCCGGCGGCCGCTGGTACGAGCAAGGCGCCGACGGCAGCGAGTGCGACTGGGGCCGGGTGCTGGCCTGGGAGCCGCCCCACCGGCTGGTCGTCACCTGGCAGATCAACGGCCAATGGCAGTACGACCCCGACCCCGAGCACGCCAGCGAGATCGAGGTCCGCTTCACCGCCGACGGACCCGACCAGACCACCGTCGAGCTGGAGCACCGGCGCCTCGAGCGGCTCGTCGACGGCCAGGCCCTCCGCGACGGGATCACCGGCGGCGGCGGCTGGACCAGCCTCCTCGAGCTGTTCGCCAAGGCGGCAACGAACCAGCGCTAGTCAGGCCAGCGTCGATATTGCAGATCCGAGTTGGGCATTCCGCGCTACCCGTCACGCACACAAGGTCAACGACTCAAGCTCTTGTTGTGGGCGTCACCGGTTGCTATGGTCCGCCCGTCTCGATCAGCGAGCGCGAGGGGGCAATCATGGGGCATTCCAACGAGGACCTCATCCGGCAGGGCTACGACGCCTTCAGCAGCGGCGACATGGACACTCTGCGTGTGCTGTTCCACCCCGACATCGTCTGGCACGCCCCCGGCCGCAGCCAGCTGGCCGGCGACCACCAGGGCGTCGACA
>DATLQA010000047.1:0-2511 GCA_035535495.1 Actinomycetota bacterium | reverse complement strand
GCTGGACCCGGTGCCGGTGACCAAGGACAAGATCAAGGACACGATCATCGCCGACCAGTTCTTGAAGCCGGCCGAGATCTGCAAGGGCCCGGCCGCCAGCGCCTGCGCCCAGGCCGGCATCACCTAGCCCGGCCCTCGGTTCGCCGACCGCGTAGCAGGACACGCCCAGTGGTGGCCCCGGCACCCAACCAGGCGCCGGGGCCACCTCGAAGGAGACGCCAGTGGCCGCCAGTACCCCCATCCTCGAGTTGCGCGGGGTGAGCAAGCGCTTCGGTGCGGTGCAAGCGCTCACCTCGGTCGATTTCGCGGCCGAGCCCGGCCGGGTCACCGCGCTCGTGGGTGACAACGGGGCCGGGAAGTCGACCCTGATCAAGATCATCTCCGGCATCAACCCGATGGACGAAGGCGAGTACCGCTTCGAGGGCGAGCGGGTGCACCTGCACGGCCCGCAGGGGGCCGCCAACCTCGGTATCGCCACCGTGTACCAGGACCTCGCCCTGTGCGACAACCTCGACGTGGTGGCCAACCTCTACCTGGGGAGGGAGGAGCTCGGCACCGGCCACGTGCTTGACGAGACCTCCATGGAGCAGGAGGCCAGCACGATCCTGAAGCGGCTGGCCGTGCGGATTCCCAGCGTACGCACCCAGGTCGCCTCCCTGTCCGGCGGGCAGCGCCAGTCGGTGGCGATCGCCCGCTCCATGCTCGGCGAGCCCAAGATGGTGCTGCTCGACGAGCCCACCGCGGCCCTCGGCGTGGCCCAGACCGCGCAGGTCCTCAACCTCATCCGCACGCTCCGCGACCAGGGCCTCGCGGTGGTGGTGATCAGCCACAACCTGGGCGACGTGTTCCAGGTCGCCGACCGCATCGAGGTGCTCCGGCTCGGCAGGCACGTGGCCGCGTTCGAGGCCGGCGAGACCAGCTCCGACGAAGTCGTCTCGGCCATCACCGGCGCCAAGAGCGGCGAGGAGACGGCCGCCGAGAGCCAGCCCACCGCGGAGGTGACCGAGGAATGACCGTCTCCGACCTCGACCCCCGACTCGTCTCCGACCAGCCGGGCCTGGCCGGCGCCTGGGCGGGCCTCCGCCGCCGCTTGGCCCAGGGAGAGCTGGGCAGCTTGCCGGTGATCGTCGGCATCGCGGTCATCTGGGCCGTCTTCTGGGTCGCCAACGAGAACTTCCTCACCCCTGGCAACATCACCAACCTGGTGCTGCAGATCGCTGCCGGCGGCATGATCTCCATCGGGCTGGTCCTGGTCCTGCTGCTCGGCGAGATCGACCTGTCGGTCGGCTCGGTCGCCGGGTTCACCGCCGCGGTCATGGCGGTGCTCAGCGTCAAGCAGGGCCTGCCAGGGTGGCTGGCGATCCTCGCCGCGCTCGCCGCCGGCGCCGCCGTCGGCCTGTTCCAGGGCTTCTGGGTGACCCGCTTCCGCATCCCCGCGTTCGTGGTCACCCTCGCCGGACTGCTCGCCTGGCAGGGAGCCCAGCTGTTCGTGCTCGGCTCCACCGGCACGGTCACCATTACCGACGGCCTCATCGAGGGCCTGGTCAACACCTTCTTCATCCCGCTCGACGCCTGGCTGCTCGCCGTGCTCCTGATCGTCGCCTACGCCGCGGTAAAGCTGTGGGAGCGGCGCGCCCGGGTGGCGGCCGGGCTGCCCGTGCCGCCGTTGCGTGCCCTGGTCACCCGCATCGTGGTCTTGGCCGTGGCCCTGCTTGCGACCGCGGCGGTGCTGGCCGCCGATCGCGGCCTGCCGCTGGCGGTGGTGATCTTCGTCGGCTTCGTGGTGCTGTTCGACGTGCTCATCCGGCGCACCCGCTTCGGCCGGCACGTGCTCGCGGTCGGCGGCAACGCCGAGGCCGCCCGCCGGGCCGGCATCCGGGTCGACAACATCCGCCTGGTGGTGTTCGTGCTCGCCTCCACCATGGCGGCGGCCGGCGGCATCCTGGCAGCTTCGCGGCTGTTCGCGGTCAACCAGAGCTCCGGCGGGAGCACCACCCTGCTGTATGCGATCGCCGCGGTGGTGATCGGCGGCACCAGCCTGTTCGGGGGGCGCGGCTCGGCCTGGTCGGCCCTGCTCGGCTGGCTGGTGATCGGCTCGATCGACAACGGCATGGACCTGCTGGGGCTCGAGTCCGACGTCAAGTTCCTGATCACCGGCGGCGTGCTGCTGGCCGCGGCCACCGTCGACGCCCTCGCCCGCCGCGGCCGCCAGGCCGCCGGCCGAGCCTAGCCGCGGGTGGCCGGCCCGGGTGGCGACCGGGCCGGCCACCAGGCAGCTCAGGACGACACGGGCGAGCGCTCGTCGCCGAGCGCCGCCGGGCGCGGGTCGCGCCTGCGCCGGGCGGTGATCGCCGCTGGCGTGGCCGCCATCACCACGTCCGGCAGCATCACGTGGAACGACGCGCCGCCACCGGGCCGCTCGCTCACCCACGCCTGACCGCTGTGGAGCTGGGTGAAGCGGGCCACCAGTGAGAGGCCGATGCCGACGCCGCGCTGGTCGTCCTCGTTGCC
>DATLQA010000046.1:0-3629 GCA_035535495.1 Actinomycetota bacterium | reverse complement strand
CCCGACCGCGACCGGGTGGCCGTGTTCCGGCGCACCAAGCGCGGGGTCGACCGCACCATCAAGGGCCTGGTCGACGAGGGCTACCGGGCCGGCGCCCTGCACGGGGACATGCCCCAGGTGGTCCGCGAGAAGGTCATGCGCTCCTTCCGCAAAGGCAAGCTGGACGTGCTGGTCTGCACCGACGTGGCCTCGAGGGGCCTCGACATCGCCGGCCTGTCCCACGTCATCAACTACGACACCCCCGAGGACGACCGGGCCTATGTGCACCGGATCGGCCGGACGGGCCGGGCCGGCGCCGCCGGGGTCGCGGTGACCTTCGTGGCCTGGAACGAGCTGGACACCGCCGACCTGATCCGGCGCCGTCTCGAGCTGACCGACGAGCCGGTGCACGAGGTCTACTCGACCAGCCCGCTGCTGGCCGAGCTGTTCGACCTCCCCACGGTCGAGGAGGCGGCCGCCGCCCGGGCCGCGGCCGCGCCCGGCAAGCCTGAGAAGGCCGAGAAGGCCGAACCGCCGGCCGAGGAGCCGGCCCGCCGCCGCTCCCGTTCGGCCGCCCGCCGGCGCCGCCGCCGCCGCATCCCGGCCGGTGAGCGCCCCTCGGCCGCGACCGGGTAGGGGAATCAGCAGGCGCCGGGGCGGGTTCACCTGAACGAGGAGGCGGCACCGCCCCGGCAAACGTAAGTCGTGAGTGAGGTCTCCTGTGGACCTGGAAGGCTTCGAGGCGGCGACCGTTCCGCACATGAACGCGCTCTACGACGCGGCCTTGCGGCTCGCCGGCGACCAGGCGACCGCACAGGACCTGACCCAGGAGACCTACCTCCGGGCCCTGCGGTCCTTCGGCACCTTCGAACCGGGCAGCAACTGCCGGGCCTGGCTGCTGCGCATCCAGTACAACCTGTTCTGCACCCAGTACCGCCGCGGGCGGCGGATGCCGCTGGTCTGGCTCGACGAGGGCGAGACCGACCCGTCGCTCGACCTGCCCAGCCACGAGCCCGGCCCCGAGGAGCAGACCGTCCGCGAACTGGACCGGGAGGCGGTGCGGCGGGCGATCGCGCAGCTCCCCGAGGACTTCCGCATGGCCGTCACCCTGGTCGACATCAACGGCCTGACCTGCGCCGAAGCGGCCACCGTGATGGACGTGCCCCGCGGGACCATCCTGTCCCGCCTCCACCGGGCCCGCCGCCGGCTGGAGACGATGCTGCTGCCAGAGCTTGGAAGGGTGCAGGCCGATGACCTGTGAGGACTTCCGGCTCCGGCTCACCGCCTTCAGCCTGGGCGAGCTGGAACCGGGCGAGCGCAAGCTCACCCGCGACCACCTGGCCGCCTGCGACGACTGCGCCTCCCGGGTGCTGGTCGACCGCCAGCTGACGGCGCTGCTGCGCGCCTCGGCGGTCCCGGCCCCCTCCGAGACGTTCGCGGCCGTGCTGGCCGCCGTGCGCGTCGAGGCGGCGCGGGACGAGGCCGGCCTGCCGGCGACTTCCCCCCGCCGGCAGGCCCCTCCGCGGCAGGCCCGGCGCCGGCACTGGGTCGCCCTGGCCGCCGCCCTGCTGGCCGCCGCCGCCGTGGTCGCCTCGGCCCTGCTGGTGGTGCCGGCCCCCGACCCGGGCAGCCCCCTGTCGGCCGCCTGGAGCTCCTACCACTCCGAGGGCAAGAACGGGCTCGGCACCCCCAGCAAGGCCGAGGCCGAGCGGCTGTTCGCGGTCCTCGGGCCGGCCTCGCGCACCCCCGACCTGAGCGCCTACGGCCTCCGCAAGGATGGCTGGGAGGGCCGCGACCTGGCCGGGCACGTGGCCGCGGTGGCCGAGTATCGCGACGCCGAGGGCGGGCGGGTCACGCTCATGCGCTGGCGGGGCGACCTGCCCCGCATGGCCCGGGGGCCGGAGGGCACTGAGCTGGCCGCCTACCGCTGGGGCCGCCACACCAGCTACTGGTGGCACGCCGACGGCGTCGTCTGGTGCCTGGTCGGCACCATCGACCAGGACCGGCTGTACCAGATCGCCGAGCACCTGGGCGGGGAATCGTAGGCCGCCCAGCCGGGTTAGGCACCTGACGGCCGCGAGCGCGGCCCACCCATTCAGGAGGTCCGGATGCGAGCACGTGCGATGGTCGTCGGGGTGCTGGTCGGAGTGCTGGCCCTGGTCGCCGCCGGCTGCGGCGGTGGCGACGACAACGGCGGGGGCGGGAGCGCGGCCGCGACCACCGCCGCCCCTGAGACCACCGCCGCGTCCGCGACCACCGCCGCCGGCGGGGGCGGCGAGAACGAGATCAAGCTGACCGCGTCCGGCACCGCCTGGAACACCACCAGCCTCGACATGACGGCCGGGGCCGAGGTCAAGGTCGAGATCACCAACCAGGACAGCATCGAGCACAACTTCACCTTCGCCGATGCAGGCGCCAACCAGGACGTCGAGGGCGGCGAGGACGCCACGGTGACCCTGACCGCGCCGGCGGCCGGCACCTACCCGTTCTTCTGCAAGTACCACCCATCGGCGATGAAGGGAACAGTCACGGTCACCTGAACACCTCAACGGTTTTCGTGCTCTAGGAATGCCGGGGTGGGGCCCGCTGTTGAAGAGGGCGTCGCACCCCTTTTGACCTGGAGAACGAATGCCTGAGCTCTCGACGGTGACCCTGCCCCTCCTCCCCCTGACCAGCGGGGTCGTGCTTCCGGGTATGGTCGTGACCGCCACCCTGGAGACGCCAGAGTCGCGGTCGGCGTCCAGCGCCGCCGGCGACACCGGCGGCCACCTGCTGCTGGTCCCCAAGATCGACGGCCGCTACGCCAGGGTCGGCACCGTGGCCAAGATCGAGAACGCCGGCGAGCTGCCCAACGGCCAGCTCGCGGTGGTGGTGCGCGGCCTGCACCGGGCCCGCATCGGCGCCGGCGTGGCCGGCACCGGCACCGCCACCTGGGTCGAGGTCGAGCCGATCGACGACTCGCCGGCCAGTGAGCGGGCCATGCAGCTGGCCCGCGAGTACCGCGCCGTGGTCGAGAACATCCTCGAGGCGCGCGGCGCCGCCCAGGTGGCCGAGCTGCTGCGGGGCATGACCGACCCCGGCCAGATCGCCGACACCGCCGTCTACTCCCCGGACCTGTCCTTCGAGCAGAAGGTCGAGGTCCTCGAGGCGGTCGACGTCGAGGAGCGACTCGAGAAGGTCCTGGCCTGGGCTCGGGACACCCTCGCCGAGGTGACCCTGAAGGACCGCATCCGCAAGGACGTCTCCGAAGGCATGGAGCGCGGCCAGCGCGAGTTCATCCTGCGCCAGCAGCTGGCCGCCATCCGCAAGGAGCTGGGCGAGGGCGAGGACGGCGAGAGCCCCATCGACGCCTACCGGGCCAAGCTCGACGAGGGCAAGATGCCCGAGGCCGTCAGGGCCGCCGTGGAGCGGGAGATCGGCCGGCTGGAGCGGACCAGCGAGCAGAGCCCCGAGCACGGCTGGATCCGGACCTGGCTCGACACCATGACCGAGCTGCCCTGGGGCGAGAAGTCCGACGACACCCTCGACATCGCCGAGGCCCGAGGAGTCCTGGACGACGACCACACCGGCCTGGAGGACGTGAAGGACCGCATCCTCGAGTACCTGGCCGTGCGCAAGCTCCGCCGCGAGCGGGGCCTGGCCGACCAGGG
>DATLQA010000045.1:0-6835 GCA_035535495.1 Actinomycetota bacterium | reverse complement strand
CTCGGTGAGCAGGCGATGGGCATCAGCAGACGACATGCCGCTGTCGACCTGCGCCTTGACGAAGCGGAGCTGCTCGACCTGGTTGCGAGCGTACAGGTGGTGACCGCCGGGGCTGCGTTCTGGCACCGGGAGCCCATAGCGTTCCTGCCAGGTCCGCAGCGTGGCGGGTGCGATGCCCAGCATCCGCGCCACCGCCCCGATGCTGTACAGGGGCCGGCTGGTCACCACCGGCCCCTCGCAAGCCGATCATGCTGGCGGCGGCCCGCCGTCGACACCATGAGCCAGAAACCCTTCAAGAGCCGCATACGAAGCCCGTCGACCCGCCACAAAGTGCTTCACCTCTGTTCCACACCTCGATACCTAACGAAGTTTGGTGGAACTCACTCAGAACTGATCAGCCTCACCGTAGGCTCGGTCGGGTAGGCAGGGATCCACCCGACATCTCGGGGAGAAGTATGTCCTATTCAGCGCGGCACCAGCACGACAATCAGTGGGTGAAGCTCCCGGTCGGTGGCGACGGGGTTCATGGCAGTCCCAACTCGCTCGACGATCCGCTGATGACCGCCCGAGAGGTTCAGCCGATGCCCCAGTCGACGCCGACCCCGAGGGCTTTACCGGCTGCTGCGCCTCCTGGCCGGCCACAGCATCTTCGTCGAGCAGCCCGGCGGTCAGTTTGCCAACTCGGCCCAAAGCGAGCTGTTGCGCGAGGGCCCCGAGTCCTTACGCCCCCTGGGTTGGTCGGTGAGGTCGGCCACCTGGCCATGGGGGCGACCTCGCGCATGATCCAGACCGGCGAACCCGCCTTCAACCTCGTCTTCGGCGCCGCCTGGGAGGAGCACCTGGCCACCGAACCCCACGCCCGCACGCGGTTCAACCGGCTCGTCGCGGCCCGAAAGGAGCTGCTCGCCGACCACCTCGCCGACCACCGCTGGACCGGCCAGGAGACTGTGATCGACCTCGGCGGTGGCAACGGCGCGCTGCTGCAGGACCTGCTGGCGCGCCGGACGGGGCTGCGTGGGATCGTCTTCGACCTCCCCGAAGTGGTCGCCGAGGCGACCGAACGACTCCGCGCGGCCGGGCTCACCGACCGCTGCCAGACGGTGGCCGGCAGCGTCTTTCGGGATGTCCCCCAAGGCGGCGACGTCTATCTCCTCTGCCACATCCTGCACGGCTGGGACGACGACCATGCCCGCCAGATCCTCCAGGCGGTCCGCCGTGCCATCCCCGACCACGGCCGGCTGCTGGTCGTGGAGGAGGTTCTCGCCCCTCCCAACCAGCCCGGCGGCAAGATCATGGACCTGCTGATGGCACCATCGGCGGCCGCGAGCGGACCAAGCAGGAGTGGCGCGCCCTCCTCGCTGACGGTGGCTTTGCGCTGGCCGGTAGCCGACCCGCCCATAGCGCTACCATCCTGGACGCGGTACCCACGTCACCCGCTCTCCGCCCCTGCGGCGAGGTCGTTAGCAGTCAGCAGTTCCGCCGCGTCGCGCGAATGCCTAGGCAGATACCCGTACCTCTCGGCAGAACCCACCGTCGCAGTGCACCGGCACCCAATCTCGCCGGGGATCATGTCAAGGCCGCAGCGCTCTCTGCGTTGAGGTTCTGGCCAACTAGCGACCCACGACCTGGCAGGGTGCCGAAATCCTGCCTTAATGGTGGCCTGCCCGCAGATGGCCGATGGGCCCGACGTAGTTGGACGGCCCAATAGTGAGCGATTAGTTGGCCACGAGTTAGCCATCAGCACCGTTGACTCGCTGTGCTGAAATAGGTTGGCCAGCCGCCACGCTCCCGACTCCGGCCCCTGACCCTGCCCGGGGATCCCCCATGCTGTATGGACGACGCGAGGAACGCGCGCGCATCTTCAGGCTGCTCGCGGATGCACGCGCGGGCTGTGGTGGGGTGCTGGTGGTTCGCGGCGAGGCCGGCATCGGCAAGCAGACCCTGCTGGAGGACGCCGCCGAGCAGACCGCCGGTTTCCGGGTGCTCCGCGGGGCCGGAGCCGAGGCCGAGGTGGAGCTGCCCTTCGCCGGCCTGCACCAGTTGCTGCGGCCAGTCCTGGATCGGCTGGATCGGCTGCCGGCACCCCAGATCGGCGCACTGCGGGGCGCCTTCGGGCTGGCCGACGTGGAGACCAACCGGTTCCTGATCGAGTTGGGCGTGCTCAGCCTGCTGGCCGTGGTCGCTGCCGAGCAGCCGCTGCTGTGCCTGATCTCCCAGGCTGGCTGGCTGGACAGCGCGTCGGCGGATGCGCTGGTCTTCGTCGGCAGGCGGTTGAGCACCGAGCGGATGGTGCTGCTGTTTGCCGCCCGCGACGACCATGTGCGCCGGTTCGACGCGCCGGGTCTGCCGATCCTGCAACTGGGCGGGCTGGATGCCACGGAGGCTCGCCAGCTGCTGGAGGCCCACGCCGGCGCGCTCGCCCCGGCAGTGCGTGACCGGCTGATCGCAGAGACCAGGGGCAACCCCCTGGCGCTGCTGGAGCTGCCGGCAACCCTCAGCGACGGGCAGCTCGCCGGCAGCGCGCCGCTGCCCGAGCGGCTCCCCCTGAGCACCAGGCTGCAGCAGGCCTTCCTGCAGCAGGTGCGAGCGCTGCCGACCGCGACCCAGGTGCTGCTGTTGGTGGCCGCCGCCGAGGCCACTGGCGACCTGGCAACCATCTTCGCCGCCGGTCGGAACCTCGGGGCGGGTCTGGAGGCGCTGGAGCCGGCCGAGCGTGCCGGCTTGGTCACCGTCGGCGGGCAGGAGTTACGGTTCCGCCATCCGCTGGTGCGCTCCGCGATCTACCAGGACGCCACCTTCACGACCCGGCAGGCCGCCCACCGCGCCCTCGTCGCCGTGCTGCAGGGGGAGCAGCAGGCCGACCGGCGGGCCTGGCACCTGGCCGCGGCCACCCTCACATCGGACGAGAAGGTGGCCAGGCTACTGGAGGCCTCGGCGGAGCGGGCTCGGCGGCGCGGCGGCCCGGCCGCGGCGGCCACCGCCCTGGAGCGGGCCGCCGCGCTCACACCCGAGGTGGCGTCCCGGGTCCGGCGGTTGGTCGCCGCTGCCGAGTGCGAGTGGGAGGCCGGACACACCACCCAGGCCCAGGCGCTGCTGGACCAGGCCGAGGCGGGCCCGCCCGACCCAGCCGCGCGGGCCCGCGCGGCCCGTGTCCGCGGCCACCTCGAGCTCGGGACTGGCAGCCCGGCGACCGCCTGCACGCTGCTGGTGGAGAACGCGCGGCTGCTCCTGGACGTCGACCCCGAGCAGGCGACCGAGCTGCTGGTGCTGGCCACCCGGGCGGCGGTGGCCGGCAACCAGCTGGACCGGATCCTGGAGGAGATCAGCCCGCTGGTCCGCCACCGGCCTGGCCACCCACCAGACCGGCGGATCCAGCGGCTGGTCGACAGCATGCAGGCGGTCGGCCTGGGCCGCGGCCCGCCGACCGCCGCCACCGTGGCCGCGGCCCGCCAGACCGCCACCGCCGCGGGGCATCCCGTGCTCGCCTGGCTGTGGCCCATAGCCGACCTCGCCGAGCCCGACGCCGTCGCCGACGCCCTTACCCTCGACCAGCGCTACGCCAAGGCGGTCGCGACCCACCGCGCCGCGGGGACGGTCGGCGCCCTGACCGTGGCCTTAGCTGACCTTGCGCTGGCCGAGACGGCCCTTGGCCGATGGCCGGAGGCGATCGGCAACGCCACCGAGGGCCTGCGGCTGGCCAGGGAGACCGGGCAGACCGCCACCGCCGGCTCCTTCCTAGCCCTGCTGGCAGCGGTCGCTGCTGAACAGGGGCGCGCGGAGGATTGCCGGCGACTGGCCAAGGAGGCGCTGGCGATCGCCATCCCACGCCGGGTGGCGGTGGTGACGGCGTTCGCCGCCTGGACGCTCGCGTTGCTGGAGCTGACCGAGGGGCGGCCGGCGGCGGCGCTGGAGCGGCTCCGGGCGCTTTCGACCCCGGGGCACCCGGCTGCGCATGCCATCCTCGCGCTGCTCGCGACCGGCACCCTGGTCGAGTCGGCGGCCCGTGCCGGCCGGCTAGAGGGGATCGAGCCGTTTGTGGCCCGGTTCGAGCGGTGGGCCCAGTGGGACCGGCGGGCCTGGACCCAGGTGGTCGCCCATTACTGCCGGGCGCTGATCACCCAGGGCGAGGAGGCCGAGCGGCACTACCAGGCCGCGCTGGCCGTCGAGGGCCTGGGTGAGCTGCCGTTGGAGCTGGCCCGCACCGAGCTGGTGTACGGCGAGTGGCTCCGGCGCCAGCGCCGGAAGGTCGACGCCCGCGTCCACCTGCGCGCCGCGCTGGCGGTCTTTGAGCGGCTCGGCGCCAGCCCGTGGGCCGAGCGGACGCGCAGCGAGCTGCAGGCCAGCGGCCAGACCGCCCGCCGGCGCGACCCCAGCACCCGCGAGCAGCTCACCCCCCAGGAGCTCCAGGTCGCCCGCCTCGCCGGCCAGGGGCTGACCAACCAGCAGATCGCCGAGCAGCTGTTCATCAGCCGCCACACCGTCGGCTACCACCTGCACAAGCTCTACGCCAAGCTCGGCATCGCCTCCCGCGCCGAGCTGTGGCGGCTGGACCTCGGCGACGACGGCGCCGGCTGACGGCCCGCAGGTTCGAGCCCAGCCCTGTCGCCGGTGTCAGTCGTCGTCGCGGTCGTCCTCGGTGCGCTCGTCCGGGCGGTAGCCGTAGGCCGCCTCGCGGACGACCACGTCGCTCTCCACCGCGGCGCCCAGCGCACCGCCGACCGTGGCCAGCGCGCTCACAAGCCACGCCAGCCGTAGGTACCCGCCGGGTCCCATCTCGCGGTGGAGCTGGCCTTCGAGGACGCCGGGGGCAATCAGGGCGATCCCGCTCACCATGTTGATGACCAGTAGCGCCACGAACAACGTCAGCACCCCGATGGCGATGGTGAGCGCGGTGGCCAGGTTGAACAGCACAACCCGTTCGCGGGCTTCGCGGGAAGGGCTGGGTTCCCGCTCCCACAGCCTGTGGACGATGATGAGCGTGACGCAGGTGGCCACGATGGAGCCCAGGAAGAGCGCCAGCTGCCGCGCCCAGCCCATGCCGCTAGCCAGCAGCCAGATCCCCGGTGAGGCGAGCGCGAACGCGGAGGTCCCCAGCGCGGCGACGATGGTGCGTGAGAGGCCGACGACCAGCCGCCAGGGACGGTTGGCGCGCACCATGCCGGCAAGCAGCCGCAGGTTGCCACGCCCGGCCGCGGTGACGAACCGGACCGTCCGGTCGTCCTGCACGTACGCGCGACCGACGGGGAAGGCGAGTTCCCGAAGCCGCCGCCGTATGCGGGCCGTGCGCCGGCCGTCGCCGCCGGCGCGGTCGCGGCGGACCACAGACTCGCCGAGCAACCCCTCGATGAGCCGCAGCACCGTCCGGCGGGCGCGACCCTCGACCGCGACGACGCCGAGCGCGGGCACCGAAACGAGCCCCACCCCGAGCGCGGCGCTGGCGTAGGCGGTCACCGGGCGGCGCCCGAGATGCAGCGGAAGGTCGGTGAGACAGATCACCAGCTTCCACTTCTTGGTGAGCAGTCGCCGGCGCGCCACCTGGACGAGGTCCACGCCGAAGCCGACCGACCCGGCGAGCGGCTCGATCTCCACCGCGACCTGCCACTCCACTTCGGAGAAGCGCTTCCGCAGCAGGGCGGGCAGCTCGGCCGCAAGCTCCTGGGCGAGCTCGTGCGTCAGCCCCGGCGCCGCGAGCAGCCCGACGACGATCGGCGCTTCGCCGGCCGGCGCGTCCGGTGACCCGGAACCCGGGTCACCCATCAGCGGTTGGAGAGGGCGGGGTCCGCACCCCGACCTCGTCCAGGTGTACCAGCAGGTCGGCTGGGTCCTCGTAGACCCGGTAGGCGCCCGCCCGCTCCAGCTCCTCCCGGCCGTAGCCGCCCGCCAGCAGCCCCACCCCCAGCGCCCGCGCCCGCCGCGCCGCCAGCAGGTCCCACACCGAGTCGCCGACCACCACCGCGTCGGTGACCTCGGCGCCCAGCCGTTGGGCCGCGGCCAGCAACAGGTCCGGGTCCGGCTTGGCGTGCGCCACCTCGTCGCGCGTCACCACCGGCACGTCGGCGGGGACCTCAAGCACCTCCAGGGTTGGCCGTGCCGCCGTCCGCAGCCCGCTGGTGGCCACCGCCCACGGCACCTTCAGGTCACTGAGGTGCGCCAGCAGCTGGCGCGCGCCGGGCAGCAGCCGCACCCCGGCGGCGCGGCGCCGATACGCCTCCGCGTGCGAGCGCTGCAGCTGGGTCACCATGGCGGCGTCGACCGGCCGGCCGGTCTCGCGCAGCAGGGCGCCGGCGAACAGGCCGCCGCTCATGCCGATGCGCCGGTGGATCCGCCAGACGGCCAGCTGGATGCCGGCGGCCTCGAGCGCCTCCTGCCAGGCGAGCACGTGCTGGTAGACGCTGTCGACCAGGGTGCCGTCCAGGTCGAACACGAACACGGTCCGCTGGTTCATCGCTACCGGATGCCACCATTCGCGATCCCCAACCACCCAACGACGCGGGGAACCGGCCCGGGGGTACAACTATGAATTGTCACGACGATCAGCTCGGTTGAATTGAGTCGGTCAGAACGTTCAAAACTAACGATCCCGTTGTAGTGGAAGGACTAGGGTGACCAGCCCGAATACTTCAAGGGGCCTCGCCAGCCAGGGGCTGACCAACCAGCAGATCGCCGAGCAGCTGTTCATCAGCCGCCACACCGCCGGCTACCACCTGCACAAGCTCTACGCCAAGCTCGGCATCGCCTCCCGCGCCGAGCTGCGCCAGATCGAGCAGCGCAACGGCCGCGGCGGTCGCTAGGGCTCAGGGCCGGATGATGATGCGGTTGTCGACCTCGGCGATGC
>DATLQA010000044.1:0-2188 GCA_035535495.1 Actinomycetota bacterium | reverse complement strand
ACGAGCGCTTGCAACCCATCGCCCTCGACGCGCCGTCGCCCCTTGCCGGCGGCTCGGGCCGTCCCCAATACGGCGGCAGCGGCGGGCGGGTCGTGGCATTTGCTGTGGGCGTCAGGGGGTGTCGACCTCGATGGTGACGGGGACCTGGTTGGTGATGACGTCATAGACCGCCGAGCGGGCTCGCGACTGCTCCAGGAGCTCGCGTAGCTTGTTGGCCGGCGCGTCGCCCTTGATGGTGAAGCGCACGGTGATCTGCTGGTAGCCGTTGCGCACCTCAGGGTTGAGCCCGAGGATGCCGTTGAGGTCGATGTCACCAGTGACGGTCGAGCGGACCTCGGTGAGTTTCACCTTGCGGGCGGCGGCGATGTTGGCCAGGCCGGCGGTGAGGCAGGCGGCCAGCGCGTGGAGCACGAACTCGACCGGGGTTGGTCCGTGGTCCTGGCCCACCAGGACGGCGGGGTGGTCGGCGTCGAAGACGAAGGTGCGCTCGTGGGTGCGCTCCTCTCCGACACCGAAGTAGTCGGCGATGGTGCCGCGGTTGTGGGTGCCGCTGACCCACTGGTTGTGGGCGCGGAACTGGAAGCTGGCTGCCTCGGGCGCCTGCTTGACCGCGTCGAGGGTGGCGAACAGGGTGGCGGTGTCCACGCCGTTGCGCATCGCGTCGTTGACGTCGGCGGTGGTGGTGTCGGTGGTGGTCATTGCGGCATGCCTCCTTGGCGGTGCGCTGACTGGTGACGGCGGTGCTGGGATCAGTTCCTGGAATCCAGACGGTGGCCTCCCTTCGGCAGTGCCCGATCAGGCGGTCGCGAGCAGGCGCTCGACTGGGATCGGCCGGGCGGCCAGCGCCGCCGCCTGGGTGTCGATGGCGGCGCCCAGCTGCTTTTGCAGGTCGATGAACCTCGGCACCGGCGGATAGGCCGCCAGCCGGCAGGTGAGCTCGAAGATCTCCCGCAGCGCCTGGTCGCGCTGCTGCTGGTAGCCCGCCAGGGCCGCGGTCTCCTCGGCGGCATCACCCAGCGCCTGGTCGAGGGCGACGGCCAAGAGCTCGGCGTCGCGGAAGGCGTCGCTGATGCCGTAGGCGGTGATGGCGTCACGGTAGTAGCCGGCGTCCCCGACCAAGGCCCAGCCGGGGCCGAAGGCCTGGCGTAGCTGGTTGGGTTGGCGGAGCATGCCCTGCACCGGCGAGGTACGCCGAGCGTGACGCAGCCGCAAGGCCAGCTCGGGGTGCGAACGCTCGAGCAGCTGGCCGAAGGCCTCCACCCGTGACACGGTCCGGCGGCGGACCGCCTTGGCATCGGCCGAGGGCGTGCAGACCCAGATGCAGGCCTGCCCGTGGTGGGTCGGGAACACGCCGGCGAAGGACCGCTCGGCGACGAAGAACTCGAAGCCGACCCACCGGCCGCCCGCGTAGTAGGCGTACTGAGTGGCGCCGCCCGCCCGACCAACCTCGTTGATCGCGGCACCCACCAGCTCGGCGACCCGCGACCCGAGGCCGTCGGCGCCGACCACAAACCGGGCGCCGAGCTCGACCCCGGCGCCGGCGCGGTCCCTTCCGGACACCCCCACTACCCGGCCGTGCTCGTCTCGCTGTACGCCGGTCACGGTGACGCCAGGGCGCACCTCGGCGCCGGCGTGCTCGGCGGCGGTGGCAAGGATCGTGTCCAGCACGTACCGCCGCGGCGCAACCAGGAAGTCGACCCCGGCCTTCTCCTTGATGGTCCGCGTGATCGACTTCCCAGCGGCGTTGAAGGTGACCTGCCTGATCGCCGGCGCACCGCTGTCCAGGACCTCGTTCATGAGACCCCAGCGGTGCAGCTGGACCACGCCGCTACGGGCAATCGAATGGGTGGACACGGTGTCGCTCGGGAACGACGCCTGGTCCAGGACGACCACGTCATGGCCGAGGCGGGCGAGCAGCATGGCGGTGGCTGATCCGGCGACGCGTGCGCCCACGACGACGACATCATGACGGCTGCGGTCTGCGGTCTGCATGGCTGGTGGCTCCCGTCAGGTCGGTCACGCTTCAGGTCAGGAAGGTGGGCGGCCTCGGCTCCTGGCCCGGTCGGGGCGGCGACCAGTCCAATCCGTCGCGGGAGTCGACGCCGTAGCGGCGGGCAAGGATCGCCAGGGTCGCCAGGCAGAAAAGTAGGATCAGCAGCGCTTGCATCTCGGACGCTCCCTGCTCGTT
>DATLQA010000043.1:0-8028 GCA_035535495.1 Actinomycetota bacterium | reverse complement strand
CACGAGCAGGGATCCCGGCGAAGGACCCGATGGGGGGGTTCGGGGGGGAGCTGTCTCGGGCTCCCCCCCGAATGAATCAGGAATACTGGTGTTCAGCGGCCGGGTAGTGGCCCTCGGCGACGTCCTTGGCGAAGTGCTGGGCGGCCTCGGTGAGGATGGCGCGCATGTCGGCGTAGCGCTTCACGAAGCGGGGGGCCGGGTCGGGGGTCAGGCCGATCAGGTCGGAGACGACCAGGACCTGGGCGTCGGTGCCTGGGCCGGCGCCGATGCCGATGGTGGGGATCTCCAGCGCCTGGGTGATGCGGGTGCCGAGCTCGGCCGGGACCGCTTCGAGCACCAGCGAGAAGCAGCCCGCCTCCTGCAGCGCCAGGGCGTCGGCCAGCAGCTCGTCGCCGTGCTCGCCGCGGCCCTGGACGCGGAACCCGCCGAAGGCGTTCACCGACTGGGGGGTGAGCCCGAGGTGGCCCATGACCGGGATGCCGGCCTGGGCCAGCTTGCGGACGGCCTTGACCGACCGGGCGCCGCCTTCGAGCTTGACCGCGTTGGCGCCGACCCGCATCAGGCGGGTGGCGTTGCGGACCGCCTCGCGGCTCGACGCCTGGTAGGAGCCGAACGGCAGGTCGCCGACGACGATGGCGTTGCGCGCGCCACGGGCGACGGCGGCCGTGAACACCAGCGCGTCCTCCATGGTGACCGGCAGCGTCGAGTCGTGGCCGAGCACGACCATGCCGAGCGAATCCCCGACCAGCAACAGCGGGACGCCTGCCTCGTCGAGCACGCGCGCGGTCAGCGCGTCGTACGCGGTGAGCATGACGAACCGTTCCCGGCGCGCCTTCATGGCGGCGAGATCGGTGATGGTGACCGGCATCGCGGCCTCCTCTGTATGTCCTTGGAGCCCCGTCCGGGGTCCCCTGGCCCATCCAGTGTGCCACTACGGCCCCGCCGGCAGCGCGACGGCGGCCGTGGCAGGCGGCTCACTCCCTTGGCTCGCGCGACCTGGGCGGTACCCTCATCCGGGCAAGCCCGCGGTTTCGACCTCTACAGGAACTCGAGCGCGTCGAACCGGCCCCTGCCCAGGGCGGTCTCCGGATCGGCGTCGAGCACCCGCTCCAGCAGGGTGGCGAAGACGCGGCGGAAGTCGGTGGTGTGCTTGAGGTCGCCGTCGTCGAGGTCGGCGAGGTCTGGCGGCTCACCGTGCAGGCCGCCGCGGACCGACCGGCCCGCCACCAGCATGGGTGCGGCGGTGCCGTGGTCGGTGCCCTGGCTGCCGTTGGCCGCCACCCGACGGCCGAACTCCGAGAAGGTGGCCAGCACCACGCCCTTGCCGCGCGGGTCGTCGCCGAGCGCGTCGAAGAAGCTGCCGATGCCGGCGTCCAGCTCGGCCAGCAGCCGCTCCTGGGTGCCCTTCTCGTCGGCGTGGGTGTCGAACCCGCCCAGGCTCACGTTGTAGACACGGGTCGGCACGCCCGCCTTGACCAGGCGGGCGACGATGCCGAGCTGGTCGGCCAGCTCGCCCTGGCGGCCGGCCTTCTTGGCCCGCTCCGGGCCGTGGCCGGTGGCCAGGCCGGGCATCGGGGCCAGCTCGGCGCCGCCCTTGCCGCCGCTGCCCTCCAGCACCGGGCCGTTCTGCTCGCCCTCCTCGACCTGGTCGAGCACTGGCTGCAGCCTTGCCGCGACGGCAAGCAGGTCCTCGCCGGACTGGGCGACCCGGGCGGCCAGCGGCGGCTGGCCCGGGAACGGGTCCTCGACCGCGCGGAACGCCTGCCCCTGGGGTCCGGCCGGCACCGCCAGCGGGCCGAGCGGCACCGCCGCGCCGGCGGTCTTCTCGCCGGCCAGCAGGATCGGCAGGGTGGCGCCGATGCCGACCGCCCTGAGCGGGTCGGTCCCGGTCGCGTCGAGCCAGCGGCCCAGCCACCCGGAGTGGGAGGGGCTCCCGGGCGAGCCGGTCTGCCAGATGTCCATCGACCGGAAGTGGCTGCGGTTGGGGTTCGGGTAGCCGACGCCCTGGACGACCGCGAGGTGGCCGTCGTCCCACAGCCTCTTGACCCGCTTCAGGCTCGGGTTGAGGCCGAGACCGTCCTCGATCCGCAGCACCTGCCCGGCCTTGTAGGCCAGCTCGGGCCGGGCGTCCTGGTAGCGCCGGTCGTCGTAGGGGACGACCGTGTTGAGCCCGTCGTTGCCGCCGTACATGGTGACCAGCACCAGCACCCCGGTCCCCGGCTCGAGCGGTTGGCGGTCGGCCGCGTCGAGCAGCGCCTCCCACGGGCGCAGCGCGGCCACCGCGCCGGCGGTGCCGACCCCGGCGGCGGTCAGGAAGATGCGGCGGTTGAGCCTCAGGGCCATGCGACTCCTCCAGGTCGGTGGTCAGTTCATGACGTATTCGGGGGCGACCAGCGCGATCGTCACCAGCCCGCCGGGATCGCCGGCCACCCGGGCGAGGGCGGCGGCGGTGGTGCGGCTCCAGCGGTCCACGCCGAGCAGGTGGGCGGCGGCGTCGGGACGCTGGCCGGGCGGCTCGTCGGCGACGGCGGACAGGTCGGCCCGGCGCGCCACGTCGCGGGCGAACTGGTAGCGGGCCAGGCTCGACGCGGTGGTCAGCCAGGCCTCGTTGGCGGGCCAGCCGCCGACGCTCGGCGGGGCGAACGGGACCTGGCCGAGGCGGCGCAGGACGCTGACGTGCCTGGCCTCGGGCTGCAGGCGCAACGCCCGCAACGCCCCCACCACGTACTCGATCGGTGATTTGACCAGCCCGGTGCGGGCCTCGGCGGCGGTGAGCTCCGGATCGACCAGGACCGCGCGCAGCAGCGCCGCACCGGTCGGTTCGCGCTCGAACGCTCCCGCCAGGCGCGCGACCACCTCCTCGGCCGGGCCGACCGGCCGGGCGAAGAAGCTCCACATCCGCGCGGCCAGGTGGCGGGCGGTGGCCGGATGGCCGGTGAGCAGCTTCACCGCCCCGGCGACGTCGAACGCGGCGGTGCGGCCCAGGACGGTCTTGGGCCCCGGGTCGTGCAGCCGCTGGACGAACCGGACCGTTCCGGTCTGGCGCTGCACCCGCAGGCCGGTGAAGCAGCGTGCCAGCGCCTTCACGTCGGCCTCGCTGTAGTTGCCGATGCCGAGGGTGAACAGCTCCATCAGCTCGCGCGCGAAGTTCTCGTTGGGGGACTGGCGCCGGTTGGCGTTGCCGTCCAGCCAGATCAGCATGGCCGCGTCGCGGGCGACCGCCAGGGTGAGCGCCTCGAACGGCCCGGCGCCGGCGGTCCGGAACAGCTGGTTCTGCTGGTACATGAGGCGCGGCTGGCGGACCTTCTGGATCGAGGTGGCGAAGTGACCGTGCCAGAACAGGGTGAGCTTCTCGCGCAGGGGGTTGTCGGCCGCGGCCATGCGCCGCAGCCACCACAGGGTCAGCCTGGTGCCCTGCTCCCTGGCCTGCCTGCGGGCCTGCTGCCTGGCCTGGGCGCTGGCGTCCTTGCCGCCCTGCTGGACGACCAGGCTGAGCTCGGGCGGGGTGACCGCCGCGGCGGCGGGGTCGGCGGCGCCGAAGTCGAGCAGGTGCGCCACGGTGGCGGCGTAGCCGGCCTTCTCGGCGGCGTCGAGCTGCTCGGGCCGGGCTCCGAAGCCGGCCCGTCGGTACAGGTGGGCGAGCGCGCTGCGCGCGGCGGTGGGCATTCGCGGCGTCTCCTGCGACGGCGTGGGGTCCGTCCAGTAGCGCACGCGCATGTACGAGGCGGATCAGAGGACGCCGAACCTCAGGCAAGAACTGCCGGAGGACCCTAGCGGCTCGCCTCGGTGCGCCCGCGGAAGCGGTTGGTGATCGGCAGGCGGCGGTCCTTGCCGAACGCCCGACCGGTGACCTTGGGCCCAGGCGGCGCCTGCCGGCGCTTGTACTCGGCGCCGTCGACCAGCCGGATCACCCGCTCGACCAGCTCGCGGTCGAACCCCTGGGTGACCAGCTCGTCGATGCTGAGGTCGCCCTCGACGTAGCCCTCGAGGACCGGGTCCAGCACCTCGTAGGGCGGCAGCGAGTCGCTGTCCACCTGGCCGGGGCGGAGCTCGGCCGATGGCGGCTTGTCCAGCACCGACTGGGGGATCACCACGCCCGCCTCGTTGCGCCAGCGGGCCAGCTCGTACACGAGCGTCTTGGGCACGTCCTTGATCACCGCGAACCCGCCGGCCATGTCGCCGTAGAGGGTGCAGTAGCCGACCGCCAGCTCGGACTTGTTGCCGGTGTTCAGTACCAGGCTGCCGAACTTGTTGGACAGGCCCATCAGCAGCACACCGCGGGCGCGTGCCTGCAGGTTCTCCTCGGCGACGCCCTCCTCGGTCCCGGCGAACGGCTCTTTCAGCACCGACAGGAACGCCTCCACCGGCTCGACGATCGGCAGCACCTGCAGGCGGATGCCGAGGTTGGCGGCGACCGCGCGAGCGTCGGTGACGCTTCCCTCCGACGAGTGGGCCGACGGCATCGCCACCCCGGTGACCCGGTCGCGGCCGAGGGCGTCGGTCGCCACCGCCGCCACCAGGCTGGAGTCGATCCCGCCCGAGAGCCCGATCAGCACCGAGGAGAAGCCGTTCTTGCCGACGTAGTCGCGGGTGGCGGTGACCAGCGCCCGGTAGACCTCCTCCTCGGTGCCGAGGGTCGGGGCGAGGCGCTGGCCGACCGGCGCGCCCGGGTCGGGCAGGTTCTCGGTCACCTGGACGCGGCGCACGCCGAGCGCCGGGCGGGCATCGGTGACCGGGGAGCGGCGCGGCCGGTCGGACAGGCGCGCGGTGGCCCCTTCCTCCAGGCTGAGGTCGACCAGCAGCAGCTCCTCGGCGAACGCGCTGGCCCTGGCCAGGGTGCGGCCCTGCGGGTCCACATAGGCGCTCTGCCCGTCGAAGATCAGCTCGTCCTGGCCGCCGTACTGGTTGACCCAGAACAGGTGGGTGCCGTGGTCGGCGGCGCGGGTGGCCAGCATCGGGGCGAGCCGGTCGCCCTTCTCCAGCCGGTAGGGCGAGGCGTTGAGGCTGACCACCACCTCGGCGCCGGCGGCGGCCGCCGACGCCATCGGCCCCCACGGGAACCACAGGTCCTCGCAGATGGTCACGGCCACCTCGACGCCGCCGAAGCGGGCGAGGAGCAGCTCGTCGCCGGGGACGAAGTAGCGCTCCTCGTCGAACACGCCGTAGTTGGGCAGCAGGATCTTGTGGTAGACGCCGAGCACCCGGCCGTGGGCGCAGAGCGCGGCCGCGTTGGCCGGCCCGGCGGGGGTCGGCTCCACGAAGCCGAACACGGCCGCGGTCTCGTCGGTCTCGCGGGCCAGGCGCTGCATCATCGCCTGGCTCGCGGCCAGGAACGACGGTTTGAACACCAGGTCCTCCGGCGGGTAGCCGGTGACCGTGAGCTCGGGGAAGACCACCAGGTGGGCGCCGTGGCCGACGGCGTCGGCGTAGGCCGCCAGGATGCGGTCGGCGTTGCCGTCGATGTCGCCGACGACCGGGTTGATCTGGGCTCCGGCCAGACGCAGCCGTTCCACCTGGCACCTCCTCGCCCCCGGTGGGTCAGGGGCTTCGTCGCCACCCGCCACGATAGCAGCGGCGGCACGCACGCCGAGGTAGCATGACCTGGCCATCCACCCTGCCGCCCGGGCACGTCGAACGTGCCCCTCACCCGCGAGATCCGCTCATGGACAAGCAGCGGGAGTACGTCCTGCGCAAGGTCGAGGACCAGGATGTCCGCTTCATCCGCCTCTGGTTCACCGATGTCCTCGGCTTCCTGAAGTCGTTCGCGATTACCCCGGCCGAGCTCGAGGAGGCGTTCGAGCGCGGGGTCGACTTCGACGGCTCCGCCATCGAGGGGTTCGCGCGGGTCCAGGAGGCCGACATGGTGGCCAAGCCCGACCCGGGCACCTTCCAGGTGCTGCCCGGGCGGAGCAACGGGGGCGGGGTCGCCCGCATGTTCTGCGACATCCTGACCCCGGATGGAGACCCGTTCGACGGCGACCCGCGTTGGGTGCTCCGCCGCAACCTGGAGCGCGCCGCCAGCCGCGGCTTCACGGTGTACGCCTCTCCGGAGATGGAGTTCTTCGTGTTCACCGGGGTGGAGTCGCCACGGCCGCTGGACACCGGCTCGTACTTCGACCAGACCGCGCTGGACCTCTCGCAGGACTTCCGCCGGGTCGCCATCGGCATGCTGGAGCAGATGGGCATCTCGGTGATGCAGTCCCACCACGAGATCGCGCCCAGCCAGCACGAGATCGACCTGCGCGAGGCGGACGCGATGGCCATGGCCGACAGCATCATGAGCTGCCGGCTGGTGGTGAAGGAGGCGGCGCTCGAGGCTGGGCTTCACGCCACCTTCATGCCGAAACCGTTCGAGGGCACGGCCGGGTCCGGGATGGACACCCATCTGTCGCTCTACGAGGGCGACCGCAACGCCTTCTACGACCCCGGCCAGGAGGCCAACCTGTCCAAGGTGGCCCGCGGCTTCATCGCCGGGCTGCTGGTGCACGCGCACGAGTACACCGCGGTCACCAACCAGTGGATCAACTCCTACAAGCGACTCGTGCCCGGCTACGACGCTCCCACCTGGGTCTGCTGGGCGCAGCGCAACCGCTCCGCCATGGTCCGGGTGGGCGGCTGGCGGTCCGACCGCGTCGACGTCGAGGTGCGCCTGCCTGACCCGTCCGCCAACCCCTACCTGGCCTTCGCGGTGATGCTGGCGGCGGGCATGCGCGGCATCGAGGAGTCCTACGAGCTGCCACCGGAGGCGGGCGACAACATCTACGAGATGACCGACGGGGAGCGCCGCGCGCTCGGCATCCGGCCCCTCCCCGTCGACCTGCACCAGGCGCTCACCGCCATGGAGTCGTCCGAACTGGTCGCCGAGGCGCTCGGCGAGCACGTCTTCGAGTATTTCCTTCGCAACAAGCACCGGGACTGGCAGCAGTACCAGCGCTACGTCTCTCCGTTCGAGCGGGAGCGCTACCTGCCGCTGCTGTGACCCGGGCCCGCACGCCACCTGGAGGGGCTTGGTGAGACCGCCGCTCTCGAGGATGCTGTGGCGCCGCCCTGGCGAGCGGCACCTGCCCCTGCCCGAGCTCGACCCGGCCATGGCCGACCGCCTCGGTCCGGTGCTGACCAGCGTGGAGCGCTACGGCTGGCACCTGCAGATGGTGGTGGGCGACCCGCTGCACCCGCCGTGGACGTACACCATCGGGCTGTTCACCTCGTTCGGCCACCCCGAGCTGGCCATGTTCGGTATCGGCGGCAGCCAGGCGACGCTGCTGCTCAACATGATGGCCGAGCGGGTGCAGCGGGGAGAGCGGTTCGTGCCGGGGGCGACCGACGGCGGGGTGCTCACCGAGCACAAGGTCCGGCTCGCGGCGGTGCGGCCCGAGTGGTACGCGCCCTATTTCGGCATGGCGATCGACTGGTACCTGGACGAGTTCCCGATCCTGCAGGTGGTCCTGCCAGACCGCCATGGCCGCTTCCCCGACGACCCGGCCAGCGAGTTCCACCGGACCCAGCCGCTGCTCGACAGCGACGACCCCTGGCCGGAGCCGTTGCTGCACGACGACCGCACCTGGGAGCATCCGGGCCCGGTGGTCCAGGCGCGCGACGTGGACGACCTCGACGTCTGGTCGGGCCGGTGGGAGGCGCTGCCGAGCCGGCAGGTCGGCCAGGACGAGTTCGAGATCGTGGTGGTGCCGTTCCTGGGTCAGCTGGTGCTCGGCGACCGCGTGCGGGTGGCCCCGGATTCCGGGCACGAGGCGGTGGTCCAGGAGGTCACCGTGGCGTCCAGCTACGCGACGCTGCGGGTGACCCCGATGCCGCGCGACGACGAGCAGCTCGCCCGCTGCAACGACCTGCTCGCCGGGCTGGACGCGCTCGGCGTCCGCTGGGAATGGGCCGGCCAGGAGCTGTTCGCCGCGGCCGTCCCCGGTGGCCGCGTCGCCGACGTCGACGAGCTGATCACGCCGCTGCTCGACGACGACCTGCTCTGGGTCGACCGGATCCGCTGGCCCTAGTCGGAGCGGCACCGGGCGGCAC
>DATLQA010000042.1:0-3406 GCA_035535495.1 Actinomycetota bacterium | reverse complement strand
GACCCGGAACGGGCGTATGTTGGTTGCCGCCTCAACGCTTCGGCTCATGACGACCTCCGTTGTTTCGTCGCTGTCGAGGCGAGAATACCTCGACGGTCAGCGTGGCCTGTCGGGCAGCGCGGTCGCACCAGTCGAAACACGGGTCGCGGCCCCCTGGGTCCTCGCGGCTCGACGTCTAGGCAGGTTTCCCCACCTACCCAGGCCCGGCCACCGCGGGCATCCAGCAGGTCGCGCGGGAGATCGGCGTCACCCGCAAGTACATCATTGTCACCGGGCCCTGTTGTTTCGTGACCAGCCCAATTCCTTCGGCGGGCGCCGCCTTGTGAACACCCGACCCGTCCTCGCGTGCCGGGGGTCGTCTGGCATGGGGTCCGAGGGCAACGACGGTGAAAGGCGGCATGCTCAGCAGCGCTGCCGATGCGGGCGGCCAGGCTGTTCCCGGAGCCATGCCCGGCGAGTATGAACTAGGCAAGCCGGTCGAGCCCGACTGGTAGACTCACGGTGCCGCGACCCAGGACACCGCGTCTGCCTGTGGAAGAGGCCGGAGGGCTTCCCGGAGAAGGCCCCGATCAGACTCAGAAGGATGAGGCATGGGGCGTGCGATGCGGGCACGCGACTTGTTGTCGCCTGTCCAGGAGTCGTCGAGGTGCCCATCAGGTTGGAAGACCCCATCGTCGCCGTTGCCCTCATCACTGGAACGAGCGCGGTCGCCGTCGCCATCGTCAACGGCCTGTTCCAGACCATCTGCACGTGGATGCAGAACCGATCGAAGAAGCCGCCGGCTAACAAGCCTCGGCGGAAGCGACGCAAGAAGCGCCACCGGCCATCGGAGCTGGCTCGACCACCACCGCAAGATGATTTGGCCGCCTGGCAGGCACCTGGTACCCCGTTCCCCGTTTCCGCGCTGCGGACGTGAGGAAGATCGAGGGGGAGGACTAACACCCGCATCGTCGTCAGGTAGGTAAGGCAGGCGCCGCGCCGGGCCGGGTTCTGGACGCGACCCGGAACCACTGGTCGAACGCTATCTACTTGACGCGCGCTTGCGGCCGGTCTCCAGCTTGTTGCGGACCTTCCGCATGACCCGAGCGGCGAGCACCTGGTCGTGGGCGTCCAGGAAACCCCCGCGCCGTCCCAGATCACCAGCTGGCGAAGCGCCCCCGACAGGGCCTTGCTGACCGTGTCGTCGCGGTCGGCGGCCAGCGCCAACCGACACGACCAAGCGCCGAGACGACCTCCATGGATGCGGGCGCCACAACGGCGCCGCTGTCCGCCTGCTCGGCTATCGTCTGCGCATGCGGAGCCTGCTCAGCCCCTCGCGCCTCGGCTTCCGAGCCATCGGGATGCAACGGCCTCGCCGGTCCAGGGCTCGGGCCCCTGCACCGGGACGCGGACGAGCCGTTCCCGCGGCGACCCGGCCCGATCCCACGCCGGGCCGCATCAGGGGTACTCCGCGTCCCTGCGGAGGGTTGCGGCCGGGCCGGCCGGCCGTAAGCACCCCGCCACGGCGAGTGCGGTGACCGACCAGGCCGCCAGGCGCGCCCTACCAGCCTCCGGGCTGGTCGCCGCCGACCGCCCCGAGCAGCCGACCCTCGGCGTCGCCGACCTTCAGCGGCGCATCGGCGAAGCAGTCTCGGCGGCCTTCCCCGACCGCGTGTGGCTGTGCGGCGAGGTCGTGGGGACGCCGGCGGTCCGCGGTGGCGGCGCCGGGATCGCCTTCACTCTGGCCGAGTCGCGCGGCAGCACGGTCCTCACGCTGCGGGCGTGGCTTGGCCGACCCTACTACCAACAGCTTCGCCAGCAGCTCGGCGACGCGGCCATCGCCGAACTGCTGACGATCGGCAACCTGGTCGTGGTCGGCGGCTCCCTGCAGTACGGGGGGCCGTTCGGCAGCCTGGAACTCAAGGTCGACCGGGTCGTGCGGACCCCGGCCGGCCCCGGCGAAGTCACCCAGCAGCGCCAGGCCCTGCAGCAGGACCTCGCCGAAAGCGGCCTGCTGGGACGCCAGCGCGCCACGGTGCGGCTGCCGTTGGCGCCCCGCCGGGTCGGCATCGTGGCCGGCGGCGCCGGCACGGTCGGCTACGCCGACGCCGCCGCCGTGCTCCAGCAGAGTGGCTTTGAGGTCGCCACGACGCATTTCCCCGCTCCGCTGGAGGGAGAGACAGCCCCGGCGCGCATCGCCGCCCAGATCCGGGCCGCCGGCGTCGCCAACCAGGCGGTGCTGGTGGTCCGCGGTGGGGGAGAGGACGCCCAGCTCAGCCCCTTCGACAGCGCCCCGGTCGTGAGCGCAATCGCCACCGCGGCGGTCCCAGTCATCACCGGCATCGGCCACAGCCGCCACGACACGCTGGCCGACGCGGCCGCCTGGCAGGCGTGCGTGTCCCCGGCGGCCGCGGCCGCGGTGATCAGCGAGCGCCTGCAGCGCGCCCAACAAGCCCTGGAGCAGGAGCTGGCCGCCATCCGACGCGCCGCCCAGGCCCGCCTGGCCGCCGGGCACGCCGCGCGTTGGCGCCGACTCGGGATCGCCGCCGTGGCGGCCGCCGGCCTAGCCGCCCTTGCCGTCTGGTGGGGTGGATGGCTGGCCGCCGCCGCGGTCGTCATGCTCGCGCTGGCCGCTGTGGCGGTCCGCCACAGGCGGCCGGATACGCCTCGGCTGCGGCCGCAGCCGACGGCCGACACCTTCGAGGACGTCGTCCAGGAGCTCGGGGCCATCAAGGCCGCCCTGCAGCACAGGGCCGCCACCGGTGAGGACGTGCAGCGCCTGCTCGAGGCGGCTGAGTGGCTGGACCGCCGCGGGGGCGAGCTCCTCGGCCGCGATCGGTCCGGCAGCCAGCCAGCCAGCTAGATGGAGAGCCAGGAGTACTTGGTGGAGCCACCAGCGGCGACGACGACCACCTGGCTGCAGACCACCATGGCCTTGGGTCGACTGGCCGTGGCCACCACGTCAATCCGTCACGGCCAGTTGACCGCCCCGGCCTTGAGACTCGGGAGGTGTGTGCAGCCGGCCGACGATGGCCGAACAGGGGTAGTGGAGGCGCTGCGGGCCGTGGTCGAGGGAGCTGCGCGGCGACGGCTGGGTGACCAGCGTGACCTCGCCCGCAGCACATGTGACTGGAGGTGAGCGGCCTCCAGACCGTCAGAGGGCCCTGTGAGGATTGCGGTGAGGTTCGCGTTCAGAACTCACACTTGCCGGCTGGTGCCACCGGGTGCCCTGGTCGGCGTTCCTGCAAGGCCCCGGGCTCGAGGTCGTGGTCGGCGGCCGGCTGTAGGTGCTGCGCCTGCTGCTCGGTCTGCCCGCCGGGGTCGACGTCGGCCTCCAGGGCCTGTCGAGACGGTGGCCAACGGGCTGGAGCTCGACCTGGACGACTGGCTGCCCCGGGCCCTGGCCGCCGCCTTCCTCGACCCCCTG
>DATLQA010000041.1:0-39956 GCA_035535495.1 Actinomycetota bacterium | reverse complement strand
GTCGCCTGAACAGTGAAACCGCGAAGGTTGATTGCGACCTCTGCATGTCCGTCAGACGAGGTCCAAAACCAGCTCTCCATGCCGGTAAGCCCACGATTCCCAGGGCTGGAATTCATCTGTGGCTGCGCAATAAGATCCTGGTCGAGGGCGGCGAGAACCTCCTCACGAGTCGGAGTCTGAACGAGTTCTCCAGGTGCCAGACAGCCACGACCTACTACCCGCCGTTGAGCTGGATTCGCTCTATTGACAAGCAACACCAATGCCGCTACAGGATTGTCATCATTCCCGAACCAGGGCCGCTCAGGAGACGCCTGACCCACAAACGTCACCACCACACATCCCGGGCGGGCTCCAATTCGCTCGTACCGCAATGCCCAGCCCAACCGTGGATTGGAGCCGGCTCTGCGACTCGGTGGTTGTTCGAGGGCAGCGTTAACCCAAAGCTTGTCCGGACTCAGGCCACCACCGGGTTCGCCCTCTGCCGATGCCGGCATGGAGATCCCTACTGCAGGAAGCAGCCCGAGCACCAGGGCGACGACAATCATCCATCGCCTTGGCAGCCAGGAGCTACGGGCAGCGCTCCTCGTCATGGAGCCTCCTCAACCTACGCTCGGTATACGAGATACACGCGCCAACGTCCATCCGCACCACGAATCAGCTCGTAGATATTCTTCCTGAGCGTGCTTGCTGGCGACTGTCTAATAACCTTGCCACTTCTATCCACTAGTATCTGCGGAAACTGGCGACTAGTGACCTCGATTGCCACCACCGGCTTGGCGGGATCTCTCGCACTTCCGATCTGCTTGGTTCGTTGAACCTCCGTACCTCGATCATTGTAGTGCAGACCCTGCTGTCTCAGGTCGGTCAGCTGTTTGAACTCATCGCTGTAGCAGGGGCACCCAACGTCGTAGATCTCTTTCAGCAATTCCGGACGCGGATTTACGAAAAGCGAATGCCTATAGTCCAGGATTTGCCGCATGATCCCGAGCCACTGGTCCTGCGGGGGTTGGGTGGTGGGCGGGATGGTGGTAGGGGCGGCGGCGGTGATGGTGGGGGGTGACTCCTGGTCGCGGTTGGTGAAGAGGACCAGCACGATGGCGATGGCCAGGGCCACCGGGATGGCGAGGCCGGCGATCAGGCGGGGGCGGGTCATGCGCCTGACTCCCTCGGGACGGAGACCGCGCGGACCTGGACCGTGAACGGGCGGTCGTCGGGCAGGAGAACCCGCAGCAGGGTGAACTGCACCGTGGTGGCCGCCACCACCTCCACCTGGGCGTCGGTCGCGTTCACCTGAGCGGAGTCCAGGCGGGGGAACACCGGCTGGCTACGCAGATTGCCCTCGGCGAGCTGCTCGGCCCGCTGGGGGGCGAGGGCGAGCGTGCCGGTCGAGCGGAAGCGGGCCTCGTCGATGCCGGAGCCGCCGGCGATGGCGGCCGCCTCCACCGCGTTGGCCAGCGCCTGACGCTCCGTGAAGGCGCGCCACAGGTCCAGGCTGAGCCCGCCGAGGAAGAGCAGCATCACCGCCAGCCCCAGCATCCACACGGTCACCTGACCGCGCTGGCGCGGTCCGGGATCGGCGGGTTGGGTTGGCGGCGGCATCCTCGAGGCTCCTAGAACGATCGGTAGTTGTCGACGTGCTCGACGTGGACGGCCTTCCAGTGCCAGGTGCCGACCCGCCCGATGAAGGGGATCGCAAGCGCCGGCATCGTCACCGTGACCTCGCTACGGACCGTCTGGCCCCGCGCCAGGTTCCCCGTGAAACGCGCCGCCAGGTCCCCGTCCGGCAGATCGTAGTTGCGCTCGGTCTCCTCGATCACCACGCGCCCCTGGGTCAGCCCGGTGTTCCAGTCGGGCGCCAGCACCATGCGGCGGGCGCTCTCGTTCGCGGCCCGCTGGGCCATGGCCTGCCGTTCCAGCCACAACGGCAGCGACAGGACCAGCAGGGTCACCGGCACGATGATGAAGGCCACGCCGACCACGAACTCCGCCGCGGCGTAGCCAGCGCTGCGCTGGCCGCGCGGTGGCGGCGGCGCGGCGGCCCGGCGGCGCCGGATCACGGGAGTTGCTCCTTGACCGCGGTGGCCTGCTGCGCGAACCGCCAGTCGGGCATGCCGGGAAGCCAGCCCCTGAAGCGGCCGCTGGCGATGGCGTGGACCTCGCCGCCGCGGATCGCGCACTCGATCCGGATCTCCCTGCCCATGCTGCCGCCGAGCAGGCTCCGCATGGTCTCGTCGGCCTCCCGCTGGCAGGTCGCGGACGTGGCGGCGGCCGGTGAGGCAGCCCGCACGCCCTCCTCCAGGGCGGCCCGGACCACGCCACGGCCGTACATGAACACGATGACGTTGGCCATCATCGTGAAGAACAGCAGTGACAGGCCGACCACCACGACGAACTGGGCGGTCACGAAGCCGCCCTGTCGGGTGGGTGCCTGGTGCTCGGCCATGGCTCGCGCAGGCTCCTGCGGGATGAACGCCGCCTATGTCTGGGTGATCTGGGTGCGGATCCAGTCGACGATCTCGATCCCGAGCGCCTTCATGGCGGCCCAGATGACCACCAGGGCGCCGATGGCCAGGGCGGCCCCGGCCAGGCCCTCGGCGGTGGAGAAGCCGCCCTCGTGGGCGGGCTGCTCCAGGGCGTGCGCCGCGAACGTGCGCAGATGGACATACCAGCGAAGCAGCATGTGGCCGTCCTGTCCTTTCTCCGAGAAGGGGCTATCTCCCTCCCAGCTGGCCGAAGATGATCGACGGCAGGGGTGCGCCGACGAACACGAGGAGCACGGGTGCGAGGATGGCCACGATCGGGAAGATCGTGGCGGCGCGGTTACGGGTGGCCATGCGGCGCAGGTCCTCGCGACGCTGGTTGCGCAGGTCGCGGCTGAGATCCATGAGCCCCTTGGCCAGGTCGGCGCCGTGCTCGGCGCCGGTGGCGAGCAGCCGATAGGTGCGGGCCGCGTGCGGCTCAGGGGTCTGGGCGGCGGCCCGGGAGAGGGCGGGGCCGATCCGGACACCGCTGCGATGCGCCCGCAGGACCTCGGCCAGCTCGTCGACGACGGCGCCTCGGCCACGCTCGACGATCCGCTGCACGGCCTGGATGACCCCACCACCGACCCGGATGTTCATGGCCAGCAGGTGGTTGATGGTGTAGAGCTCGACCCGCATGATCTCGCGGCGCTGCTGGATGACGCGGTCGAGCCGGCCACGCGGCCAGGCGAGCCCGAAGATCAGGCCGGCCGCGCCGAGAAACAGCATGACCGCCGCCGACTGGCTGATCAGCAACCCCATCACCAGACCGAACGCGGTCGCGGCCGCGGCGGAGGTGAGCAGCTGGACCCGGTACTGGGTGGGACGGCGGGAGGAGGGCACGTCCATCAGCACGCCGGCCTGCCGCAGGCGCAGGAGCAGGCGCTCGTCCCCGCCCCAGTCGAACAGCCCGCCGAGCAGTTCGGCGAGCTTGTGGACCGGCGGGCCGAACAGCCGCACCACCGTGCTGTCGTTCAGCATCGTGCCCGGCTCGGCCACGGCCAGGACGTCGGGGCTGCGGCCAAGCTCGGTGCGGCTGGTGATGGTGTAGGGCCTGACCCGGTGGGCGAGCCGGGCCGGCGGCCGCACGATCAGCGCGACCAGCCTGGCCGCGACGAACCCGGCCAGCACCGCTGCCAGCAGCACCCGGCCGTCGAGCAGGTCGCGCACGGCTACCGCCTCCCCACCGGCTCGGGGGCGCTGGTGCCGAAGACTCGCGGCTCGTTGCGGACCCGGGAGAGCTTGCCGACCAGCCACAGCCCGAGCAGGCTCCACGCGGCGCACAACGCGACCACCACCAGCCCCCTCGGCGACCGGTAGAAGTCCTGGAAGGGCCCGTCCTTGGCGGTCAGCATGAGCAGCACGAACCAGGGCAGGGCGAACACGATGCGCGCGTTGAGCTTGCTCTCCAGCGCGTTGCTCTTGATCTCCTCCTGGGTGTTCAGGTCGTCGGTGGTGGCCTCGATCAGCTCCTCGAGGATCGAGGTGAGCACCTGGCCGCCGCGGCGCTGGGCGAGGATCAGCACCTCGATCACCCGGTCCGAGGTGGGGTGGGCCAGCTCTTCCTTGAGCACCTCCAGCGCGGGGAGGGTGCCGAGCGTGCGGGCCAGGGTGGGGAAGCGGCCCATGGCCGTGCGGATCGGGACCGGGCCGCTGGTGGCCAGCTCCACCAGTGCCCGCTCCAAGGACATACCGGCGGTGATCGAGCCGATCAGCTCGCGCAGCGCGTCCGGCCAGGCGAGCTGGATGGCCCGCAGCCGGGTGGCGCGCTGGCGCGCGAAGAACGCGGCCGGCAGCGCGCCGAGCGTGAACGCCGGGATGATGGCGAGCACCGGGGTCGGGACCAGCGCGCCGAGCAGCACGAAGGCGCCCAGCCCCACGCCGATCGAGCCGAGCCAGAACTGCCGCGGGGTGAGGTGGACCCCTGCCTGGGTGAGCCAGAGCTGGCGGGCGCTGGTCTGCCCGGTGCGGGCCGCCCGGGGCGCCAGCGGCCGCACCGGCGAGACCCCGAGCACGAGGCCGACCAGGAGGTAGGCGAACACCCCGCTGGCCAGGGCGGCGGCAAGGGTCATGGCGCCACCTCCTGCCTGGCCCCGGTGAACCCGAGGTCGAACGGGGACACCTGCCCGCGCAGGATGTCGGCGACGGTCAGCCCGTCTGGCAGGGAGCGGTCGATCAGCTCGGCGTGGTGCGGCATGGTCCCGGTCCACTCGAACGGGCGGCCGAGCGCCTCGCGGACGAACAGCACCTCGTGGCTGAAGTTGTCGTGCAGGCTCGGGACCAGCTCGATGATCTCGCGGGTCTGGCGGAGCAGGCCCTGACCGCCCGCCCTGATGCCGCGCTCGGCGACCTCCAGGTGCATCACGTACCTGATGGAGCTGGCGAAGACCTCGCGGACGTCGGCGGACTTGACGTTCTCGCCGGCCATGATGGCCGCGTTGACCAGCGCGGTGAGCGCGTCACGCGCGGAGTTGGCGTGGACCGTGCAGGCGAACCCGCAGCCGGCGTTGACCGCACGGACGATCTCGAACGCCTCGGCGCCGAGCACCTCGCCGACCACGATGTAGTCGGGCCGCATCTTGAGCACGAACTTGATGAGCTCCCGCAGGGTGATCTCACCTTCGCCGCCGAGCGACTTGGCGCGTGCCTCCAGGTAGGAGATGGTGGGCCGCTCGTCGACCAGTTCGCGCGTGTCCTCGCAGACGCGGATGCGCCGGGTCGGCGGCACCGCCGCCAGCAGCGCGCCGAGCATCGAGGTCTTGCCGGCGAACGGCGGCCCGGAGATCACGATCGACAGGCGGGTCTGGGCGACCGCCCAGAGGAACCCGGCGGCCGGCATGGTCAGCGAGCCGCGCGCCACCATGGTCGACAGGCTCTCGTTGCGGAGCTGGTGGAAGCGGATGGTGGCCGAGAGCTTGTCGGCGATGGGCGGGATCGCCACCGACAGGCGCGCCCGGCCGCCGAGCACGCGCGCGTGCACCAGCGGGTTCTGGGTGTCGAGGTGGCGGTGGGTGGCCGCCAGCAGGCGGTCGATGGCCTGGCGGTTCTCCTCCTCGGTGGTGGGCGCGACCAGGGTCCTGCGCCGGCCCGACGCGTCCACGTACATGACCAGGTCGCCCTCGACCTCGATCTCCTCGATGCCAGGGGCCCCGAACAACTCGTGCAGCTCGCCGAAGCCGGTGATCGAGCGGATCACCCGGTTGGCGATCGCCTCGACGTCACCCAGGCTGCGCCGCTCGCTCGCGGCGGCGCTGCGCTGCCACTGCCTGATCGCCTCGGCGGTGCGCTCCTGGATCTCGAGCTGGTTGGTCGGGTCGACCTTCTGGTCCTCGATCCAGCGGAGTACGGTGCGCCGGATCTGTTCGTAGGCGCTGGCCGGGCTGGTCATCGGGACACCGCCGGCACGCTGGGGGGGACGCGCCCGAAGCTCACCGGCGCGGCTCCCTTGCCTCCAGGCCACGCTGGCCGAAGCGGCGGCGGGGGCGCCGCTGCCCCTGCTCCGGCCGCGCGGCTTCGGGGAGCTGGTCGGCCAGGACCGCCACCGCCTTGGCGAACGGGCCGGCAGCTACCAGCCGCCCGTTCCAGGCCGCCTCCTCCACGCGCTTGTCGGTCGGGAGCACGTGCAGGGAGGTCGGGATGAACGAGCGGTACACCTCGCGCTCCAACTCGCGGCGGTAGAAGGCACCCGTGGGACCGCGGTTCAAGGCGAGGTGGACGGGCCGGGACCGGTCGACGGCCTTGAAGCGGACCACCCAGTCCAGCAGGCGCGCCACTCCCACCGGGGTGGGCGCACCGACCAGCACCACCTGGTCCGCGACGCTGAGCATGAGCCGGGTGATGCCGTAGCGGGCCTGCCCGTTGGTCGCGGTCAGGTCCTCGGCCCTCGGGCCGGCGTTGACCACCACCTGGGGGCAGTGCCTGGCCAGTTCGCTGACGACGTCGGCGACCTGGCCGGGTCGGACGTGGACCCAGTCGCCCGGGTTGGAGAGGCCGCAGAGCACTTCGGGTTCGTCGCCAGGCAGCGGGGTGAGGGTCTCCCGAAGGCTGCCGACCCCCTGCTCGATCGCGTCGACCGCGTTGCGGATGTTGGGCACCAGAGGCAGGCCGGTCCGCTGGGCCAGGGAGGGGGCGACCTCGTCCGCGTCCACCAACACGGCACGCTCGCCGCGGCGCTCCAGCGCCCTGGTCAGCTCAAGGGCGATCTCGGTCGCCCCGCAGCCGCCGGTCACCGCCAGGACCACCGTGACCCAGCCGAGCGAGGGATCCCGGTCCTCGGGCAGGCCGCCGGTGGGTGGCAGGTCGTCGCCGAGCTCGCGGGTGATCTGCGCGAAGGCGTCGTCGACGGTGCCCGCCTTCTCCTTGGTCCGCGTTTGGACCAGGCCGGCGATCACGTCGACGAAGCGCTCGGGGGAGGCGTTGTCCTCGATGGTGGCGTCGGCGCCGACCGCCCGCAGCGCCTCTGGCGCGCGGTAGTCGCCGCCGGCGTGCACCGCCAGCACGCGGCGGCCACGGTGGTGCAGCTCCTGGACGATGCGCCTGGTGAGCACGCTGGAGCTGTCGTCGACCACCAGGACGTCGTAGTCACCTTCCAGCGCGTCCTCGTCGGAGAGGACGCGCTTGCGGACCACGGCGCCGCCGTGGTCCGCCACGTAGGCGAACAGGCTCTGAGCCCATGGCCGATGGGAGACGCCGATCGCGATCTCGATCACGCCCATCGCTCAGCCCGTCCCTCCGGGCTGCAGGGTGGTGCCGGTCGGCTGACCCTGGCCGGTGGCCGGCTGCCCGGGGTACTGCGGCGCCGTGGGCGCCGTCGTCCGGTTCCCGCCCACGATCTGGCCCGGCGGGGTGGCGGCGGGGATCGGCTCCGAGCCGGTGGAGCGGACGACCTCGAACTTCTCGCTGCGGATGGCGGCCGCCAGCCGCAGGGCGTCGCGCGAGGACACCGCGAGCGTGAGGCTCCAGGTGCCCGCCGGCCCGATCGACTGCGAGTCGGGCTGGTTCACGGAGAGCACCTCGGCGTTGGTGATGACGAAGGCGGCCTGGCCGGTCTCCTGGACCCGGACGACGTCGACGCGGTCGCCGGGGGCGAGCGCGCCACCGACCGCATGGGCCGGGTCGACCGCCACGCTCATCGCCCGCAGCCGCGCACCGGCGGCGGCCGGTCGGAAGTCGCTGCGGCTGACCAGCTCGCCGGCGGCGATCGTGCGGGTGGCGATGGTGCCCCGCATGCCGTCGAGGGCGGCCGGGCTGAGCAGCCGGCCTCGCACCTCGGCGGGAGCGTTCACGTCGGTGAAGCGGAGCGCCGAACGGTCCAGCGTGGTGCCGGCCTTGATCTCCCTGGCGGCAACCGCGACCCGCCAGGTGGCATCGCGGCTGCGCAGCACGCTGAACACCAGCAGCATCGCGAGCAGGCCCGCGAGCAGCGTGATGATGTGCGCCAGCGACAGCCTGGAGCCGGTGCGCCGTGGGGGCGGCGTCTGGGTCGGAACCTTCTGCGCGGACGGTGCCGCAACGTCTGTGGCCTGCACTACGGCCCCCGTTCTGGTATCGCGGCCCACGCTGCATGGAACGGTCGGGCGACCCAATCGCCGGGAGCGCCCGAACGGACCGGTCGACGCCGGAAGGAACGCTTCCTTCGCGATGTGGGGGACTCGGCGGCGTCGCTCGTTCTAGGCGTGGTTGCCTAATGGCAGCGGACAGTCTGCATCACAACGATTATGACTGGAAGTGGCATTCTCGTGCTCACTCCAGTTGCGCCATGATTCGCCCCGAGCGACCCGCTGGCGTGAAAGGCGCTGCTCGCGGCGTTGACCACCTTGTATGAAGATCGGTTCATCTTCGCGCTGGGCCGGCCGGCGCCGGACCGGACTCCTCCGCGGCGCGATATAGCAGACCCGCACCACCCGGAAGGGCTACGCACCTCCTTAGGTAGAGGTGCGCGGCCCACCGTGGGCGGCACGAGCCGTGCCGCCCAGCACCAGCCGGACCCGTCTACCCTGGCACGGACGTGCGGCAGCGGAACGAGGAGGGCGGCCGATGGGCACCATCCTGGTCGGCACGGACGACGGTCTTCACCAGGTGGACGGCGGCAAGGCGGCGAGCTGGCTCCGCGGCCGGGCGGTCGGCGCGTTGGCGCGCGGCCAGGGCGCGCTGTGGGCGGTGACCGACGGGCGCGAGCTGTGGCGCGAGCCGCGTGATCAGGGCGGCCCGGCGGCGACCGCGGTCGAGGTGCGGCTGAACTGCGTCGATGCCGGTGCCGGCGAGGTGGTCTGCGGCACGGCCGAAGCCCATCTGGTGCGGCTCGAGGACGGGGAGCTGCGCTGGGTGGACCCGTTCGACCGGGCCGAGGGGCGCGACGGCTGGTACACCCCGTGGGGCGGCCCGCCGGACGTGCGCTCGCTGGCCAGGGACGCCGGCGGGACCCTCTGGGTCAACGTGCACGTCGGCGGGATCCTCCGCGGCGACGACGACGGCCAGCGCTACACCGCCACCATCGACGTGGACAGCGACGTGCACCAGGTCGCCGTCGAACCCGCCGGGCGGGTGCTCGCGGCCACGGCCTTTGGCCTCGCCGAGAGCGACGACGCCGGGGCGACCTGGCGGTTCTCCACCGAGGGCATGCACGCGACCTACTGCCGAGCGGTCGCCGTGGCGGGCGGGCAGGTGCTGGTGAGCTGCTCGACCGGCCCGCGCGGCGGCCAGGCCGGGCTCTACCGCCGCCCGCTCGCCGCGGGGACGGACACGCCGTTCGAGCGCTGCCGGACCGGGCTGCCCGAGTGGTTCGATCGCAACCTGGACACCGCCTGCCTGGACGCGGCCGGCGACCAGGTCACCTTCGGCACCGCCGCCGGCGAGCTGTTCGGCTCGTCCGACGCGGGCGCGACCTGGGAGCGGGTCGCCACCGGCCTGCCACCGGTGCGCTGCCTGCTGCTGGCCGACTGACTGCAACCTTCGGAGCTCGCGGCGCGTCTCAAGGCTGACGGCAGCCGCCTGGCGGAGGATTCGGTGGGACCTGACGAGGCCTTCCGGGAGTTCTTCGCCGCGCAGTATGCGCCGCTCCGGCGGCTCGGCTTCCTGCTCACCGGGAGCTGGGAAGCCGGCGAGGAGCTCGCGCAGGAGGCGCTGGTCCGGACCTGGGTGGCGTGGCGGCGGGTCAGGGGGCAGCCGGTCGCATACGCCCGCCGGGTGCTCGTCAACCACCATCGGTCGCTGCTCCGCCGGCTCATGGTCGAGGCGCGCCACCGAGGCCGGCTGGGGCGCGAGGACGCCTTCCTGCCGGACCTCGGCGAGGACGGCATGATCCTCTGGGCCGCGGTGCGGCGGCTCCCGCCGCGGCAGCGGGCGGTCCTGGTCCTCCGCTACCACGAGGACCTGGCCGAGGCCGAGGTCGCCCGGCTGCTCGGCATGCCCGTTGGGACGGTCAAGTCCCTGCACCACCGTGCGCTGGAGCGGCTGCGCCGTGAGCTGGGCGACCAGCGCGGCGGCACCGCCGTCAGCGGCTCGTGGAGGGAGCAGAGGTGAACGTCGGAGGGGACCTGAGGGAGTCGCTGCGGCGCGCGGCCGCGACCGCGCCGCCGGAGACCGGCGCCTGGGACCGGTTCGAGCGCCGCCTGCGGCGCAGGCGCGCCACTCGCACCTGGACGGCGGGGGCGAGCCTGGCCGTCGCCGTCGTGCTCGCCCTGGTCGTCGCCGGACCGAACCTGAAGCTACCTTCGGATTCCGGGGCTGGCGGCGGTGGCGGGATGGCACTTGCGGTGGCGCCGGACAGCTTCGTGGCGCTCGCCAGCCATGCCCACGGGCGTGAGTTGGGCCGGTACGACGCACGCACCGGCCGGCGCGTCCAGGCGAACCCGGCTGGGGAGAGCGGGCTCGGCACCTACGCGCTCGGCCCTGACGGGTCGCTCCTGCTCGCGCAGGCCTCCACGGCGGGCGGCTGCGAGACCACCCTCGACCAGCTGGACTGGCACGGCGCCCGCACCTGGCGCGGCAGCGTCGCCATGCGCGAGGTGCTGGCCACCATGGCGATCGCGCCAGACAGGCACCTGGTCGCCCTGGCCGGGAGGACCTGTGCCGGCCGGCTGGCGGTGGCGGTCGTCCCTCTCGGCGAGGACCGGCTGGTCCCGCGGGTGCTGGTGGAGGTCCCGCGGCCGGCCTCCTCGCTCTCCTTCTCGAGTGACGGCCGCCTGCTCGGCTTCGTCACCGGTGACCGCGGAACGCGGTACACCGCGCACGTGCTGGACACCACCTCGCCGCCAGGGCGGTACGACCAGCTACCGGCGTTCCGACCGAGCACGCCCGGCTGCGAGTACCGCACGGTCGCCTTCGGTCCCGACCCGAGGCTGCTCGCCGCCACGACCTGCCGGTCGGCGCAGCGGTCGGCCCTGGTCGAGCTGGACGTCCGCAGTGGCAGGGCGGCACCGGTCCGGACCGCCCCGGGCCTCGTGGCCAGGCTGGACTTCGACGCCGGCCGCGGCCACGTGCTGATGCAGATGGTGGCGCCGGCCGACCCCCTGGCGCCCGTGCCGCTGTTCCGGTGGGACCGCCAGAGCGCCCCGAAGCGGATCCCGGTCGCGGCCGGCGTCACCGGCGCTCAATGGTGACGGCGACCGGTCGGGTTCCTCCCCGGTGTACGCTGCGTCCACTTTGGATGCCACGCGCCTTCGCGACCTGCTCGCCGAGGTCGCCGCGGGGCGCCTGCCGGTCGAGGAGGCCGAGCGGCGCCTCGCCCGGCTGCCGTTCGAGGACCTCGGCTACGCGCGGGTCGACCATCACCGCGCCGTCCGCGGCCTCGGCCCGGAGGTGGTCTACGCCCGCGGCAAGACTCCCGAGCAGGTCGCCGGCATCGCCACCGCGATCCTCGCGCAGGGCGGCGCTCCGGTGCTGGCGACCAAGGCCGACCAGGACCACGCCGAGGCGGTACTGGCCGTCTGCCCGGAGGCCGAGTGGCATCCGCGCGCCGGCCTGCTGGTGCTCCGGCGCGCCCCCGCCGGGACCGTGCCAGGCAGGATCGGGGTGGTCTGTGCCGGCACCAGCGACCTGCCGGTCGCCGACGAGGCGGCGCTGACCGCCGAGGCGTTCGGCTGTGAGGTCGACCGCCTGACCGACGTGGGCGTGTCCGGCGCGCACCGGCTGTTCGCGGAGGTCGAGCGGCTGCAGCGGGCCGACGCGCTGGTGGTGGTCGCCGGCATGGAGGGCGCGCTGCCGTCGCTGGTCGGCGGGCTGGTCGGCGTGCCGGTGCTGGCCGTGCCGACCAGCGTGGGCTACGGCGCCGCCTTCGAGGGGCTCGCCGCCCTGCTGGCGATGCTGAACTCCTGCGCGGTCGGGGTCGGGGTGGTCAACATCGACAACGGGTTCGGGGCCGGCGCGCTGGCCGTCCGGATCCTGGCGGCGGCACGGCGGGTCGAGCGGCCGGTCGTGGGGTAGTGAGGATGCCATGCCCGCGATCGAGACCGCCGCCGTCCAGCAGGCGCTGAGCGAACTCAGCGCCCTGGTGGCCACGGCCACGCCGCGTGCCCCGGTCCCTGGCGACCGCGGCGAGGAGCAGCGCCGCCGGCTCGCCTGGCACCTGGAGGAGTACCTGCTGCCGCGTGTCCGCGACCTGGAGTCGCCACTGGTGGTGGTCCTGCTCGGGTCGACCGGGGCGGGCAAGTCGTCCCTGCTCAACGGGCTGGCTGGCAGGCAGGTGAGCCCCAGCGGGGTGATCCGGCCGACCACCACCAAGCCGGTGGTGCTGCTCGCCCCCGGCCAGGTCGACGCGTTCATGGGCGGCCGGGTGCTGGCCGCCCTGGCTGACGAAGAGCGCTTGCAGCTGGCCGTCGACGACCATGCCTTCGCCGACATCGCCCTGGTCGACGCGCCCGACGTCGACTCGGTGGAGACCGCCAACCAGCTCGCCGCTGACGAGCTGCTGCAGGCGGCGGACCTCTGCCTGTTCGTGACCACCGCGCAGCGGTACGCCGACGCGGTGCCGTGGGAGTTCCTCCACCGCGCCAAGGCGCGGGGCGTGCCGTTGATGGTGGTGGTCAACCGCCTCCCCCGCGACCAGGCCGACCGGGCCGCGGTGATGGCCGACTGCCGCCGCCGCTTCGCCGAGGCCGACCTGGAACAGGCGGGGCCACGCGGCGACCTGCCGTTCCTCGGCGTCGAGGAGGGCGCACGGGACGACGCGGTCGACGGACTGGACGCGGCCGCCATCGAGCCGGTCCGGCGGGCCCTCACCGAGCTGGCCACCGACCCGTCGGCGCTCGGCGCGGTCAAGGCGGCGGCGCTGCGGGGCGCCCTGGCCGGGCTGCCGGCCGGGGTCGAGGGGCTCGCCGGCGAGCTGGAACGCGACCGGCAGCGGGCGGCCGGCCTGCGTGCCCCGGTGGACCGGGCCTACGCCGCCGCGGCCGCCAGCCTGGACGACCGGCTGGCCAGTGGCGAGTTCCTCCGGGGCGAGGTGATGCGCGCCTGGCAGGAGTTCGTCGGCGTCGGGGACGTGGCCCGCTGGCTGTCCAGCGGCGTCGGGCGGGTGCGGGCGTGGCTGGCCCGCCGCTGGCACCCCCGCGCGAACACCGAGGCGCCGGTGGAGCAGGCCAAGGAGCGCGCCTTCGAACAGCTGGTGGCCGCGCTGGTGCGCCACGCCGACGCCGCCGCGGCTGAGGCGGCGTCCGACTGGGCCGCCAACCCCGCCGGCGCGCTGCTGGTCGAGGGGCATCCGGAGCTGTGGGGCCACGGCGGGCGGCTCGAGGCCGAGGCCACCAAGCTGCTCGAAGGCTGGCTCGGCCGGCTGGCCAAGGTGGTCCAGGAGCGCGGGCACGACCGGCGGGCGTTCGCCTTCGTCGCCTCGCTCGGGGTGAACGCCATCGGGGTGGTGGCCATGCTGGCCGTGTTCGCGCACAGCGCCGGGCTGACCGGTGGGGAGCTGGTGATCGCGGGCGGCACCGCCGTGATCAACCAGAAGCTCCTCGAGGCGCTGATCGGGGAGGCGGCCGTCGCCGACCTCATCCGCGGGGCCGGCCGCGACCTGCGCGCCACCCTGCGGGTCGGGCTGGAGGCGGACGCGAGCCGCTTCCTCGACCTGCTCGCCCCAGGCAAAGCCGGCCCGGAGCAGCTCAGAGCCGCCTCCGCCCGGGTGATCACCGCCGCCGAGCAACTCCTGGCCAGGCTTGGCGGTACAGCGAGGTGGACCAACGGCGAGCGCCGGCGGGACTGAGGAGCGACGAGGGAAGCCAGCGCATTTGGCGGCGTAGGGCCACCGACCGTTTGAGTGGAGGGGAAGGCAACGAGCGACCTGGCGCACTGCCTGACCGCCCTGGAACGGGTGGCCGAGGCGGCTGAGGAGCTCGGCGTGGACGCCAGCGACGCGCGCGGGACGCTCGAGTCGGCCAAGGCACGGCTCGGCTTCCCGGGAACCGCGTTCGTGCTCGCCCTGGCCGGAGGGACCGGCGCCGGCAAGTCCAGCCTGCTCAACGCGCTGGCCGGGCGGGAGGTGAGCCGGCCGGGCCCGGTCAGGCCGGTGACCGGCGAGCCGGTGGCGTGGGTGCCGGCCGACGCCGCCGGGGAGTTGCGGCCGCTGCTCAACTGGGTCGGGGTCGAGAAGGTGGTGAGCCATTCCGACGCCGCCTTCGCCGACCTGTGCGTGCTCGACCTGCCCGACTACGACTCGGTGGACCGCTCCCACCGGGCCAGGGTCGACGAGATCCTGCCGAGGGTGGACGCGGTGTGCTGGGTGCTCGACCCGGAGAAGTACGCCGACCGGGTGTTGCACGAGGACTACCTGCGGCCGCTCGCCCACCACGGCGAGCGGGCGGTGTTCGTGCTCAACCGCCGCGACATGATCGGCGACGACCGGGTCGTGGGCAGGCTCGTCGCCGACCTGCGCCGCCGGCTCGCCATGGACGGCATCGGCGACCGGCCGGTGTTCGCGGTCTCGGCGTCGCCGCCCGCCGGCTTCGGCAGCGGCGAGCTGGAGGACCTGCGCGCCTGGCTGACCGAACGGATGGAGGTCAAGGCGGTGGTCGCCGGGCGGGTGGCGGCCGACTGCGCCGCGGCCGGCGCGGCGATCGCCCGGCGGGCAGGGCTGGAGGGCCCGGATGCGAACCGGCCGCTGGTCGACGAGGCGGCCAGAGGCCAGGCGCGCCAGCGGGCGGTCGCCGCCGCCCGCGCCGCGGTCGACGTCGAGGGCGTGCGCCGCGCCTGCCAGCGCCGCACCAGGGCCGAGGCGAGAGCGGCTGGCGCCGGGCCGATCGGCCGCCTGCTCGCGGGCGTCGCGCGACTTCGCGGCGGCCAGTCCCGCGCGGCCTCGGCCCGCTCGGTCGACCCGGTGGCCTACGCCGCCGGCTGGCGTGGCAGGGCCTCGCTCAGCCCCACCGTCAACGCCGTCCACGACCTGGTGCGGCGCGCGGCGCTGGCCGCCCCCGCCGGCCTCCGGCCCAAGGTGATGGCGCTGGCCGAACCCGACCGCCTGGAGGAGCGCCTCGGCGCGGCCCTGGACGAGGCGGTCGGCCGGGCGGGGGTGGCGCACGCCCGCCCGCCGCGCTCCTGGCTGTGGCCGGTGGTGGGCGTGCTCCAGGTGCTGGCCACCGGCGCGCTGGCGGCGGGGCTGCTCTGGTATCTCACGCTCTACCTGGCCGGCCGGGCGCAGGCCGACCTCCCCGACCTGCCCACCTGGGGCGACGTGCCGCTCCCGCTGCTGCTGGTGATCGGCGGGCTGGTGGCGAGCTGGCTGCTCGCCCGCCTGCTGGCCGCGAGCGCCCGCCGCCATGGGCGCCGCTGGGCCGACCGGCTCACCGGCGAGCTCGACCAGGCCGTCAGCCGCGAGGTCGACGGGGCCATGGCCGCTCCGCTCGCCGGGCTGGAAGCCGCCCGCTCCGAGCTCCTGGTCCGCCTGGCGGACCTGCGCGAGGCGTGCGCCTGACCACTGCCCCGCAGGCACGGCGACGGTGCGGGCTTGGCGGCGCGACGGCTCCATGTGCGGTAGCGGGTGCCGCCGTCGCCCGGAAGGGCTGACACCACCGGCAGGGTTCACCCGGATTCAGGTGACGGGGGCATCCTCGGTGGCCGGGGGCGCTCGGGCCGGTTCCGGGGCGGTCCGGGGACGAGGGGGTGCCTCGGCCAGCACCGCCAGCATGGCGGCGAGCACGCACGGCGCCAGCGCCCGCATGGTCGAGAAGAACAACCAGGTGAGCGCATCCCCGACGACCAGAGCGTAGCCGCCGAGGACGAGGCCGACGCGGGCGGGGAGGCTGCGGTGGCTGAGGCCGATCAGCAGGCCGGCGGCGACCAGGGCGAGCGAGATGACGACGAACGGCCCTCCGACCGGCCCCGGCGAGTCGGGGACGTCCGGCGGCCCGTAGCGCCCGGTGACCACCTTTCCGAGCCAGCCCACCCATCCGGAGAACGGCACCCCGAGCGCACTGCCCGCGTTGTCGGGCTGTCCAGGCACTGACGGCAACCTCCCGACCAGGTACACCCACCAGACCGCCAGGCCGGCGAGCCCGGGCAGCAGCACCATGCCGGCCCGCGCCAGCCGGCCCATCCCCCGGCGGCGTGCGTCCGTGGCGGGCTCCAGCAGCAGGTGGATCGCTGCGGCGACCGCGAAGGCGAGGTAGCTCTCCTTGGTCAGGGCGGCGCCGGCGAACGCCAGGCCGGCCGTTACCGGGCGATCGGCCAGGAGCAGGACCACGCCGAGGACGGCCAGGGCGAGGGCGAGCGGCTCGGAGGTGACCGCGGCGATCCCGACCGCCACCCCGGGCACGAGCACGAAGCCAGCCCCCCACCAGCGGCTCCGCCCGAACGCCGTGGCCACGCCGGCGGTCGCGGCGGCACCGAGGGCGGCCGCCAGCGGCCCGATGACCAGCAGGGCAGCGGGGATCAGCCCCGGCCGCCCGGCCGCGAGCAGCCAGCCGGCCCAGGCCTGGAACGGCCGCCCGGCCCGGTAGCGGGGGTTGTCGAAGTGGTCGGCGATCCCACCGCGGAGCAGCGGGTCCGTCGCCAGGGCGAGGTACCACTGGCCGTCGTAGCCGACCCCTGGCTGGGCGGTGACGTGGATGCCCCGTTCGGCCAGCTCGCTGGCGAGGCCGAAGCGCTCGCCGACGTTGAACGGCCAGGTGGCCGAGAAGCCCCCCTGCGCCAGGGTGGCGAGCAGGAAGATGGCGCCGAGCACGCCGCCGGCGAGGGCCGGGCCGGCCAGCCGCCGCGGCGGCGCGACCGTCCGAGGTGGCCTGGTGGACGCTCCGGCCCACCCCGCCAACCACGCCATCCGCGCACGAGCCGACCTGGCCGCCATGCCCCTCCCAACCTCTCCGCCAGCGCCGTGAGCCTCCCACGTTCGACCGCTGTTGCCGAGCCGGTCGATCGGCGCGATGGGGCTCAGGCGGCCTGACCGGAGCCGGCGGCGGAGGGCTGCCCCGCCGCCTCGGCGGCGGCGGCGCGGCGGCGGAGGTCCGTGACACCGGCCACCGCCGCGGCGGCCAGCGCGCCGACACCCGCGAGCACCAGGCCGGAGCGGGGGCCGAAGTGCTCGGCCAGCCAGCCGACCACCAGGCTGCCGATCGGGGTCGAGCCGAGGAAGACCAGGCCGTAGAGGGCCATCACCCGCCCGCGCATGTGGGCCGAGGAGCTGAGCTGGAGGGTGGAGTTGGCGGTGGCCAGGAAGGCGATGCTGGTCCCACCGAGCAGGCAGAGCGTGATCAGCTCGATACCGAGGGTCGGGGCGGCCGCGGCGGCCAGGGCGGTCAGGCCGAAGGCGGCGGCCGCGCCGAGCAGCAGGGCCCTGGTGGGGCGTGCCCGGCGGGCGGTGCCGAGCGCCCCCACCACCGAGCCGACCGCCATCACCGATGCCAGCGTGCCGTAGGTGGTGGCGCCGCCCTCGAAGGTGAAGCGAGCCATCAGCGGCAGCACCACGCGGGCGTTCAGGCTGAGGGTGCCGACCACCGCCACCAGCAGCAGCGTGGACCGCAGCACCGGGGTCGCCCAGACGTAGCGGAGCCCGTCGCGCACCTGTCCGGGGCTGCGCGGCGCCGGCTCGGCCCGCTGCAGCCGGGAGGTGTCCATGGCCAGCAGCGCGGCGATCACGGCGATGTAGGAGACGCCGTTGATGAAGAAGGCCGGGGCGATGTCGAGGGTGGCGATCAGCACCCCGGCGGCGGCCGGCCCGACCACCCTGGCCGAGTTGAACATGGCGCTGTTGAGGCTGACCGCGTTGACGAGCTTGTCGCGGCCGACCATCTCGACCACGAATGCCTGGCGGGCGGGCATGTCGACCGCGGTGGCGCAGCCGAGCAGGAACGCCAGCACGTAGACCATCCAGAGGCGGACCGACCCGGTCGCGGTCAGGACCCCGAGCACCAGCGCCAGCGCGGCCATGGCGATCTGCGCGCCGATCAGCAGGCGCCGCTTGTCCAGCCGGTCAGCCGCCAGCCCCGACCAGAAGCCGAACAGCAGGATCGGGGCGAACTGCAGGGCGGTGGCGATCCCGACCGGCAGGGCCCGGTCGGTCAGGCGGAGCACCAGCCAGTCCTGGGCGATCTGCTGCATCCAGGTACCGCTCACCGAGACGAGCTGGCCGAAGAAGAACAGCCGGTAGTTGCGCACCCGCAGGGACTGGAAGGTGCGCCGCGTGACGAGCTCGGCGATCCGGGTCAAGCGTCGTCCTCGAGAAGGCGCTCGAGGACCACGACCGCGCGCCCCAGCTCCTCGACCTCGTCGGGGTCGAGCCGGGCGAGGCGCTCGGCCAGGAAGGCGTCCTTGCGGGTACCGGTGCGCTCCAGGAAGGTGCGCCCGGCGCTGCTCACCTCGACACGGGCGATCCTGCGGTCGCCGGGGTGCGCGCTCCGGTCGACCAGGCCGGCCTCTTCCAGGCTGGCCACGATGCGGGTCATGGTGGGGGGACGGACCCGCTCGACCGCGGCCAGCTCCCCCAGGGTGAGCGGGCCGAGCCGGCCGACGCTGGACAGCGCGGACAGCTGCGAGGAGGTGATCTCGCCGCCCGCCTGCTGCCGCAGCCTGCGGGCCAGGCGTCCGATGGCCAGCCGCAAGCGGACCACCTGGTCGTGGTCGATGGCGGTCCCGCTCCCGACGGCTGTCATGACTCACCTACCTGCGCGGCCAAGGAAATCCGTAGCCAAGCTAATTAGCGATGCAAACTATCAGGTGTCCAGGGTAGGCCTGTGGCCGCGCCCCCGCAAGCCGGTGGCCAGCTTGTCGTCGCCGGGCCTCGGGGACGAACATCCGCCCATGACCAGCACCGAGGCGCACCAGGCGGAGGCGGTCCGGCCCGGCCGGGACCGGCCGCTGCGGGTGCTGTTCGCCGCCCACGCCTTCCCGCGTACCGAGGACGACCCGGTCGGGCACTTCATCCTCGGCCTGGCGCGCGCCCTCGGCGACCAAGGCATCCAGGTCGAGGTGGTGGCGCCCGCCGCCCCTGGCCTGGCCGCCAGGGAACGCATCCGCGGCGTGAGCGTGCGCCGCTACCGCTACGCTCCGGGGCGAGCCGAGACGCTCGCCTACCACGAGTCCATGCACACCAGAGCGGCCAGCCCGGGCGGCGCCGCCGCCCTGGCCGGGCTGCTGGTGGCCGGCACCCTGGCCATCCGCCGCGCGGCGGCCAGGGCCGACCTGGTCCACGCGCACTGGTGGTTCCCTGGCGGCCTGCAGGCGCTCGCCGCGGGCCGCCGGCCATTGGTGACCACCGTGCACGGCACCGACGTGCGGCTGGCCCGCTCGCGGCCCGCCGCCCAGGCCGTCTGCGCCCGCGTGCTGCGGGCCTCGGCGGTGGTCACCGCGGTCTCGGACTGGCTGGCCGAGGCGGTTGCCGGCTTCGTGCCCGAGTGCGCCGGCCGCATCCGGATCGCTCCGATGCCGGTCGACGAGACGATCTTCACCCCGGGCGACGAGCCCCGAACGGGACTGCTGTTCGTCGGCCGCCTCGACGAGCAGAAGGCGCTCGACACGGCGCTGCGAGCCCTGCCACGGCTCAGCGGCAGGGCGGCCGCCCTGCCGCTACGGGTGGTCGGTGCGGGGCCGGCCGAGCCGGCCCTGCGCCGCCTGGCGGAGGAGTTGGGCGTCGCCGGGCGGGTGGCCTGGGAGGGCAGGCTTCCCCAGGCCGAGCTGGCGGCCCACTACCGCCGTGCCGCTGCCCTGCTGGTGCCAGGGCGCGACGAGGGCCTCGGGCTGGTCGCGGTCGAAGGGCAGCTCGCCGGCGCGCCGGTGGTCGCGGCGGCGTCGGGCGGGCTGGTCGACGTGGTCCGCGACGGCGAGACCGGCCGCACCTTCCCGGTGGGCGACCCGGCCGCGCTCGCCCGCGCGGTCGACGAGGTGGTCGCCGACCCCGCCGCCGCGGCTCACCTGGCCGGCGCGGCCCGGCGCTCGGCCGTGGACCGCTTCGGCACCCGCTCGGCCGCCCGCGCCTACGCCGACGCCTACGCGGACGCGCTCGCCACCCGGCGCGGATAGGCGAGGCAGGCGAGCCTCCGGGCGCCAGGCAGGCGTCCCAAGTCGGGTGGCGATCAGGGTGCGGGCTCGTACCCGTCGCCGACGGCCTTGACCCGGTCCTCGCGGACCAGCTTGACGAGATGGGCGCGGACCGACAGCTCGGCGGCGGGATGCAGCGCCGGGTCGACCTCGGCGTAGACGCGGGCCACGACCTCGGCCGGGGTGCGGTCGCCCGAGGCCAGCGCGTCGAGCACCTGGCGCTCTCGCTGGTGGCGGTGGTCGAGGTACTCGTCGATCTTGGCGCTGGCGTCGGGCACCAGCGGCCCGTGACCCGGGTAGAGCCGTTCCAGGTCGTAGTCGAGCAGGCCGGAGAGCGAGCGCATGTAGGCGCCCATGTCACCGCCTGGCCAGTCGACCACGGTGGAGCCCCGGCCGAGGATGTGGTCGCCGGTGAACATGGCCCGTTCGGCCCGGAACAGGAAGCAGCAGTGGTCGGCCGAGTGCCCAGGGGTCGGGACCGGCACCAGTACGACCCCGGCGTGCGGCAATGGCCGGCCGCGCGCCAGGTCGGGCGCGCCGGGTCCCTGCCAGGCCGAGTCGAGCGCCGAGACCGTGGCCCCGGTCGCCTCGGCCAGGCCACGCGCGCCCTCCGAGTGGTCGGCGTGACCATGGGTGAGCAGCACCAGCTCGACCCGGCGCCCGTCACAGGCGGCCAGCACGCGGCGCTGGTGCTCGCCGTCGGCCGGGCCGGGGTCGATCACCACCACGCTGTCGGCGCCGGGCTCGCCGACCACGTAGGTGTTGGTCCCCTCGAGCGTCATCGGCGACGGGTTGCCGGCGAGCACCCGCACCACCCGGTCGCTCCACCGCTCCACCGGGGCGCTCACGGCCGGCCTCCGGCCGCGGCCGACGGCCGGAACGGGACCGGGATGCGCTCCCCGGAGGGCAGCACCACGGCGTTGTCGGCATGGGTCGGGAGGATCCGCTCGACCACCCGCCCGTCGGCCGCCTCGAACACCTCGGCCACCGAGCCGAACGCCGACAGCTCGCGGAGGGTGCAGAAGGTGGGCGGGAGCATGCGCAGGGGGTCCGGGGGCTCAGGGAGCGGAGCGGTAGCCCCCGGAGGATGTGGGCTGTCCGGGGGCTCAGGGAGCGGAGCGGTAGCCCCCGGAGGAGCGGGCTGGGCCGGAGCGGAGCCGGTGACGGGGAACCAGCGCTCCCGCTCGGCTTCGAGCTGGTGCATGGTGGCGGACGCGCCGGCCGGGAGGCCGGCGATGAAGAAGCGGGTGTCGTAGCGCCGCGGCTCGGGCTCGGGGGTCACCCACCAGGCCCAGTAGCGCAGGCGCGCGGTGTCCAGGCGGACGCCGAGGCCGGTGAGCACCCCCGCCAGGCCCTGGCGGCCGGCGAGCAGCTCCCGGCGGGCGGCGTCCAGCGCGGCCACGTCCGGGGATCGGTCGGCGAGCAGGATGCCGGCCTCCTCGAGGCACTCGCGGCAGGCCGCCACCACCGCGCCCCGGGCCTGTTCGAGGCCGTGACCGAGGCGCTCCGCCCAGGCCGCCGGGCTGGGACCGGCCCAGACGGCGTCGACCGCCGGGTCCTGATCGGCCTGGTCGATCGCGCCACCCGGGAAGACCCAGAGCCCAGCCGCATACCCCATGGTGCGGGTGCGCCGCTGCAGGTAGACCTCGAGCCCGGCGGGCCCGTCACGGAGCACCACCACGGTGGCCGCCGGGCGGGCTGGCACCGGCTGCCCGCTCACCCGGGCCGTTTCGACACTCATGCCTGCAATGCTACCTGGCCGGCGCTCACCACCAGGACCAGTCCCAACGGGCCATCCCAGCAGCGCAGAAGAGGGCGCTCCAGCGGGCTCCGGCGCGATCTGGGCCCTGCGGTGCCAAGGAGGGACAAGCGCGGGACCCGCGAAGACTCTCGTCCGCGGGGCGGCCGCGGGTGTTCTCTCGACGGGACGGGACCGCGGATCATCGGACCGGCTTCGAGGCCGGTCCGGGGGCGGGTGAAGGAGTCCGGATGCGGCGGCGGATCAGCAACGGCTTGCTCAGATCGGCTCTCGAGTATGCCGAGCGGGGCATCCCTGTGTTCCCCTGCCACCACCCCGCAATCGATTGGTCGCCGGGGCGCTGGAGCAGCTTCGACTGCTCCTGCCAGCAGCTCGGCTGCCCGCATCCGGGCGAGCATCCGCGGTCCCAGCGTTGGCGCGAGGAGGCGACCACCGAGCCGCTGCGCATCGAGCGCTGGTGGGGTCGCCACCCAGAGGCCAACGTCGGGCTTGTGACCGGGGTGGTGTTCGACGTCCTCGACGTGCCCGGGGCGGCCGGCGTGGCCGGAATCCCCCAGCCCACCACCTCGGCCGGCCCGGCGGCCCGTACCGGCAGTGGCCGCTGGCATTTCTTCGTGGCCCGCACCGGCCTCGCCGACGCGGCCGTTCCCGGCCAGAGCGGCTACGGCCCTCGCACCCACCTGCACTGGCACGGCCGCGGCGGCTACGTGCTCGCGGCGCCAAGCAGGCATCCCAACGGTTCCGCCACCCGCTGGGTCCGCAGCCTGGACCTGCCGCTGCCGCCGGCACCGCTGCTGCAGCCCGTCATGGCCATGCGGGCACCCGAGCCGGCCCGCCTGGGCTGAGCCCGGTGGAGCAGGTCCTGGAAGCGCCGGCCGCGCCTCAGCCCCGACGCCGTCCGACCGCGGCGAACATCGGGGCGAACAGCGTCGGTCGGTCCGGGGTGGCGTCGAGGCGGGCGAAGGCATCCGCCCAGCGTTCGACGTCCGCTTCCGACGCGATACCGGCCGCAACCATCGCGTCCCGTGCCGCCCACGGTGGCGGCCGCATCCCCGCCGGCACCGGCTGGATCAGGTAGGTGCCGCGGAACTCGACCAGCTCCAGTCCGGCGCGGACCAGGCGCTCACCGAGCCGCAGCCCGGCCTGGACGTCGTTGCCCCGGGCGGCGTGGAACGCCAGGTACCGCTGGGACAGGTCGGCGAGGTCGGGGTCATCGGGCAGCATCCGCATCCCGGTGCCGTCCGCATCCACCAGGTACAGGCAGCCGCCCGGCCGGAGCAGCGTGGCCAGGTGCGCGACGATCGCGTCCTCACCACCGCCGTTGTGCGCCAGGACGTGGCGGACCATCACCACGTCGCACGACCCGGCCGCCAGTCCGGTCCGATCCGCCTGGCCTTCCTGGACGGTGACGTTGTCCAGGCCCGCGGCGGCAACCAGCGCCCTGGCGGCGGCGACCGCCCCGGAGTCGGCGTCGACCGCGGCCACCCGGCCGGTCGGTGCGACGGCGTCCGCCAGTGCGGGCAGCAGCGCACCCGGCCCGCAGCCGACGTCGGCGACCGCCGCCCCCTCCACGATGCCGGCCAGCTCCCACAATTCGGCTTCCGCCGCGCGGGCTCGCTCGGCCATCAGCCGGTACCGCGCCACCTCGACATCGTCCAGTGCCAGCGCGTACCCGTGACCCGGCGGCGAGCCACCCGCCGGCTGGCGGTCGGACGCATCGGCAGTCGCCATGCACAAGCCTCCGTGTCGGGCGGCGGGTGGTGGGCGCCAGTCTGCGTGATGGACGGTGGCGTCCTCAAGGCGCGGGACGGAGTCTTGCGAAGTCCGCCGACCGGCCCACGCGAAGGAGGCTAGTTATTTCTAGCCGATGCTCCCGTGATCCACCCAGAAAATGTGCAAGGAAACCACTCGGACGGGCTATTGCCTGACTACACCACCAGCAGCTGCGCGTCGAGTTCCTTTACCGCTCTGGTATCACTGAACTCGTCCAGTTCCCGGCGGAATTCCCGCAGTCGCCGCAATTCCCGGGCCGAGCCCGTCTGCACCACGATCTCAAGGGACTGCGTCGCTCGCCGGCACGCCTCTTCGATCTCGCCTTGCTGCGCAAAGGCGCTGGCCAGGTGGGTGAGGTGCAGTGAGCGGTCGCGGACGAATTCCGGGCTGAGCGTGGTCAGGGCCTCGCCGAGCGCTTCCCTGGCGTCCTGGGGCCGGTGCAGCCGCACATAACAGGCGCCCTTCTGACCGGCGAGTTGGGAGCGGTCGAAATGGTAGATCCAGGGGGGGTCCTCGCCGGTCGACGAGCGGCTGATCGCCTCTTCGGCGTGGTGCAGCGCGGCGCTGCAGGGGTCGGCCTCGCCAAGGGCCGCCAAGGCCAGCGCCTCCACCCGGTGCAGCCAGGCCTGGGTGGTGGCCGTGACCGCCGACCTGCCTCGGGACAGGGCCGCCTGGGCGAGCTGCAGCCCGGTCTCCGGCTGGCCGCCGTAGATCTCCACCACGCCCCTGCAACCGAGCACGTAGGCACCGAGCGCACGGTCGTTCCCTTCGTCGGCCGCCTTGAGGGCGACGTCGTAATAGGCACGCGCGTCGGTGTGCTGGTTGGCGTCGAACGACAGCCATCCGGCGAGCTGGGCGACCTGCGAGGCCGCCACACACAGGCGGCGGTGCACCTCGATGTGCTGGGAGCCCTGCAGCAGCCTGGTGATGAAGCGGAGGTGGCCGAGGACCGGGCCGAGCAGGTCGCGCGAGCCGATACGGTCGTCCAGCCGGCGGAACTGATCGGTGACGGTTTCCACGTGACGCATGGTCGCCTGGTCGATCCGGCTCGGACGATCCAGCGCCTGGGCAAGTCGCTCGTGCAGCTGTTCGGGGCCTAGCGCGTCGATGGCGGGGGCGAACATCGCCGCGCCGGCAAAGCTGCTCAAATGGCGGAAGAAGGCTCGGCGCTCCACGTCATGTCTCCACGACTCGAGGGTCTCGGCCAGCGTGCCGTTGTCGTCGAACCACGCCGGTGCTGCCTGCTCGGTGTCGTCGACCAGACCAAGCTGCTCGGCGGTCATGCCGTACAGGGAGCAGAGATTCTCCTGGTAGAAGGGGCTAGGACGCTTGAAGCCCCGCTCCCACTTACCCACCATGCTGGCGGTTACACCGACGCGGCGACCCTCTTGCTCGCAAATTCTCTGAAGCTCGTCGGCGACCCGCTGAAGCGACCAGCCGCGTCGTAGGCGTTGGCGCCGGAGGCGGGCATTGGGTGTGGCCTGGTGCGCGGGCATCATAGGGCCCCGTTTTCCTCAGCGGGCGCGCGCGACGGGGCGCGCCGACTGCGCTAACTTTACGACAACAGCGCTCAAACTCAAATCCTCTGCCCGCCCTTGCCAAAATACCCCTTCTCCAGCTTTTGCCGCCGCCACAAACACGCGCTGCGTCCTTCGCCGACTTGCCGTGAAATGTGCGTTTGTCATTCGAGCGCCGCGCCCGGCTCGGGGAGGCACTGGCGGGTGCCACCGGCCCGGCCCAGACGGCTGGCTGCCCGGTTCGGCGGCCATGGCGGAGAATGGAGGCGATGACCACCGACCCGCGCCGCGGCCTGCCCGCGGTCGACACCCTGCTCGCCCACCCGGCCGTGGCCTCCAGCACGGCGGCCTTCGGCCGCGGACCGGTGGCGGCGGCGGTCCGCCGCACCCTTGACGCCAGCCGCCGCGCGGCCGCCCGTGGCGCACCCGTCCCCGGGCTCGACGAGCTCGCCGGCCAGGTCACGGCCGAGTTGGCGGCGGCAGCCGGGCGCCGCATGCGGGCGGTGGTGAACGCCACCGGGGTGGTGCTGCACACCAACCTCGGGCGCGCGCCCCTGTCCGAGGCGGCGCGCGCCGCGGTGGCGGCGGCAGCCGGCTACGCGACCGTCGAGTACGACCTGGCCTCCGGCGCCAGGGGCAGGCGCGGGGTCGCGGTGGCCGCCCTGCTCCGCGAGCTGACCGGTGCCGAGGCCGGGCTGGCGGTCAACAACGCCGCCGGCGCCCTGCTGCTCTGCCTGCACGCCCTGGCCAGAGGCCGCGAGGTGATCGTCTCGCGCGGCGAGCTGATCGAGATCGGCGGCGAGTTCCGGCTGCCGTCGGTGATCGAGGCTGCCGGGGTCACCCTGGTCGAGGTGGGCACCACCAACCGCACCCATCTGGCCGACTACGCCCGGGCCATCGGCGAGCGGAGCGCCGGCGTGCTGGTGGTGCACCCGTCCAACTACCGGGTGGAGGGCTTCGCCACCCGTCCGGCACTGGCCGAGGTGGCCGCGCTCGCCCACGGGCACGGCCTGCCGCTGGTCCACGACGCCGGCTCCGGGCTGCTCGCTGGCGCCTTCGGCGACGAGCCAACCGTCACCGGGGTGCTCTCGGCAGGGGCGGACCTGGTGCTCTTCTCCGGCGACAAGCTTCTCGGCGGCCCCCAGGCCGGCCTGGTGGTCGGCCGGGCCGAACTGGTCGAGCGGATCGCCCGCGACCCGGTGGCCAGGGCCGTGCGGGCCGACAAGCTCACCATCGCCGCCCTGGAGGCGACCCTGGCCGCGCACGCGGCCGGCCGGCGCGACCAGCTCCCGGTCTGGCGCGCCCTCGCCCTCCGCCCCGAGGACCTGCGACCGCGGGCGGCGGCGCTGGCCGCCCGGCTCGGCCGGGCCGCGTCGCTGCGGGACGGCGTCAGCGTGGCCGGTGGCGGGAGCCTGCCAGGCGAGGGCCTCCCCAGCGTGCTGGTGGAGGTCGACCCCGCCCCGGCGACGGAGGCGGCCGTGCTCGCCCGGCTGCGCGCCGCCGACCCGCCGGTGATCGCCAGGGCCGAGCGTGGCCGGGTCGTGGTCGACCTGCGGACCGTCCCGCCGGACCAGGACGGCCTGGTCGCCGAGGCCCTGGCGGTGGCGCTGACCGAGGCCGGCGCACCCGCCGGGAAGCCGGCGGGGGACGGCCCGCCCGGCCCGGACGGCGGGCGGGACCGGGAGCGCCCCGGCCAGGCGGGCGCCTGATGCCGCACGTCATCGGCACCGCCGGCCACGTCGACCACGGCAAGTCGGCGCTGGTCCTCGGGCTCACCGGGACCGACCCCGACCGGCTGGCCGAGGAGAAGGCCCGCGGCATGACCATCGACCTCGGCTTCGCCTGGACCACCCTGCCGTCAGGGCGCGAGGTCGGCTTCGTCGACGTGCCCGGCCACGAGCGGTTCGTGCACAACATGCTGGCCGGCGTCGGCGGGGTCGACTGTGCCCTGCTGGTGGTCGACGCCGCCGAGGGCTGGCAGCCCCAGTCGGCCGAGCACCTGGCCATCCTCGACCTGCTCGGGATCGCCACCGGGGTGGCCGCCCTGACCAAGGTGGACCTGGTCGGCCCTGACCGCGTGGCCGAGGTGGCCGGGCAGGTGCGCGAGCGGCTGGCGGGCACCACCCTGGCCGGGGCGGCCGTGGTGGAGACGGCGGCGCCGGCGGGGCTGGGCCTCGACCGGCTGCGGGCGGAGCTCGACCGCGCCCTCGACCGGGTGGCCGAGCCACCCGACCGGGGGCGGCCCCGCCTGCCGGTCGACCGGGTGTTCTCCATCCGGGGCAGCGGCACGGTGGTGACCGGGACGCTGAGCGGCGGCGCCCTGGACGCCGAGGCCGAGGCCGTGCTGCTGCCGGCCGGGCGACGGGTGCGCATCCGCGGCCTGCAGGCGCACGGCCGCCCAGTCCGGCGCGCCACGCCCGCCATGCGGGTGGCGGTCAACCTGGCGGGCGTGGCCACCGCCGAGGTCGCCCGCGGCGACGTGCTCGCGCTGCCAGGGCAGTGGCGGCCCACCCGGACGGCCGACTGCCGCCTGCGCTGCCTGCCTGGGGCGCCGGCGCCGCTGCGGGCACGGGGCGCCTACCTGCTCTACGCCGGGGCGGCCGAGACCGCCGTGCGGCTGCAGCCGCTTGACGCGATCGAGGTCCCTCCGGGAGAGCACGCCCTGGTCCGCCTGCACCTGGACGCGCCGCTGGTGCTCGACCCGTTCGAGCCGGTGGTGCTGCGCGACAGCGGACGGGACCAGACCGTCGGGGGCGGGCCGGTGCTCGACCCGTTCCCGCCGTCGGCGGTGCGGGGCACCGCCGCCAGGGTCCGCCGGGTCGAGGAGCTGGAGGCCCGCGAGGCCGCCGGCCGCCACCGTCTGGTCGCCCGGGTGCTCGCCGAACGCTCCCTGGTCGCCATGGCCGACCTGCCCGCGCTCGCGGCCGTGGGCCGCGAGCAGGCCGACGGCATGCTGGACGCCGCCGCCGAGCAGGGGCAGGCGCGGCGCGGGCGCGCGGTTGCCTGGGCGCCCGCGGCGTGGCGGCAGGCCAAGGAGTCGGTGCTGGCGGCGGTGGCCGCCCACCACCGCGCCGAGCCGCTCGCGCCAGGCATGCCGGCCCAGCTCGCCAGGGCCGCCGCCCGCCCGGCCGGCACCCGCCGCCGGTCCCGGCCCGCTGGGGACGGCGGCCGTGCCAGCCCGCCTGGCGCCGCGCACGGGCAGGGACCGGACGGCGTCGCCGGCATCCAGGAGACGGTCTGGGCCGCCGGCGGCGCCGAGGCGGTCGACGCCCTGGTGGCAGCGGGCCAGCTGGTCGCCGACGGGCCGGTGGTCCGCCTCCCCGAGCACGGCGTGCGGCTCGACCCGGCCCAGCAGGCGGTCCGCGCCCGGGTCGAGGACGCCCTGGCGGCGGGCGGGGTGACCGGGCTGAGCGAAGCGGCCCTCGCCCAGCTCGGCGCCGACCGGCGGCTGCTCGCCGCCCTGGTCCGCCTCGGCGTGCTGGTGCCCGTCGGGGCCGGCCTGCACCTCGGCAGGGACGCGTTCGACCAGGCGGTTGCCAGCCTGCGCGCCGCCTTCCCCGACGGCCGCACCTTCAGCGCCACCGAGGCCAAGCAGGCGATGGGCACCACCCGCAAGACCGCCATCCCCCTGCTGGAGCACCTCGACCGCAGCGGCCTCACCGTCCGCCAGGGCGACCTGCGCCGGCTGACCGGCTGACCGGTCCCGCCGCCCAGGGCGGGCCGCGCCTAGAGCTGCTCGTAGATCGCTTCGGCGATGGCCAGCGAGGAGGTGGCCGCCGGGGAGGGGGCGTTGCGGACGTTCACCACCCGGTCCCGCACGGTGATGCGGAAGTCGTCGACCAGGCTGCCGTCCCTCGCCACCGCCTGGGCCCGCACCCCTGACGGGCCCCTGAGCACATCACCGGCGCCCAGCTCGGGCACGTAGCGCCTGGCCTCGGCCACGAACGCCCGCCGGCTCGCCGAGCGCCACATCTCCTTGGCCCCGGTGCGCCAGTAGCGCCTGGCCATCACCCGGAACCCGGGCCAGGCGAGGGTGTCCCACAGGTCGCGGCGGTCGAACGTGCCGAGCCGGTAGCCCTCGCGGGCGAACGCGAGCACGGCGTTCGGGCCGACCAGCACCTCGCCATCGATCCGCTTGGTCAGGTGGATGCCGAGGACCGGGAAGCGCGGGTCGGGCACGGGGTAGATGAGGCCGCGGACCAGGTGCCGGCGTTCCGGCCGGAGCACGTAGTAGTCGCCGCGGAATGGCACGATGCGCGGGTCGGGCCCGTCGCCGGCCAGGGCCGCCACCCGGTCGGAGTGCAGCCCGGCGCAGACCACCAGCTGCTCGAAGGCGAGCTTCCGGGGGTTGCCGCCGTCGGTCTCGACCCGGACGGCGGAGCCGTTCTGGTCGATGGCGCGCACCCGCGAGCCGGTGAGGATCTCGCCGCCGCCCGCCTCGACTTCGTCGGCCAGGGAGCGGGCGAAGGCCGGGAAGTCGACGATCGCGCTCTGCGGCGAGTGCAGCGCGGCCACGCCCTCGGCGTGGGGCTCGACCTCGCGCAGCTCGGCCGCGTCGAGCATGCGCAAGCCCGGGACGCCGTTGGCCTGGGCCCGCTGGTGGAGCGTCTCGAGCTTGGGCAGCTCGGCCTCCTCGACGGCCACGATCACCTTGCCGCACTCGTCGTAGGCGACGCCGTGCTCGCGGCAGTAGGCGGCCAGCAACTCGATGCCGCGGCGGCAGAGCCTGGCCTTGAGCGATCCCGGGGTGTAGTAGACCCCGGCGTGGGCGACCCCGCTGTTGCGACCGGTCTGGTGGCGGGCGAGCCCGTCCTCCTTCTCCAGCACGGTCACCTTGACACCCGGCCGGGCGCGCATGAGCTGGCGGGCGACGGCCAGTCCGATGACCCCGCCGCCGACGATGCCGACCCCTCCGCCGGTACGCTCGTTCACGACCGCGGATGGTACCGCTGTGTCGACCGGATCCGAAACGATCGATTCGAGAAGATCATGGCCTGCCGTTCCCACTCCGGCGCGAGATTTGCCACCATGGGCGGCATGAGCACCACTGCACCGACGCGGGAGCGGATCGAACAGGGCGACGAGGTCGCCGAGCCGGACGTGCCCTGGGTGGTGATCGTCTGGAACGATCCCATCAACTTGATGTCGTACGTCGTGTTCGTGCTCCAGAAGCTGTTCGGCTACTCCCGGGACAAGGCCACCAAGCTCATGCTCGACGTCCACCAGAAGGGCAAGGCGGTGGTGTCGAGCGGGCCGCGGGAGAAGGCCGAGTTCGACGTCTTCCGCCTCCACGGCCACGGCCTCTGGGCGACCATGCAGAAGGACCGGTAGTGCCGTCGGTCTTCAAGCGGGTCGGCAAGGACCGCTACCGCCTCCGGCTCAGCCCCGAGGAGGTCGGAGTGCTGCGCGGGCTGCCGGACCAGCTCCGCTCGGTGCTGGAGGACGCCGAGCCCGACCCGGTCGCCGACCGGCTGTTCCCGCCCGCCTACCGCGACCCGGAGGACGCCGAGCGTCAGGCCGAGTACCGCCGGCTGATGCAGGAGGACCTGGTCGCCGAGAAGGTCGCCAACCTCGACCTGGTGGTCGGAACCCTGGAACGCGGCGAGCAGCGGCAGCGGCGCTGGACCGTGGAGCTGACCGAGGAGGAGGCCGTCGCCTGGCTGGGCGTGCTCAACGACCTGCGCCTGGCGCTCGGCGTGCGGCTCGAGATCACCGAGGACTTCGACGGCATCGTCATGCCGGACGACCCCGACGCGGCCGCCAAGCACCTGCTCTCCTACCTCGGCTGGTTGGAGGAGCACCTGGTCGCGGCCTTGTCGAGTTGATTCCCCCAGGCCCAGGCCTTCAGGCGTTCAGACGTTCGACCAGCCAACGGTCGCCCCAGCGGGCCAGCACGGCGGCGTTGCCGTGGTCGGCGCCGAGGCCGAGCGCGCGGTCGCCGGGGAGGTCGAGCGCGAAGCCGACGGCCAGCCGCAGCGGGCCGGCGTGGGTCACCGCCAGGACCCGGCGGCCCGGCGTCGCGGTCAGCTCGCACGCGCACGCCCTGACCCTGGCGGCCACCTCGGCGAGGGGCTCGCCACCCGGTGGCGTGAACGCGGCCCATGCGGCCGGCTCGGTGCGTACCTCGGCCGGGACGGTCGCCCACAGCTCGGCCCACGGCCGGCCCTCCCATTCCCCGAAGGAGCGCTCGGCCAGGCGGTCGTCGAGCGTGACGGGCAGGTCCCATGCGGCCACGGTCTCCCGGGCCCGCCGCGCCGGTGAGGAGACCACCAGGTCGAACTCTCCGCCGAGGCGGGCCGCGGCAGCGGCCGCCTGCTCGCGCCCCTCGGCGGTGAGCCCCGGGTCGGCCACGCGCCCGGCGCAGCGTTCGCCCGCCCCTTCGGCCACGCCGTGCCTGACCAGCACCAGCACCGCCGGCACGGCCGCGGTCACAGCCACCCCGCCCTGACGAGCGCCGCCACCGCCGCCACCACCGTCACCGCGACGACCTGCTGGGTCGCGCCGAGCGTGTCGCCGGTGAAGCCGCCGAGCCGCCGGCGGAACAGGCGGATACAGGCGAGGCAGGCGAGCAGGCCGGCCAGGAACACCGCCGGTGCCCCGACCCCGGCGGCGGCGACCAGGGTGCCGGCGGTGACCACCACGGCGGCCACGGCCCCGCCGAGCGGCAGCGGCCCGGCGATCCCCGCGCCGCTGCCCTCCGCCGCCGGCGGGAGCACCCGGGCGACCAGCAACAGGGCGGCCCGGGAGCAGACCTCGGCGCAGGCGACCGCGCGGGCGAAGCCGGCGAGGTCGAGCGTGAGCAGCAGCGACGTCCGCAGCGCCAGCACGGTCACCACGGCCACGATCCCGTAGGTGCCGATGCGGCTGTCGCGCATGATCGCCAGGCGCCCGGCCGGGTCCCAGCCGCCCCAGAGGCCGTCGGCCGAGTCGGCCAGCCCGTCCTCGTGCAGCGCCCCGGTCACGGCCACCAGCGCCGCCAGCGCCATGACCGTGGCCACCCCACCGCCCCAGAGCGGCTCGGCGCCCGCCCTGACCGCCACGGCGACTCCGGCGAGCCCGAGGCCGACCAGCGGGAACAGCGTGGCGGAGCGGCGCAGCTCCCCAGGGCCGGGCGGCCGGTCCCCGCCGACCGGCAGCCGGGTCAGGAAGGCGACCGCGACCAGGAGCAGTCGGAGCGGCGCAGGCATGGCGCCCGCAGGCTACTCCCGCCGCGGCAACGGCGGAACGGTGGGGCGCTCAGCCGCCCGCCACCTCGACGATCGCTTCGACCTCCACCGGCACGCCGAGCGGGAGGGCGGCCACCCCGACGGCCGCGCGGGCGTGCCTGCCGGCCTCGCCGAACACCTCGCCGAACAGCTCGCTGGCGCCGTTGACCACCTTGGGATGGTCGGTGAAGCCGGGCTCGCAGGCCACGAAGCCGGTCACCTTGACCACCCGGCGGACCCGGCCGAGGTCGCCGAGCTCGGCCTTGAGCGCGGCGATCACGTTCACGGCGCAGCGCTGCGCGGCGGCGACGCCGTCCTCGACGCCCAGCCCGTCGGCGCCGAGCCGCCCGGTCCAGGCGGGCTTGCCGTCGACCAGCGGCACCTGGCCGGAGACGTAGACCAGGTCGCCGGTGCGGACGCAGGGCACGTAGGCGGCCACCGGCGCGGCCGCCTCGGGAAGGTCGATGCCGAGCGCCCGCAGGCGCTCCTCGGGGGTGGGCATGTCGGCTCCTTTACAGAAACGCTCGGTGGCCCTGCGCCGCCTAATGCGCGGCAAGCCTACCCGGCGCCGGCCCGGGCGAAGAACGCCTGGACCTGGTCGAGCGAGCGGGCCAGCGGCGCCGGCGGGAGGCTGGCGAGCAGGACGCCGGAGTAGCTGGCGTCGGCCAGGCGGCGGTCGAGCACGGCCATGACCCCCCGGTCGGTCTCGGAGCGGACCAGGCGGCCGAGCGCCTGCTGCAGGGACACCGCCGCTTCGGGCAGCCACACCTCGGCGAACCGGGAGCCCCCCTTGCGCTCGACGCGGCGGCCGCGCTCGCCGAGCAGCGGGTCATCCGGGCGGGGGAAGGGGAGGCGGTCGAGCACCAGCAGGGAGAGGCTTTCGCCGGGCACGTCCACCCCTTCGAAGAAGGTCCTGGTGGCCACGAGCACGCTGGCCACCTGGTCGCGGAAGCGGGCGGTGAGCCTGGCCGGGGTGTCGTCGCCCTGCACCAGCAGCTCGTAGGGGAGCTCGGAGAGGGCCGCGGCGAACGACTCCACCGCCCGCCAGGAGGTGCACAGCACCAGCGCGCGGCCCTCCGAGGCGAGCACCAGGCCGCGCAGGGTCGCCTCGGCGGCGTCCTGGAAGCGCTCGCTGGTCGGCAGCGGCACGCGGACCGGCACGTAGAGCAGGGCGTTGCGCTGGAAGTCGAACGGCGAGGGCGCCACCAGGCCGTGCGCGCCCGCCACCCCGAGAGCCCGCTCGGCCGCCTTCAGGCTGCCGGCCACCGCCAGCGTGGCCGAGCAGGCGACCGTGGCCGGCACCTGCTCCCAGAGCACCTCGGCGAGCACCGGACCCGGCTCGACCAGGGCGGAGCGGACGGTCCGGCTCCCCGCCCTGCCCTCCTCGACCCAGACGGCCAGCTCCCGCGAACCGTCGACGCCCGCGGCCGGCTGCTCTGGGTCGGGCTCCGCCGCTCTCGGCGCGCCAGGAGCGGCAGGATCCGGTTCGAGCAGGCGGCCGAGGTCACGGGCGAGGCCGCCGAGGCGCCGCCTGGCGGCCTGGACGCCGGCGTCCAGCTCCGGCCCGAGCGGGCCGAGCTCCTTGAGGAACGCGGCCGCCTCCTCGGTCTGGGCACGCACCGGGGTGAGGGCCGTGGTGAGGTCGTCGGCGGCTCTCGAGCCAGGCACGACCGGGCCGGGGCGGAGGTCGCCGGCATGGCGCTCCCATGACGCCCGCAGCCGGCGGGCCCAGTCCGACGGCCGGCCAGCCGCCTTGGCGGCGGCGTCGGCGGCGGCGCCGGCCCTGCCCACCCGGGTGGCGGTCACGGTCACGCCGTAGAGGTCGGCGGCGTGGCCGGCCAGCCGGTGGGCCTCGTCGACCACCATCACCTCGCTCTCGGGCAGCATCACCCCCGGCGCGTCCGAACGCCGGCGCAGCACCAGCTCGAGCAGGAGCAGGTGGTGGTTGGTGACCACCACGTCGACGTCGCGGGCGGCCTCACGGGCCCGCTCGGCATAGCAGTTGCGGTAGAAGGCGCAGCCCTTCTGGCCAGGGCAGTCCTCCCCGGAGGTCGACACCAGGTCCCAGGCGTCGTCCCTGGTCCCCGCCGGGGCTTCCAGGCGGCTGCCGGTCTCCGAGTCGAGCGCCCAGGAGACCAGCTCGAGGGCGGCCTCCTCCTGGGCGGTGGCTGCCAGCCTGGTGGCCGCGACCAGCGCGTCCATCCTGGCGAGGCAGGCGTAGTTGCCGCGTCCCATGGCCAGGGCGAAGGTGGTGCCGTAGGCGTCGGCCAGGCGGGGGAGGTCGCGTTCGACCAGCTGGGACTGGAGCGCCTTGGTGGCGGTGGCCACGATCGCCCGCCGCCCGGCGGTCGCGATCGGCACCAGGTAGCCGAGCGACTTCCCCACCCCGGTGGGCGCGTGGACCAGCAGCGGGACGCCGTCCTCCAGTGCTCCCGCCACCGCCCTCGCCATGCGCTGCTGGGTCTCCCTGGCGCTCAGCCCTGGCAGGCCGGCGAACGCCGCATCCAGGTCCATCCCGCGCCCTCCCGGCAAGCCCCCCGAAGTGTCGGGGTCCACCCTAGAGCCTTGCCGCCACGGGATGCGCGCGTCCACCGGATGCCGGTACGGTGGCGGGCGAGCAAGCCGCGCCGGCCGCCAGCCGGGCGACGAGTGGCAAGCACGTCCTCACGAGCGCTGGAGTTGCCATCGATGGACTACTGGACCCCTGCCAGCGCGCTGGTGGTCGCCGCGCACCCTGACGACATCGAGTTCGCCTGCTCCGGCACGGTCGCCCGCTGGGTCTCGGAGGGCGCGCGGGTCACCTACGCGCTGCTCACCAACGGGGCCGCGGGCTCCAGCGACCCGGCCATGACCAGGCAGCGGCTGGCCGAGCTGCGCGCCGCCGAACAGCTCGCCGCGGCCAAGGTCCTCGGCGTCGACCAGGTCGAGTTCCTCGGCTACGAGGACGGTCTGCTGGAAGCGAGCCTGGAGGTCAGGGAGCGGGTCGTCCGGCTGATCCGCCAGGTCCGGCCCGAGGTGGTGGTGACCACCGACCCCACCACCCGCTATTTCGCCGACCGCTACGTCAACCACCCTGACCACCGCGCCGCCGGCGAGGTGACCCTCGACGCGGTGATCCCGGGGTCCGACACCCGGCTCGCCTACCCGGAGCTGCTGGACGAGGGCCTGGAGCCGGTCAAGCTGACGGCGGTGTGGCTGGTCATGAGCATGGAGCCGAACCTGGTGGTGGACATCGGCGAGTTCGTGGACAAGAAGCTTGAGAGCCTGCGCTGCCACGTCACCCAGATCGGCGACGAGCCGTCGGAGGAGTCCGCCGGCTTCGTCACCGGCATGGCGGAGTGGGTGGCCTCCAAGGAGCCGTTCCGCTACGGCGAGGCGTTCCGGGTGCTCCGCTTCGACCTGCCGTTCGAGCCCCCGTCGGCGACCGGCGCCTGAGGAGCGGGGCGCTCCTCAGGCCTTGGCGCGCTTGAAGAAGGCGACCGTGCCGCCGACCTCGGCGGTGTGCACGGCCACCAGCTCCCAGCCGTCGTCGCCCCAGTTGTCGAGGATCTGCTTGGTGTTGTGGGGCAGCAGGGGGACGGTGGCGTACTCCCACTTGGTCATCGCGAGGTTCCTCTCGGCACGGGGGCTGCGGACGGCAGAAGGCTAGCCGCATTCACCCCGTGCCGAAACCGCGGTGCCTGACCGCGCCGGGATCAGCCGGCGCGGCGGGCCAGGGCCTGGCGACGCTCGTACTCGTTCAGGCCACCCCAGATGCCGTGCGGCTCACGGACCATGAGGGCGTACTCGCGGCACTCCTGGAGCACGGGGCACCCGCGGCAGATCGCCTTGGCCGCGCGCTCACGCTGCTGCCGTTCCTGCTTGCGCTCGATGTGGTTCGGGGGGAAGAACAGGTGGGACTGCAGACCCTTGCAGGCAGCCCGGTACTGCCATCCGACCTGCAGGTCCCCTGGCCTGGCCATGATGAGTTCCTTCTCTCGCCAGTCGCTCGTCGCGAGCCCATACCGGACCGCGCTCCCGCGACCGCCCGGCGGCCCGGACCGGTCCGCCCGAGAGGCAGCGTAGCTGGGTGTACCCATCCGCTTCGTGTCCGGTCGGTAACGCTTCCATTGCGGCATCGGGTATCCCACATCCACGTTCAATCCGGCATAAAGACGCTGCTCATCCTCGGAACCTGGACGAGCGAGCGAAGAACCGGCGGGGCGGCCGGCCGCCCCGCCGGTACCGGAACCGCTCAGGCCGGGGTGGGACCGCTGCCGGCGTCGGGCGAGTCGGGCTCTGGGCGCTCGATCGGCATCGGCCGGGTCCGCGCGCCGACCGGCTCGGTCTGCGGCTGGGCAGGCGCCGGCCGCTCCGGCGAGGGGCCGCCGGTCAGCCGGTTGATGCCGGCCTCCATGCCCTTGAAGAAGTTGAGCAGCTCGACCGGGATCGGCATGACCAGGGTGGAGTTCCGCTCGGTGGCGACCTCGGCCACCGTCTGCAAGAAGCGGAGCTGCATGGACTGCGGGTTCTGGGCCATCACCTGGGCCGCCTCGGAGAGCTTCTGGGAGGCCTGGAACTCGCCTTCGGCCGAGATGATGCGGGCGCGGCGGTCGCGCTCGGCCTCCGCCTGGCGGGCCATGGCCCGCTGCATGGTGTCGGGCAGGTCCACGTCCTTGATCTCCACCAGGGTGACCTTCACGCCCCACGGCTCGGTGAGGTCGTCGATCACCCGCGCCAGCTCGTCGTTGATGCGGTCGCGCTCGCTCAGCAGGTCGTCCAGGTCGACCCGGCCGAGGATGGCGCGCAGGGTGGTCTGGGCGACCTGGCTGGTGCCGAAGAGGTAGTTCTGGATCGCCACGACCGCCTTCAGCGGGTCGACGACCTGGAAGTAGATGACCGCGTCAACCCGGACGGTGACGTTGTCACGGGTGATGACGTCCTGCGGCGGCACGTTCATCGCCACGGTCTGGAGGTTGACCTTGACCATCCGGTCGATACCGAACGGCAGGATGAAGAAGAGCCCTGGTCCCTTCGGGCGGGCGACCACCCGGCCGAGCCGGAAGACGATGCCCCGCTCGTACTCCTGGACGACCCTGACCCCTGACAGCAGCGCGACCAGGATCAGGATCACCAGGATCACCAGGAGACCGACGACGATGCCGCTCACGTGAAACTCCTCGTCCGTCGTTGCCGCGGAGAGCACCGTCTGGCTCTCCGATCAGATGGGCTCAGTCTCTCATCCGGACCGGCCCACCGTGCGGGGGGTGGAACGGCGGGGCCGCCGGCCCTTGCGGGCCGGCCGCACCGCGGCCGCGTCCTCGGCCCGGACCTGGAGGATGCCCTCCCGCACGGCTTCGACGGTCACCCGCTGGCCGGTGGCCAGCGAGCCGCCGCCGACCAGGTCGGCACGCCACATGGCACCCTCGACCACCACGATGCCGCCGGGGTTGAGCATGCTGCGCACCACCCCGCGCGCGCCGACCAGCGCCTCGGTGCCCATCGTCACCTGCCGCTGGGAGCGCAACAGCACCGTGAGGACGACCACGAACCACAGGACCGACCATGCCACCCCGGCCGCGGCCAGCCGCCCGTCGAGGCGGAGCAGCGGGCTCGGGCTGGAGAACAGCCACCAGGAGCCGGCGGCGGTCAGGGCGGTGGCGCCGGCGGTGGCCAGGCCGAGACCACCGACCGCGGTGTCCACCGCGAACAGCCCGAAGCCGGCCAGCAGCAGGCCGAGCGCGAGCCAGTTGGTGGGGAGCACCAGCAGGGCGTACACGCCGAGCAGGGCGACCACCACGCCGCAGGCGCCGGCCACCCCGAAGCCGGGCTGGAACCACTCGAACGACAGGCAGGCGGCCGCCGCCAGCAGCAGCAGGTAGGCCAGGCTGGGATTGGCCAGGCCGTGGCGGACCTGGTCGAGCAGCGGGCGGGAGAGGAAGCGGACCTGGAAGCGCGACACCTCGAGGGTGCGGGGCGGGTCGGCGACCTGGCGGCCGTCCAGCCGCGACACCGCGTCGGGCAGCGACTCCGCCTGGTAGTCGGCGAGGCCCGCCGCCTCGGCGGCGGCCCCGTCGACGGTGGCGGAGGCCACCGCGGCGGGCAGCCGCTCGGAGGCGACCAGGCTCGCCTCGGCCGCCGCGCGCCGGCCCCGCCCCAGCTCGGCGGGGAGCGCCGGCCCGATGCGCGCGTCGCGGCTGACCGCGACCACGTCCGCGGCGGCGAGCAGGAAGGTGGCCGCGCCGGAGGCGCGCGCGGCGCGCGGGCCGACCCAGACCGCGACCGGCACCTCGGCGCCGGCAACGGCGCGGGTGAGTTCGGCCGGGTCGACCCCGAGGCTGCCGAAGCTGTCGAGCTGGATCAGGAACACGTCGACGCCGCGGCGCTCCGCGGCGGCCAGGTCGCGCCGGAGCGCGCCGAGCATGCTGGTGTCGATCACGCCCGAGGCCTCGAACACCTCGACCCTGGGACCGCTCTGGGCGGCCGCCGCCCCCCGAGGGGCGAGCCCGATGAGCAGCAACCAGGCAAGGCATCCGAGCAGGAGCAGGCTGAAGCAGCGTCGCATGGCGGGGAACATTCTGGACCCTGCCAGCGCGGGCCCGCCAAGACGACCGCGCAGGACGTGACGGCTACGATGGCGGTCATGGTGAGCGAGCTGCTCGATCGGGCCAGGCTGCTGGTGGTGACCGGCAAGGGCGGCACCGGCAAGACGACGGTGGCCGGCGCCATCGCCATGGCGGCCGCCGGTCGGGGACGACGCACCCTGGTGGTCGAGGTGGAGGGCCGCCAGGGCCTGGCCGGGCTGTTCGGCCTCCGCCCGCTCGACCACCAGGAGCGCAGGGTCGCCAAGGGAGTCATGGGCCTGTCGGTCGACCCCGAGGAGTCGCTGCGCGAGTACCTCGGCCGCTACGGCGCCGCCCCGCTGGCCCGCCTGCTCTCCTGGGCGCGGCTGACCCGCTTCGTCACCGCCGCCGCGCCAGGACTCGGCGACATCCTGCTGGTCGGCAAGGTGTGGGAGGTGGTGACCCGCAGGCGCCCCGGCGGCGCGGCGACCGATCCCTTCTACGACCTGGTGGTGCTGGACGCGCCGCCCACCGGGCGGATCGTGCCGTTCCTGCGCGCCCCGGAGACGGTCGCGGAGCTGGCCAGGGTCGGACCCATCCGCAACCAGGCCGAGCGGGTCAGGAAGCTGCTCGACGACCCCGGGCTGACCCGTATGGTGCTGGTCTGCCTGCCGGAGGAGCTGCCGGTGACCGAGACGCTGGAAAGCGCCTCGCTCCTGCGGGCGGCCCGGCTGCCGCTCGGCCCGGTGGTGGTCAACCGGGTCACCACCGACCGCCTCGGCTCCCGCGCCACCAAGCTGGCCAGGCTCGCCCGCGACCCGGAGCCGCTCGCCGAGGCGGCCAGGCAGGCCGGCGCCGGGCTGGACGCCGCCGCCCTGGCCGTGCTGCTCGGCGAGGCACGCGACCAGCAGCGCCGGGTCGCGGCCGAGCGCCGGCTGCTGCGGGAGCTCCGTGCCGGCCTGCCCGAGGGGCCGGTCATCGAGCTGCCCCTCCTGCTGGACGGCGTCACCGGCCCGGACGCGGTCGCCGAGCTGGCCGAGCGGTTGGCCCCCGGCGACCCGGCCCCGCGACCCGCCGACCGGATGCGCGCATGAGCCCGTCCGCGGCGCGCCGGCCCGCGCCCGGGACGCGTGGCGGCCGCGCGACCTCGCGTGGTAGGCCAAGGCGCACCGCGGCCGACGGCGGCT
>DATLQA010000040.1:0-2413 GCA_035535495.1 Actinomycetota bacterium | reverse complement strand
GCTCCAAGGCCTGACCGACGAGGACCGTCTGGTCGCGGGGGCCCTGCTGCGGCGTCGGCGGACGCTCGGCTGGACCGAGACCCTTGCGCCGGCCACGGCCGGCGCGCTTGCGAACGGTGCCAGCCTGCTCGTACCGGCCGGTGTGGACGACGTTCCGCTGGAGACGGCGCCGCGGCCGCAGCGAGCCCGACCTTCCTCGCGGTTCGTCCCGGAGCGGCCGCCGCAGCGACCTCGGACCCGGCCGCCGATCTCGCCGGCCCGCTACCTGCGCACGCTCTGGCGGCGGCGGATGGTCGTCCTGGGCGGGCTCGCCGCCGGTGTCGCGCTCGGTGCCGCGATCCTGCCGGCGGCGCTGCCCGCCAGCCCGGCGTTCCGGGCGACGGTCCAGATCGACGTCAAGCCCTTCGCCGTCGACGTGGCCGCAGGCCACTCGTCACCCATCCTGACCGGCAGTGATCTGGCCGCGCAGGTGATCGACGTGGAGGTCGCCTCGCAGCTCCTGGAACGACACAAACGTGTCCCTGGGCTGCTGGAGGCGACGCGGGGCCTGCCGCCCAAGCAGCGACCGGCTGCCCTGGTCGCGGCCATGCACGCCGAGCCGGTGCCCGGCTCCCAGTCCACGGTCGAGCTGTCCCTGGTCGACCCCTCTGGGCGGCGGGCGGGGCAGGTGCTGGAGCTGTACGCGCAACGCCTGGCCGCCGAGCGGAACGCCGCCGACCGGGCGCGAACCCGCGAGGCCGAGGCCGTGCTCGACCAGCAGGCCCAGGAGCTGCGGCTGAACCTGGTCCAGTGGAGCCAGCGGCTCGACAAGGAGCGCGCCGCCTCGTTCGACGGGTTGCCCAGCACGCTCACTCAGGCCCAGTTCGACGCGTTCCGGGATCGGTACCGGGCCAAGCTTGCCGAGCTGGAAGCGCTCCGCGAGCAGGCGGCGCTGCGCGGCCGGCCCACGATTGCGCACCTGCCGGCCACCCAGGCCCAGGCGAGCGCGCCGCTGGGGCGGCCGAGGATGCTGGCGCTCGGGGTCGTGGCCGGCCTGCTCGCCGCCATCTTGCTCGCCCTGCTCCTCGAGGCCATCCGACCCCGCTTGGCCACCGAGGCCGACACGGCCTCGGCCGCCGGCGTCGACGTGCTGATCAGCGTGCCCAGGCGCCGCCGCTGGTGGTCCAGGTGGCTGCGGCGGAATGCGACCCCGAGTCCCGAGGACGAGGCATACCGGCGCCTGGCGTTCAGCCTGGAGCGCCAGGGACTCGGGCGGGAGCTGTCGGTGGTGGCCGTCGCCTCGGCCGAGCTCAAGGAGGGCAAGTCGGCGGTTGCCATCGGCCTCGCCCGGGCCCTAACCCACCGCGGCCGGGCGGTGGTGGTGGTCTCTGGCGACCTTCGTCGCCCGGTGGTCGAGCGGGTGCTGGGCGTGCCCGAGGTGCCCGGCCTGGGTGAATATCTGGAGACCGCTGGTGCCGACGTGCTCTCCATGCTGGTCGCCGTTCGTGACAACCTGCTGTTGCTGCCGTCCGGATGGGCGGGCCGAAGTCCCGCCAACCTCCTGGCCCGTCCCCACCTGGCCGAGGCGGTGGAGCGGCTTCGCGACCTCGAGCTGGTTGTGCTGGTCGACACGCCGGCCGCCCGCTGGTGGTCCGAGGCGCTGATGCTGGCCGCGGAGGCCGACGCAACGGTGCTCGTCGCCCGCGCCGGCCGCACCCGCTGGAAGGCCCTGGCCGAGCTGGCCGGCATCCTGCACCGGGACCGCTTCCCGGTGATCGGCGCGGTGCTCGTCGGCACCGGCCCCGCCCGCCAGCCTCCCAGGCGGCGCGACCGCCCGGCCCGCTCCTCCCCGGGAGCGCCGCAGGTCCCCGTGAGGACCGCGCCGAACGGCCGCAACGGCAACGGGACCCGCGACCGCCGCGGCCGTTCCTGGAAGCATTGACCTCGCGGCTACCGCCAGGATGAGCCGGACAGGCGAGCCCGCGAGCTAGCGGACCAGGCGAGCCGCCTCGTCGAGGGTGAGGGGCACGCTGACCAGAAAGGGCTCGCTGCCGAGACGCAGCCCGGCGTCCCCCCACTGCACCGACGCGCCACTGAGCGTCCAGGCCTTGGCGCCTGACCGGGCGGTTCCCGGGACGGTTGCGCCCTGCTCGCTCCACAGCACCAGGACGGTCTGCTTCCCTCTCCCGAAGGCGACCCCGCTGGTCTCGCCGGACGTCAGGGCGCGCAAGGTGGCGCCTTCAGCCGCCGAGGCCAGGCGTTTCACCACCTCGCCAGCCGGGCGGACGCCCCCGCCGGCGTCGACCAGGCCGAAACGGAGCTCCTTGGCGTCGTCGGGGGCGGCCACCGGCAACCAGACCACCCGGCGAATCCCGCCGGCCAGGAGCAGCGACACCACCTTGGCGGCCTCACCGGCCCGCACCTGCTGATCCTC
>DATLQA010000039.1:0-7303 GCA_035535495.1 Actinomycetota bacterium | reverse complement strand
GAGATCGACCCCTGGCCGCGGTTGGAGACGTACAGGACGCGCGAGTCGCGGCTGGCGTAGAGCCCGTGGGCGCCCTTGCCGGTCGGCACGAACCCGATCACCCGCGGTCGTGCGGCATCGATCACCCAGACGCCCCCCGCGGCCATGTCGGCAACATAGTAGACGCGGCCGTTGGGGGCCAGCTTGACGTCTTGGGGCATCGCGCCCGGGCGCAGCCGTAGCAGGCCCGTGACCCGCTCGCTGGCGACGTCGACCCGGACCAGCTGGCCGCTGAACTCGCAGCTGGCCAGCAGGGAGCGGCCATCGGCGCTGAAGTCGAGGTGGTCGACGCCGGCGCAGGGCACCCGCAGGCTGTGGCGCAGCCGCATAGTCTGCGGATTGCGGAAGTCGAGGCGCCGCAGGCGCTCGGCGACCACGATGGCCCGGCGGCCGTTGGGGGTGAAGTACAGGTTGTAGGGGTCGGCCACGCTGACGGTCCGGCCGGGGCGGCCAGTGGCCGGGTCGATGGCGGTCAGGCTGTTGCCCTGGTTGTTGCCGACCCACAAGGTGCGCAGGTCCCAGGACGGGGTGACGTGCTGGGGCTGGCGGCCGACCCGGAACCGCCTGAGGCGCCGGAACGTCCGCGGGTCGAGGACGTCGACGGTGCCGTCTCCGCTGTTGGGCACGTACACGCGAGCGGGGAACCGCCGGACCACCGGGCTGAGCCGGCCAGGCCGCGTGGCCGCATAGACGTCGTGCGGGTCCGGCACCGCCGGCATCCCAGGAAGCACACGGATCGACCCCGGGCTTGGCCGAGCCTGCGTCGCCCTGGCCGTGGCGGCGGTGGCCGTCGGCAGGGTCGAGGCTCCCAGGCCAGGGGGTGGGCGGCTGCCCCCCTGCTCACGCTCCCGGGGGGAGCAACCGGCGACAGCCAGCGCGAGGGCTAGCACGAGGGCCAGGATTCCACTCTTGCTCCAGGACAGCGACGAGCTCGGCGACCGCCACCAGAGCCGGGGTGGAGAGGATTGGCGCACGGGCTGGTTCGTCGCCCCCTGTCGGGCGGTGCCTTGGAGCCGCCATGGCCGACACCGCCATCGGTGGGATGCCATTGTGAGACGGAGGCGCTGAACGGCACCTGAATCCGGAGCCGCAGGCGGAGTCGTTCAGCCGGGAGTCAGCATCGCCGTTGCACGATGTGCCTGCTGGGTTGCGGGAGAGCACCATGAAGCTGCTGCTCGTAGAGGACGACAAGAAGATCGCCACCACGGTCAAGCGGGGCCTCGAGGCCGAGGGGTTCACCGTCGAGGTGGCCTTCGACGGCAACGACGGGCTCTGGCTGGCCAGCGAGGGCAGCTATGACCTGGTCGTGCTCGACATCATGCTGCCCGGCCGCAACGGCTACCGGATCTGCGCAGACCTGCGCGCGGCGGGGAACTGGACCCCGATCCTGATGCTGACCGCCAAGTACGGCGACCTGGACGAGGCAGAAGCCCTCGACACCGGCGCCGACGACTACCTCACCAAGCCGTTCTCGTACCCGGTGCTGGTCGCCCGCGTCCGAGCGCTGCTGCGCCGCGCCACCGGTCGCAACCCCGCCCCCATGGTCGTCGGCGACCTGCGCATCGATCCTGGCGAATGGCGGGTCTGGCGCGGCGACGATGAGCGCACCCTCACCGCGCGCGAGTTCCAGGTGCTGGAGTTCTTGGTCCGCCGCGCCGGGCAGGTCCTGTCCAAGGAGGAAATCCTGGCCGGGGTGTGGGACCAGGACTTCGACGGCGATTCCAACATCGTCGAGGTCTACATCCGCCGCCTGCGCCGTGCCCTCGACGAGCCCTACGGCCGGCACTCCATCCAGACCGTCCGGGGCGCCGGCTACCGCCTGGCCGACGATGCCAGCTGACCACCGGGCCCGCGACCGGATCGGGCAGGTCACCGGTACCGTGCGGTTCCGCGTGACCGCGTTGGCCGTGGTTGCCGTTGCCGGCGTGCTGCTGGCAACCGGCATGGTCCTGGTGACCGCCCAGCGGCGGCTGCTCACCGACAACGTCGAGGAACTGATCCGCCAGCACGCCGACGACCTCGCCACCATCGTCACCAGGGGCCAGGTGCCCACCATCCTGACCCACACCGAGGGCACCCTGGAGCAGATCGTGACCCCCGACGGCAAGGTGGTAGCCGCCAGCCCCGACCTCGGCGCGGCCCCCCCGCTCGGCCCACCGCCACCCGAAGGTCAGACCGAGGTCCTGCACACCGTCGAGCCCCTGCCCGCCGAACCCGCCCAGTTCCGGCTCCTGACCCGCCGCGTGCAAGGCCACGACGGGACGGTCGTGCTGCAGGTCGCCAGCTCGCTGGACGACGTCGAGGAGAGCGCTCGTATCCTGGCCGCCACCCTCACCATCGCGATCCCCGCGGTCACCGCGGTCCTGGCGGCGCTCATCTGGAAGCTGGTCGGGCGGACCCTACGACCGGTGGAAGCAATCCGAGCCGAGGTCGCGCACATGACCGGCGCCGACCTTCGACGTCGCGTCCCCCAACCCGACGGGGACGACGAGATCGCCCGGCTCGCCCGCATCATGAACGCCATGCTCGACCGGGTCGAAGAAGCCAACAACCGCCAGCAACGCTTCGTCGCCGACGCCTCCCACGAGCTGCGCAACCCGCTCACCCGCATCCGCTCCGAGCTGGAGGTCGATCTCGCCCACCCCGACACCGCCGACCGCGCCCTGACCCACCACGGCATCCTGGAGGAGACCATCGCCCTCCAGCGCCTGGTCGAGGACCTGCTCCACCTGGCCCGCAGCGACGCCGGCGCGCACACCACCCGCCGCCAGCCGGTCGACCTCGACGACATCGTCTTCCGCGACGCGACTCGGCTCCGCGCCGACGGCCGGGTCAGCGTCGACATCACCGCCGTCTCTGGCGCCCAGGTCCACGGCGACCCCGATCAGCTGACCCGTGCGGTCCGCAACCTCACCGATAACGCCGCCCGTCACGCCCGCACGACTGTGACCATCGCCCTCACCGAGCTCGAGCATGCGGCCGTCCTGAGCGTCGCCGACGACGGTCCCGGCATCCCTCCCGACCAGCGCCAGCACGTCTTCGAACGCTTCGTCCGCCTCGACGACGCCCGCACCACGGCCACCGGCGGCGCCGGCCTCGGCCTGGCCATCACCCGCGACATCATCCAGCGCCACCACGGCACCATCATCGTCGACCCTGACCACACCCCGGGCAGCCGCCTCATCGTCACCCTGCCCACCGCACCCTGACGGCAGGTCAGGGCTCTCTGAGCAGCGGACCCGCCTGGATGCGGGTGACAGCCCGAAGGGCAGCGCCGACGCAGACGGCCGAGCTGACGATGACCAGGAGGACCAGGGCGAGGAGGGCACCGACAGGGACCACCAGCAGCGGTGGCGGCAGGGCGAAGAACAGGCCCAGCACCCTGACCGAGAGGACACCGATCCCCAGGCCAACCGGGATGCCGATCGCCAGGCTGACCACTGCGGCGGCGGCGCCCTCGATGGCGGGGCCGGTGAGGACGTGGGACGGGTCGGCGCCGACCGACCGCAGGACGGCGAACTCACGTCGCCGCTCAAGGACGATGAAGGCCCCAAGGACGGCGATACCGACGGCGGCGATGAGGGCGGCTGCGGTGGTCTCGATGCGGCTGAGCCCGACGAGGTTGAGGGCGGTCAGGGTGCGCTGGGTCCGCCTGGCTTGGTCGGCGACGGTGACAACGGAGAAGGACGGGGTCGGTCCGGCGGTCGCGGCGAACCGCCGGGCCACGCCGGTCGGTGTCCGGTGGGGCGCGACGCGGGCGAGGTAGTAGTCGGGCTCGGGGAGGACCGGCGGCAGGCCCGCCGTCGACATGACCAGCTCGCTGAAGGGTTCGGTTGGGGGGAAGTCACGGAAGACCCCGGCGACGTGCAGGTCGAGCTTCTGGGCCAGGTCGAGGTCGTCGGGAAAGACGGTGACCGGGAGGGTGTCCCCGACCTGGAGGCCGAACAGGTCCTCGATCTCGGGGGCGACGAGCACGCCGGCGGGATCGGTGGCGAGGGCGTCGAGGCCATGTCCGCGCAGGATCACCGGCGGGGTGGTCCTGGCCTGGTCGAAGGTGCGCAGGTCGACGGCCATAATGGTCTTGCGGTCGCTGCCGGCGCGGGCCGGGATCAGCCGGACCGGGGTCGCGGCGGCGATGTCGGGACCCAGGGGCGGCGGTCCGCCGTGGTACTCGGGGGCGGGCGTGAAGCGCAGGTCTGATCCGAATGCGGCCCGGGTGTCGGCCCGCTTGGCGGCGGTGTAGGTGGCGGTGAAGGTGGCGACCTGGACGCCGAAGGCGACGGCGAGCGCGCCGAGGACGACGGCGACGCCGGTGCGTGCTGGCCAGCGGCCGAGCCAGCGGAACGCGGTCGCCGGCCATGACGTCAGGGGGCGCGGCTGCTCGGGGTTGGTCCGTCGGGCGAGCCAGACGAGCAGGCCGCGGACGGCGAGTAGAACGACCCCGAGCCACAGTGCGATTGGCGCCAGCAGGACGTAGAAGGACAGGGCAAGGGTGGCGGCCTCGATCGGGGTCTGCCGCAGCCCTCCAGCCAGGATGTTCCCGGCCAGGATGAGGATGCCGACGGTGAGGGCGAGGAGGTCGAGGCGGTTCCGCCGCCAGCGCGGCACCCATCCCGAGACCGCCGGCCGCTGGCCCGGCTCCGAGGGGGTGCGGGCGTGGCGACGCAGCAGCGGGACCAGCCGCACGGCGGTGGTGACCAGGCCGGCAGCGGCGGCCAGCAGCAGGGAGCCGACGAGCTGACCGGTGGGGATCCCCCACCAGGCCGGGTGAGCTGTGGCCAGGCTCACGGCTGCGACCGCGACCCCGAGCCCGATGACGGAACCGGCCAGCCACGCGACCGCACCCTGAAGGATCGCGAGCATGGCGAGCTGCGCATCGGTGGTACCTCGGAGCCGTAGCAGCGCGTTCTCGCGGCCGAAGGCCTCCTCCAGCGCGGCCGCGGCGGAGACGCCGAGGGCGCCGGCGACCAGCGCGCCGGGGATGCCGAGGAGGAGGAAGGGCACCTTGGCGTTGGTGGCGTCGACGCTGGCCTCGTCCAGCGGTTCGGCGGCGTTGTCGGCGACGATGATCGTCCCCGGGGCGCGCCGTTCCAGGGTCCGCTGCAGGGCCGCCGACCATCTCGCGGCGCGTCCAGGGTCGGTGGGGTAGGCGCCGTGGTCGATCGCCAGGTGCAGCTCCACACTTGCCGGTGGCAGATCGGTCAGCCCGGGGTTGGCCACGGCCGTGCTGCCGGTGAAGGTGGCCCGCAGGGCCGGCAGGATCGACCGCTGGAAGACGTCGTAGTCCGCCACCACGGCCCGCGGCACGACCGCCACGTCGCCCTGGACCTCTCCCGCGGGGATGGCGAACCAGGTGGTCGCGGCCCGCAGGTCGATAGCTCCGGCGACCGGCACACGCACACCCAGCGGCTTGCTGTCGCCGGGGAGGTCGATCCGGATGCGACCGGGAGAGCCGAATCCGGGGGCGGCCCGCAGGGCGGAGTTGAGCAAGGCATGCCCACCCAGCGCCGAGGCGCCGCCGAGCCAGGGGTGGCTGCCCAGGTAGGAGGGGTCGACGGCGAAGAGCCGGGCGGTGACCCGGCCGCGGCCATCCGGTGAGGACACGATCACGTCGGCCGACCCGAACCGCTCGGCGCGCCGGACCCCGGGGACCGCCTGCAGGTCGCGCGCCACCGGTCCCAGGTCCGCGGCCAGCGAGGTCGCCAAAGCCCGCATCTCGACCTGCAGCGGCTCCAGTGCCACCCGGGTCATCGTGTGGACCGACTGCTGGACGAACAGCAGCGTCGATCCGAGCACGGCCACCGGGAACACCACGGCGACCGCGGCCAGCACCAGCCGCCTCGGCGCCCGCCGCAGGGTCTTAGCCGCGAGCCAGAGCATCACGACCCCCCCGGTCGTGCGGGATGGGAGACCGGGTCGGGATCGAGGCGTCCCGAACGGAGCCGGACGACCCGGTCGGCGTGCCCGGCCACCTGAGGGTCGTGAGTGACCAGGACCACGGCGCTGTCCTGCTCGCGGGCCGCCCGCAGCAGCAAGGCGACCACCACCTTGGCCGTCTCGGAGTCCAGGTTCCCGGTCGGCTCGTCCGCCAGTACCACCGCTGGCCTGATTACCAGGGCCCGGGCGATGGCGACCCGCTGCTGTTGACCGCCTGACAGCTGCTCGGGGAGCTTGGCCGCATGGGCGGCCAGCTCGACCTCCTCCAACGCCGCCAGCACACGCCGTTGCCGCCGCTCGCGGTCCACGCCGTCCAGGACCAGGGGGACCTCGACGTTCTCGGCCGCGGTCGCCTGGGCCAGCGCGGTCATGCCCTGGGCGATGAAGCCGCAGCAGCGGCGGCGGAAGCGTGCCCGTTCGCGGCCCCGAAGCGTCCGCCAGTCCACGCCCGCGACCCACACGGTGCCCGAGTCTGGCCGGTCCAGGCCGGCCAGCAGCTGCAGCAGCGTGCTCTTGCCGGAGCCGCTGGGACCGGTGACCGCGACCACCTCGGCCGGCTCCACCCGGAAGCTGACCTGCTCCAAGCTGTGGATCAGCTGCCGCCCGATCCCGTGGGTGCGGGTCACAGCGATGGCCTCGGCCGCTGGCTCAGCGTGCATCGGCGATGGTCCCGTCGCGCATGGTCAGCCGGCGGTCGGCCCGTTCGGCGACGAGGGGGTTGTGGGTCACGGTCAACAACGCGGTGCCCTCCTGGGTGCGTAGCGTCTCGAGCAGGTCCAGGACGGCGGCGGCGGTCTGCTCATCGATGGCTCTCCGGTGGGCTCGTCGGCGAGCAGCACGTGCGGGCGGGGGGCCAGAGCGACGGCGATCGCGACACGCTGCGCCTCACCCCCGGACAGGCGCCCCACCGGCTGGCGGGCACGGTCGGCCAGGCCGATGCCGCCGAGCAGGTGACGGACCCGGTCCCGCACCAGGCGGCGGGGTTGGCCGTCGAGCCGCAGCGGCAGCGCGATGTTGTCGGCCACCCCGAGCAGCGGATGCAGGTTGCCGCGCTGGAGCACCACGCCGATTCGGCGTCGACGCCGCCGAGCCCGCTCTGTGGCGGGCAGGCGGGTGAGATCCTCGCCATCGATCATCACCGACCCGCCGCTTGGCTCGAGCAAGCCGGCGAGGACGTGCAGCAGGGTGCTCTTGCCACTGCCCGACGGGCCCATCAGGCTGGTCCACGAGGTCGAGCTCAGGATGAGGGCGGCGCCGCGAAGGGCCACCGTCTCCACCTGGCCCTGGCGGTAGATGTGATAGAGGCCGGCGGCCTCGAGTGCCGTAG
>DATLQA010000038.1:0-11948 GCA_035535495.1 Actinomycetota bacterium | reverse complement strand
GCCCGGTGCCCGAAGGCACCAGGCCGCCGTGGCGCTGCGGCGGTCGAAGGTCTCGTCCACCGCCGGGGGGGCGGGTGAGCGGCCGGGCGGGTGGTGGCACCCACCGTCCTGACGGCCGGCTCCTGAGGCGGCGTGCCTCCGGACTACTCCCCTTCGCGGACCATCCTACCGATCGGTTCGGTGGGTTGCGATCACCTGCTGGAAGCCGCCGCGCACTCCTCGACCAGGTCCAGCATGGCGGCGGCGACCCCATCCGGGTCCGCGAGCAGGTGGAAGTGGCCGGCGTCGAGTTCCCGGAGCGGCCAGCCGAGCTCGACGGCCTGGCGGGCGGGCACCAGGTAGCCGGAGCTCAGGCGCAGGTAGGCGCAGGGGGCGTCCGGCCAGCCGGCAGGCACCGGCAGCGGTTCCACCCAGAAGGGCCGCGCGCGTGGCCGGAGCTCGGCCAGCACCCGTCGCCGCCAGGTGGGGTCGGGGATCTCGTCGGCCAGGTCCTGGTCGCTCCATTCGGGGAAGCGGCCACCGGTGCCGAGGTGGCGTTCGAACTCAGCCGCCAGGTCCGGGTCCTCGACGGCCAGGGCGCCGAGCCGGGTCTGGCCGTCGGCCGGCAGGCCGGCGTCGACGAACAGGTAGGCGGCGACGGCGCGGCCGGCCGCCGCCCGGATGGCGGGCAGCAGCGGGCCGGCGCCGCTGTGGCCGGCCAGGACGACCGGCTGGTCCGGGTCCGCTGCCAGGGCGGCCGCCGCCGCCCTCGCGTGTCCCTGCCAGAACGGCTCACCCTGGCCGGGCTCGGTCAGCGCCGGCACGGTCGTCCGGGCACCGTGCCGCTCCAGCGCCCCGGCCACCCGCTCCCAGGTGGACGGACCCACCAGTGGGCTGTGGACCAGCGCGAACGAGGGGGTCGGCACGGCCCGCTGTGGCTACGCCCGGCTGTCCAGGGATTCGTGGAGGAAGTCCAGCGTGCGCCGCCAGGACAGCTCGGACGCCTCGGGGTCGTGGACCTCGGGACGGGTGTCGTTGAAGAAGGCGTGCTGGGTGCCTGGGTAGTGGTGGAAGGTGACGCGCACGCCGGCGTCGCGCAACTCCCGCTCGATCTGGTCGGCCAGCTCCCTGGGAGCGAAGTCGTCCACCTCGGCATAGTGGCCGAGCACCGCGCCCTTGACCGCCGACAGGTCCCACTCCATCCCCTGGCGCGGGAAGCCGTAGTAGCTGACCGCCGCCACGACCTCGGGCTTGACGGTGGCCAGGTACAGGGCGAGCCCGCCACCAACGCAGAACCCGACCACCCCGACCCCGTCGCCGGTGGTCTCGGGCATCGCCAGCAGGGCGTCGACCGCGCCGGCCATGTCCTTGGCGGCCTGGTCGAGGCGCATCTGCATGACGAGCTTGCCGGCCTCGTCGGGCTCGGTGGTCTTCTCACCCCGGTACAGGTCCGGCGCGATCGCCACGAAGCCCTCGGCCGCCACCCGGTCGGCCACGTTGCGGATGTGGGGCACCAGACCCCACCACTCCTGGATGACGACCACTCCCGGACCGCTGCCCGAAGCAGGCACCGACACGTACGCGGGCACGGTCCCGCCGTTGGAGCTGATCTCCCTCATGGAGCCTGCCATCGGAGTCCCTCCTCGTCGAGGCGTCGCGCCGCAACCGCCGCGGCGCCCGCGATGGTTCCACGACCGCCCGGAATTGACCAGGCAGCCGGCTGACCGGCTCAAGCAGGCGGCGGCGGGGCCCGACTCAACCCCGGGAGGGCACGTACCCAAAGGGGCTGCCGGGGAGTGGAGAACTTGCGGGCCTGGCTCGAGGCCCTGACATCAATGCACGGATCCGACCTGCACCTGAAGGTCGGTTCCGTGCCGCGTGTCAGGGTGGACGGCCGCCTGGTATGCCTGGAAGCTCCCCCGATCACCAGGGAGGTGGCGGAGAGCCTGTTGCGGGAGCTGATCCGGGAGGACCTCTACGACGAGTTCCAGCGGAACAGCGAGGCCGACTTCGCCTACTCGCTGGACGGGGTCGGCCGCTTCCGGGTCAACGCCTTCCGCCAGCGCGGCTCGGTCGGCTTCGTGCTGCGACGCGTGCAGGTCGGAGCGCTGGGCGTGGAGCAGCTCGGCCTGCCTCCGGTGATCAGCCGGCTGGCCGAGGAGCCGCGCGGCCTGGTGCTGGTGACCGGCCCCACCGGCTCGGGCAAGACCACCACCCTGGCCGCCATGATCGACCACGTCAACGCGAGCCGAGAGGTCCACATCGTCACCATCGAGGACCCCATCGAGGTGCTCCACTCCGACAAGCGTGCGATGGTGAACCAGCGCGAAGTGCGGGTGGACACGGCCGACTTCGCCAGCGCCATGCGGGCCGCCATGCGCCAGGACCCGGACGTGATCCTGGTCGGTGAGATGCGCGACGCCGAGACCGTGAAGGCGGCCCTGGCCGCCGCCGAGACCGGCCACTTCGTCCTGTCCACCCTGCACACCACCGACGCGGCCGAGACCGTCAACCGCTGCGTGGACTTCTTCCCGCCGTTCCAGCAGAAGCAGGTCCGCCTGGGCCTGGCCGCCTCCCTGCGGGGCATCATCTGCCAGCGCCTCACCGCCAGATCGGACATGGCCGGCCGGGTCGCCGTGCTCGAGGTGATGGTCAACACCGGGCGCACCGCCGAGGCGATCGCCGACCCGGAGCGGACCAGCGAGCTGCACAGCATCATCGCCGAGGGCGGCTTCTACGGCATGCAGACCTTCGACCAGCACCTGGTCGACCTGTACCGCGACGGCGTGGTCACGCTGGAGGACGCCATGCTGATCGCCTCGAACCCACACGATTTCCGCATCACCCTGCGCAACCAGGGCCTGGTGGCCTGAGGCGCCGGCCGCGGCTCCCGGTCGGCCCCGCGGCTGGTGGGCTGGTAGCCTCGCTCTGCTCCCGCCAACGAATCTGTCCACCCGGGGGCGACCGCTCCGCTACCTGAGCCCCCGGACCCCGTCCCCCGGAGTTGCCCGTGGCTGACATCGACGCCTTCGTCACGGCCGAGGCCGACGCGCTGGTCGCCGAACTGACCGAGTGGTGCCGTATCCCGTCGATCTCGACCGATCCGGCCTACGACGGCGAGGTGCGCCGGTCCGCCGAGCACCTGGCCGGCCTGATGGAGACGGCCGGGCTGCACGCCGAGATCCTGGAGGTGCCTGGCGCCCAGCCGGCCGTGTACGGCGAGTGGCTCGGCGCCGGCCAGGACGCGCCCACCATCACCGTCTACGGCCACCACGACGTCCAGCCGGTCGACCCGCTCGAGCTGTGGCAGACGCCCCCGTTCGAGCCGACCGTGCGCGACGGCTGCCTGTACGCCCGAGGTGCCTCCGACGACAAGGGCCAGGTCCACTTCCAGGTCTCCGCGGTCCGCCACCTGCTCGCCACCGACGGCCGCCTGCCCGTCAACCTCAAGTTCATCGTTGAGGGGGAGGAGGAGGCAGGTTCCCCCAATATCGAGGCATTCCTCGCCACGCACGGCGAACGGCTCGCCGCCGACGTGATCGTCGTCTCCGACACCGGCATGGCAGCCCATGACGTGGTCTCCATGGTCACCTCCATGCGGGGGCTCATCTACGCCGAGATCACCCTCCGGACCGGCGCCGGCGACCTGCACTCCGGGGTCTTCGGCGGCACCGTGCCGAACGCCGCCGCCACCATGGCCGGGCTGCTCGGCCGGCTCAAGGACGAGCGCGGCCGGATCGCCGTCCCCGGCTGGTACGACCACGTGCGCGAACTGACCGACGAAGAGCGGCGCAACTTCGCCGAGCTCCCCTTCGACCCGGACGAGTTCATGCGCACCGCCGGGGTGCGGTCACTTCCCGGCGAGCAGGGCTACTCGCCGCTGGAGCGCGTCGGCGGCCGGCCGGCGGTCGACGTCAACGGCGTCTGGGCCGGCTACACCGGCGAGGGCTCGAAGACGGTGATCCCGGCCGAGGCCCACGCCAAGGTCTCCTTCCGGCTGGTCGCCGACCAGGAGCCGGGCAAGCTGATGCCCCTGTTCGAGCAGTGGGTCCGCGAGCAGGTCCCCGGCGACTGCGAGGTGGCGGTCCGCTGGTACGGCCGGGTCCGGCCCTGCCTCACCCCGATCGACCACCCAGGCAACCGGGCCGCGGCCCGCGCCGTGGAACGGGCCTTCGGCGCCGCGCCGCTGTTCAGCCGCGAGGGTGGCTCCGGGCCGGAGCGGGCCCTGTCCGACGCGCTCGCCGCCCCTTGTGTCTACATCGGCGTGATCCTGCCGGAGGACCACATCCACGCCCCCAACGAGCGGCTCCACCTCGACCTGTACTACAAGGCCCTGCGGGCGGCGGCCTACTCCCTCGAGGAGTTCGCCAGGCCGGAGGTTGCCGGCGCCCTGCGCGCGCTCCGCTGACCGGCCGCCGAGGGCGCGGTCAGTCGACGAAGTGGGTGACCACGCGCTCGCGCAGGCGGGCGGGGCGGCCGCTGCGCTCCTCGGCGGCGTCGGCGGAGGCGGCCAGCAGCCGCACCAGGTTGATGCCGAGCCAGCGCAGCGGCTCCGGCTCCCACGGCGGCGAGCGGTGGCCGACCCATGGGAGGCGGGTGAGCTCGCTGTCGGCGCCGGTGATCAGGTCCGCCAGGGTCCGGCCGGCCAGGTTGGCCGCACCCACGCCGTCGCCGACGTAGCCGCCCGCCAAGGCCAGCCCGGTGGCCCGGTCCAGCCCCACTGACGGGCTCCAGTCACGGGGCAGGCCGAGCGGCCCGCCCCAGCGGTGGGTCACGCTGGCCCCGCCGAGCTGGGGGAGCAGCTTCCACAGGCTGGCCGCAAGGCGTTGGTGGACGCCCTCGTGCAGGTCGTGGGACGGGCGCACGGTCGAGCCGAAGTGGTACGGCGCGCCGCGCCCGCCGAAGGCGACGCGGTCGTCACGGGTCCGCTGCGCGTAGACGAACTGGTTGCCGCCGGCGTGGAAGGTCTCCCGGCCGGCCCAGCCGATCGCCTCCCAGGTGGCCGGCGGCAGGGGCTCGGTCGCGATCATCAGCGAGTAGAGCGGCACCAGGAGCCGGCGCGTGCCAGGCAGGGTCGCCGTATACCCTTCGGTGGCGCGCACCACCACCTCGGCCCTGAGCTCCCCGTCAGGCGTCTCCACCCGGCCCGGACCGAGGCGGAGCGCCGGCGTCTCCTCGAAGACCCGCACACCCTCGCCCTCCACCACCCGCGCCAGCCCGCGTGCCAGCCGCGCCGGGTCGATCGCGGCGCAGTGGGGCGACCAGGCCGCGCCGAGCAGGCCGCGCGCCTGGATCCGCGCGCTTACCTCGGCCGGTCCCAGCCAGTCGAGGTCGTCGGGGCCGACCTCCCAGCGGCGGGCCCGCTCGATCGTGGCCCTGACCCGCGCCCGCTCCAGCGGCGAGGTCACCAGCTGCAGCGTGCCGCCCTTGACCCAGTGGCAGTCGATGCCCTCCCGCCGGGCGACCCCGCCGACCTCGTCCACGGTGCGGTACAGCTCGCGTTGCAGGGCGATGGTCGCCGCCCGCCCGGCCCGCTTGGCGGTCGCCTCGTGACTGGAGGGCATGAACCCGGAGCACCAGCCGCCGTTGCGCCCTGACGCCCCGAACCCGGCCACGTGACGGTCGATCACGGCGATGCGCAGGCCCGGGTCGGCGCGCCGCAGGTAGTAGGCGGTCCACAGCCCGGTGTAGCCGGCCCCGACCACCGCCACGTCCACGTCGAACCGCCCGCCCAGCGCCGCCCGCGGGGTCAGCGGCTCCTCGTCGGCCAACCGGTCCAGCCACAGCGACCGGCTGCGGTACAGCTCGGTGTTCACCCGGTCACTTCGGTGGCGAATCGGGCCAGTTCGGCGGCGAGGGCCGCGGGGCGCTGCAGGGGGATGTCGTGGACGGTGTCCTCGAACCAGACCACGCGGGCGTCGGGGAGCTGTTCGGCGGCGAGGTCGACCGCCGGGCGCTTGAGGGTGGCGAACTCGTCGCTGCCGGCCGGCAGCAGCAGGACCGGGCAGGCGACCTTGGCGTACAGCGACGACGGGCGCTGCTCGTAGAGCGCGTCCACCACCTGCATGTGGTTCTCGAACCGGAAGCGGGCGCGGGCGACGCCGTCGGCGTCGACCTCCACCCCGGCCCGTAGGAAGTCGCGGACCCAGCCGTCACCGGCCGGCGAGCCAGGCTGGGGCCAGCGCTCCGCCTGGGCGAGCCAGCTGTCCAGGGGGATGGCGAAGCGTGGCGGGGCCAGCTGCTCGCGCGCCTTCTCCCTGGTCATGCCCTGCCACGCCGCCACCTCGATGAAGCCGCCGTCGACCAGGGCCAGCCCGGCCACTGCGGCCCCGCCGGTGTCGGCGGCGTACTGCAGGGCCACGTTGCCGCCCCATGAGTGGCCGGCCAGCACCGGCCGGCCGAGGCCGAGCGCGGCGACCGCGGCCGCCAGGTCGCGGCCGACGGTGGCGAAGTCGTAGCCGTGGTCGGGCTGCTCGGACTCGCCGTGGCCACGCTGGTCGACGGCGACCGTGCGGAAGCCGGCGGCGGCCAGCAGCGGCGCCACCCCGTCCCAGATGCGGCAGTTGGACGCCAGCCCGTGGAGCAGGATCACCGGCGGGCCGTCGCCGCCCCAGTCGCGCGCGTGCAGGCGCACGCCGTCGCCGGGGACGGACCGGTCGAGCGGGACCGCCCCGCCCGTCGCGGGCGGCACGCTAGCCACCGCCCGGCGGGCCGCCCGCGACCGGGGAGCCCTTCGCCAGCACCGACAGGAACTCGTAGACGAGGTTGGCCGCGAGCAGGGCGGTGATCTCGCCGTGGTCGTACGGCGGCGCCACCTCGACCAGGTCCATGCCGACCAGGTCGAGCCCGGCCAGGCCGCGGACCAGGGTGACGAGCTGCCTGCTGGTCATCCCGCCGACCTCCGGCGTGCCGGTGCCCGGCGCGTAGGCCGGGTCGGCCACGTCGATGTCGACCGAGAGGTAGACGGGACCGCGCACCACCTCGTGGATGCGGGCGAGGGTGCCGTCCACCCCCAGGTCCCAGAACTCCTCGCCGGTGATCATGTGGTAGCCGAGGTCGCGGGAGCGGCGCAGGTCATCCGGCGCGTCGGTGGGGCCGCGCATGCCGATCTGGATGCTGGTGGCGACGTCCACCAGCCCCTCCTTGGCGGCGTGCCAGAACGGCGTGCCGTGCCCGTAGCGCATGCCGAACTCGTCGCTCCAGGTGTCAGGGTGGGCGTCGAGGTGGATCAGGGCGACCGGGCCGCGGTGGCGATGCTGGGCGCGGAGCAGCGGCAGCGACACCGAGTGGTCGCCGCCGAGCGCGACCACCACCCCGGCGGCGTCCAGCAGCCGGCCGACCGTGGTGGTGATCCGGTCCTGCGTCTCCTCCACGTAGGCGGGGACCACCGGCACGTCGCCGGCGTCGACCACCTCGAGCGCCTCGAACGGCAACGCGTCCAGGGCGGAGTTGTAGGGGCGGAGCACCTGCGAGGCGACCCGGATCGCGCGCGGGCCGAAGCGCGCGCCCGACCGGAAGGTGGTGGCCGAGTCGTAGGGGACCCCGACCACGGCGACGTCCGCCCCGGCAGGGTCGGGCCGGTAGGGGCGCCCCGCGAAGGTGGCGATGCCGCCGAACGGCCCCAGCTCCCGCTCTGCCCCGTCGCTCACGGTCCACCGCGGCGGGAGGACACGTCGCCGCTCACGCCCCGGGTGGGGGCGCCGTTCGCGGACGCCTCCAGCTCGTCCCGGTCCACGTAGACGACCTCGACCGGCTTGCCGCCGCCGATCCGCACGCGGAACAGCGACCCGGTCCGGAACGCCGGCACGCCCCGCAGCAGTCCCGCGCGCAGCAGGTAGTGGGGGATCAGGTCGCCGTGGCCGACGCCGACCACGGCCTCGCCCGGCGCGGCCGCCGCCTCCCGCATCCACCCTTCCAGGTCCGGGCCGTCGTAGCCGAGCCGCGCCTCGCGGAGCACCTCGATGCCGAGGGCGGCGGCCAGCGGCTCGGCCGTCTCCACGCAGCGCAGCCACGGGCTGGCCGCGAGCAGCACCGGCCGCTCCGGCACCAGCGCCCGCGCCAGCCGCTCGGCCTGGGCCCGGCCGCGCCCGACCAGCGGCCGGTCGCGGTCTGGTCCATCCCAGTTCTCCCGCTTCGCCGCCTTGGCGTGTCGGACCAGGAACACTGTGCTCGCCATGCCCCGAGTCTCGCCCCCCATCCGGCGACAGGCAAGCGAAACCCAGCTTGACCAGGTCGCGTACTGCGCTCTCGGTACGATCCGGCCGGCCGCCGCGCCGGTCCGCCCGGTGCCGTAGCATCCCGCCGTGCCGAGCCTGATCCTTGGACCCCTGCTGCGCTACGTGGGCGAGACCGAGGCCACCGTCTGGGTCGAGACCGACGCCGCCTGCGACGTGGAGGTGCTCGGCCGTTCGGCCCGCACCTTCCAGGTCGCCGGCCACCACTACGCGCTGGTGGTCCTCGACGGGCTCGCGCCGGGCACGGCCTACCCGTACCAGGTCCGCCTCGACGGCGTGGCCGCGTGGCCGGAGCCTTCCTCCGGGCAGCCGGGAAGCGTCCTGCGGACGCTGGCTCCTACCGGGCCGCTGCGGCTGGTGTTCGGCTCCTGCCGGATCACGGCACCGCACGCCCCACCCTGGAGTGTGCCGTCCGGCGACGGGACCGGCGTGGGCCGCGACGCGCTGCGCGCCTACGCGCTGCGCCTGCGCGGCGCGGCGCCGGAGCGGTGGCCCGCGCTCCTGCTGCTGGTCGGCGACCAGGTGTACGCCGACGCGACCGGCCCCGAGGTGCAGGCGTTCATCCGTTCCCGGCGCGACCCCGGCCGCCCGCCCGGCCTGGAGGTGGCCGACTTCGAGGAGTACACCCGGCTGTACCGGGCGGCCTGGACCGACCCGCCGGTGCGATGGCTGCTGTCCACCGTGCCGAGCGCCATGATCTGCGACGACCACGACGTCCACGACAACTGGAACTGCTCGGCGGCGTGGCTCGCGGCGATGCGCGCCACCTCCTGGTGGGAGGAGCGCGTCACCGGCGGGCTCATGGCCTACTGGCTCTACCAGCACGTCGGCAACCTCGCCCCGGCCGAGCTGGCCGCCGATCCCACCTTCCTGGCGCTCACCGGCGCGGTCGGCTCCTCCGGCCAGGACGGCGCCGCCGGGCTGCGGTCCCAGGCGGCCGCCTGGGACCAGGGGCGAGGGCTCGGCTTCAGCCACGCCCGGCGGCTCGGCGCCACCAGGCTGGTGGTGATCGACGTGCGCGGCGACCGGGTGCTCGCGCCGCGCCGGGAGCTGGTGGCCGACGGCCACTGGCGGCAGGTCGACCGGTGGCTGGCCGGCGACGCCGACCACCTGGTGGTGGTCTCCTCGCTGCCGTGGCTGCTCGCCCCGGCCGCCCACCACCTGGAGGCCTGGAACGAGGCGGTCTGCGCCGGCGCGTGGGGCCGCCGCCTCGCCCGCCTGGGCGAGCGCCTCCGCCAGCGGCTCGCCCTGGAGCACTGGGCCGCGTTCGCCGGCTCCTTCGACCGTCTCGCCGCCGCGATCAGCGACGTCGGCGCGGGCCGGCGCGGCGCGCCGCCCAGTTCCATCCTGGTGCTCTCCGGCGACGTCCACTACTCCTACCTGGCGCGGGCACGCTGGACGGCCGGCGCCGACGTGCGCAGCCGCGTGTTCCAGGTGGTCTGCTCGCCGCTGCGCAACCGGCTCTCACCCCGGCTCCGCCTGGCCACCAGGGTGGCGATGCTGCGCCCGGTGGCGTGGGCCTGGCGGGTGATCGCCGCCCTGGCCGGCGCGCCGCGGCCGTCGCCGCGGTGGCGCGTGCTCGAAGGGCCGTGCTTCGACAACCAGGTCGCCACCGTGGACCTCGACGGGCGGGCGGCACGGTTGCGGATCGAGCGGGTCGCCGGCGGCAGCGACGACGCGCCCGGCCTGGCCGTCCTGCTCGACCGGGACCTGGCCGGCGGCGCTCCTGGCCCCGGTTCCACCCCGGCCTAGCCGGGGTTACGCTCTGCGGGTCCGCCCTCGGGGAGGAGGTCCGCGATGCTGGAGCAGTGGGATCTGTGGTTCCCGGCCGCCGGCGCGACCGGGCTGTCGTTCGCCCGCAGCAAGGTCGACAGCGAGATCGCCGGTGACCGCGTGCTGGTCCACGCCGCTCCACCCGAGCTGGCGGTGACCGTCCGCGACGCGGCCGGCAAGGTCCTCGCCGAGGGCCGCGACCTGGAACGCGGCCAGCCCGGCCCGATGAGCTACCTGGTCCGTGACGGCGGCAGCATCCGGCTCGAGGACGGCTGGCCAGGCCCTGACGACCTCGGCCTGCTGGTGATCCTGCCCGGCGGGGAGGCCGGCATCCTCAAGGCATGGTGGCACGCTGACGACCACAGCGAATGGCGCTGGCAGGTCGAGTTCTACAACCACGCCTAGCGGCGGTCAGCGGCGCGCCCGTCCTCGGCGTCGTCGGCGACCTCCTCGGCCTTGAGCGGCCGGAGGACCGCCCAGGCGATGAAGGCCGCGGCCGCCAGCAGCATGACGAGCCCGGCCCACAGGTTGATGTTGATCCCGGCCGCTTTGGCCTTGGTGCCCGCCGACGCGAACAGGCCCATCACGGTCAGGATGGCGCCGTAGACGGCCAGCAACCCACCGATCACCATGCGGAGATCGAACAGGCTGGCTGCCCCGGTGGCCCGGTCGCGGGCCTCTGCCTCTTCGGTCTCGGCGATCTGCTGGCGGGCTTCGCGCTCGCGGTCGGAGTTGGCCATGGTGCGCCTCCTAGAACACGAAGACCAGATACAGCAGGACGGTGAGGACGAGGGCGATGGTGCCGAGCACCGCCGGGCGGCGCCACCAGACCCGCTCGGCCGGGTCTTCCTCGGCGGAGACGTCCTCGGTCTCGGTCAGACCCCAGACCAGCCCGCGCAGCTCGTGATCTGGTTTCGGCTGGGTGACCAGGCTGACCCCGACGGTCACCACCGCGTCGACCACGAACGCGGCCACCGCGCCCCAGAAGTCGGCCGCCAGCGGCGAGCCGAGGTCCAAGGGGCCGCGCGAGTGGAGGAAGTGGACGGCCACGGCGGCGAACGTGCCCGACGCCAGCCCCCAGAACCCCGCCCACGGCGTCGCCCGCTTCCAGAACATGGCGATGATGAAGGTGGCGAACAGCGGCGCGTTGAAGAACGAGAACAGCGCCTGGATGTAGTCCATGATGCTGTTGAAGCCGGCCGCGATGAAGGCGGTGCCGATCGCCACGACGATGCCGAGGACGGTGGCGATGCGGCCAAAACGTACGTAGTACTCGTCCGGTTCGTCCTTGCGGACGTACGCCTGCCAGATGTCGTAGCTGACCACCGTGTTGAACGCGGTCACGTTGGCGGCCACCCCGGCCATGAACGCGGCGAGCAGTCCGGTGATGGCGATGCCGAGCATGCCGGTCGGCAGGTACTGGGAGATCAGGATCGGGACGGCGTTGTTGAACTGCAGGTCGCCTGTCTTGGCGCCGAGGCCTTTGACGGTGACAGCGGCGATCAGCCCGGGGATGACGACCAGGAACGGGATGAACAGCTTCGGGAAGGCCGCGATCAGCGGGGTGCGCCTGGCCGCCGAGAGGTTCTTGGCCGCCAGGGCGCGCTGCACCTCGGCGAAGTTGGTGGTCCAGTAGCCGAAGGAGAGCACGAACCCGAGCCCGAAGACGATCGCGATCCAGTCGGCCCCGATGGGGTTGGTGACGTTGCCGACCCCCGTCCCCTGCCAGGGGTGCAGGGCCAGGGGGCCGAGGGCCTTGGCCCCGCTCACCTTGGCCTGCAGGCCGTTCCACCCGCCGACCGCCTTGAGCCCGACGATGGTGAGCGGCACCAGCGCGGCCAGGATCACGAAGAACTGCAGGACCTCGTTGTAGATGGCCGAGGACAGGCCGCCGAGGGTGATGTAGACCAGCACGATGGCGGCGGCCAGCACGATCGAGATGGGGATCGGCCAGCCGAGCAG
>DATLQA010000037.1:0-24391 GCA_035535495.1 Actinomycetota bacterium | reverse complement strand
CCCGCTCCCCGGCGTCCCCACCGACGTGCGCAAGGGCGGCGGTTGGACCTTCCAGCGGCTGGCGCGCGAGACCCAACCGGTCCTCTTCAAGGCAGATTTCGGCGAGGCCCGCGCGGCGGCCGCACCCCAGTCGGTCGAGGTGATCCAGCGGGTCCGTATCGACGCGCTGGACCTCACCGTCGTCCGCGGCGGTGGCGCGGCGGTCGGCGCCTGGGCGCGCAAGCAGGGCTTCGACCTCTCGGTCGACGCGCCGGAGGTGCTCGACTTCTACGCCGCCCGCAGCCCGGTGTTCATGGCGGCCAGCTTCGACGCCGGCGCCGCCGCCGAGCGCGGCCAGCAGCTCGGCGACGGGACGCCCATCCACCTCACCATCCCGACCGCCAACCCGTGGGTGCCGCTGCGCATCCTCGGCCTCGGCCACAAGCCCAGCGAGCCCATCGACGCCGACGTCTACCTGCTGACCGAGGAGGAGCCGGCGCTGCTGCCGAAGCCGGTCGCCGCCGGCCACACCGGCGTGGCCCTGGAGCAGAGCCGAGCGGCCTCGACCGCCCTGCTCGGCGACCTCCGCGGCGACAAGGGGATGAGCTGGATCCCGGCCAGCGACATGCACCTCACCTACCTCCACGTCAACACCACCGCCGGCAAGCTCACCCACGACCTGGCGATCGACGCCAGCGGCCTTGGCAGCCCCTCCCCGGTGGCCGCCGGCCTGGTCGCGCCGGAGGACAGCGCCGCCTCCCCGGCGCCGCGTGCCGGCTGGTGGCCCTGGCTTGCCGCCGGCCTGGCGGTGGTCGCCGGGCTCGCCGTCACCGTCCGCGCCCGCCCATCGGCCCGGTCATGACCATCCATCTGGCACCGCCGACCAGGCCGCCGCCGACCGCCGAGGACCGGGCGCGGGGGCCGGCCCGGCCCCGGCGGGCAGGTCGGATCCTGCTGGCGGCCTGCCTGGTCCTGGTGGTCGGGGCGGTGGCGGCCTGGGTGGGGGTCAGGCGGGCGGGCGCCGCCGCCGGGACCCGGACGGTGGTGGTCACCATGCACCACTCCAAGTTCCAGCCGGCCGCGATCACGGTCGCGCCCGGCACCGAGGTCCGCTTCGTGCTGCGCAACACCGACCCGATCGACCACGAGTTCATCATCGGCCCCCAGGCGGTCCACGACCTCCACGAGCGGGGCACGCAGCGCCTGCACGACGGGCCCGGCGAGGTCACCGTCCCGGCCGGGGAGGAGCGCTCCACCACGGTCAGCTTCAACCTCGACGCCCCCGGGCGGCTGCAGTACGCCTGCCACCTCCCCGGCCACTACGCCTACGGGATGCGCGGGGTGGTCACGGTCGGCCGCTGACGCGCCGGGGGCCGGCGGGTCTACGCTGGTGCGGTCATGCAGACCGCCAAGCCAGCGCCACCGCCGGCGCCGCGGCGGCGCCGCCTCGACCCGGCCGCCGCCGAGCACCTCCACGCCCTCATGGCCGGATGGCAGCTGGTCGCCGACCTCTCCTTCGCCGACCTGTTGCTGTTCATCCCGGTGGAGGGCACCGAGAACTTCCGCATCGTCGGCCAGCTCCGCCCCTACACGGCCCGCACCCTGTACCCGGCCGACCTGGTCGGGGAGGTGGTCGAGCCTGGCTGGCAGCCGTACGTCGAGCGGGCCTGGCGCGAGGGCAGGCGGCTGCGGACCTCCCAGCCGGTGCTGATCGACGCCGAGCCGGTACGGGTCGAGGCGGTGCCAGTGCGCCACCACGGCGAGGTGGTCGCGGTGATGTGCGTGGAATCGGCCGAACTGCCCGACCGGCCCACCGGTCGGCTGGAGACGGCCTACCTGCGCGCCGCCGACGCCCTGCAGGAGATGGTGGCCCGCGGGCTGTTCCCCTTCCAGGAGGACCTCGAGCTGGTCTCCTCCCCACGGGTCGGCGACGGCCTGGTGGTGCTCGACGCCAGCGCGCGGGTCGAGTTCGCCAGCCCCAACGCGACCTCGGCGTTCCGTCGCATGGGTATCAACGCGCTCCCCCTCGACCTGCCCGTGCCCGGCCGCGTCGGGGTGCTGGTCGCCCAGGCGATGGCGGGCCGGCGACCGGTCGAGACGGACGTCGAGGCCGACGGCGCGGTCACCCACGTCCGGGTGGTGCCGCTGCTGCGGGGTGCCGGGCGGCGGCGCGGCGCGCTGGCGCTCTGCCGCGACGTCACCGAGCTGCGCGGCCAGGACCGGCTGATCTCCCGGCGCGAGGCGACCATCCGCGAGGTCCACCACCGGGTCAAGAACAACCTGCAGACGGTCGCGTCGCTGCTGCGCCTGCAGGTCCGCCGGCTCGGTGACCATCCCATGGCGGTGGCCGCCCTGGAGGAGTCGGTGCGGCGCATCGCCGCCATCGCGCTGGTCCACGAGACCCTGACCGAGGAGTTCGAGGGCGCGGTCGACATGGCCGACGTGGCCCGCCGGGTGGTCCGGATGCTGGAGAGCTCCCTCGGCCGCGAGGACGTGCGCATCATCCTCAACGCCGGGTCGGTGCGGGTGGACGCGGCCGTGGCCACGCCCCTGGCGGTGGTCCTCAGCGAGCTGGTGCAGAACGCCATCGAGCACGGCCTCGCCGGCGGCCCCGGGGTGGTCACCGTCACCCTCCGGGGCGGCGACGGCCGCCAGACCATCCTGGACGTGGCCGACGACGGCAGCGCCGAGCTGGACGCCGCCCCGCCCCCCGAGCCCGAGCCGGAGGACGAGGCAGGCCGCCCCGGCGGCCTCGGCCTGCGGCTGGTCCGCGCGCTGGTCGACGAGGAGCTGGGCGGCCAGTTCACCCTGGCCATCCGCCCGGGAAAGGGCAGCCTGGCCACCGCCACGATCCCGGGAAGTGAGTGAGGAAGCGGCGTCTGCGTGAGCGGGCGGGTTCGCTGGCGCCAGGTGGCGGCGCGGTGCGGGCCGGCCGCCGGCCGGGGCATGTCAGCGGCCCGGGCTGACCAGGCCGGTCTCATAGGCCAGGACCACCAGCTGGGCGCGGTCGCGGGCGCCGAGCTTGGCCATGGCGCGGCTCACGTGGGTCTTGGCGGTCGCCGGGCTCATGAACAGCCGCCGCGCGATCTCGTCGTTGGACAGGCCGCCCCCGACCAGCGCCATGACCTCGCGTTCCCGGTCGGTCAGCAGCGACAGCCGTTCCGGGTCGGCGCGGCGCGGCGCGGCCTTGGCGACGAACTCGATCAGCCGCCGGGTCACGCTCGGCGAGAGCAGCGCGTCGCCGCTGGCCGCCACCCGCACGGCCTGGCGCAGGTCGGCCGGGTCGACGTCCTTGAGCAGGAAGCCGCTGGCACCGACGCGGAGCGCCTCGAAGACGTACTCGTCGAACTCGTAGGTGGTCAGCATCACCACCCGGACGCCGGCGAGCCGCTCGTCGGCGACGATCTCCCTGGTGGCTTCGAGGCCGTCGAGCACCGGCATCCGGATGTCCATCAGCACCACGTCCGGCCGGAGGAGCCTGACCGCCTCGATCGCCGCGGCGCCGTCGGCGACCTCGCCGACCACCTCGATGTCGTGGCCGCGTTCGAGCAGGACCCGGAATCCGGCCCGCACCAGCGTCTGGTCGTCGGCGAGCAGCACCTTGACGACCCGCGCGCCGGGCTGGTCGCTCACGACGGGGTCCTCGCCGCCGGCAGCCGGGCGGTGACGCGGAACCCGCCGCCCGGCCCCCGCCCGGCCTCGAGGTGGCCGCCGACCGCCGCGGACCGCTCCGCCATCCCGGCCAGCCCGTACCCGGCCCGCCCGCCGGTGGCGGCGGGGCCACGGCCGTCGTCAGCCACCTCGATGACCACGTCGGCGGCCTCGTAGCGGATCGTCACCGTGGCGGTGGCGGCGCCGGCGTGGCGGCAGACGTTGGTCAGCGACTCCTGCACGATGCGGTAGGCGGTGAGGTCGACCAGGGCCGGCAGCGGCCGCGGCTCGCCGGACACCGATGCCTCGACGCGCAGGCCCGCGTCGCGGGCCGTCTCGTACAAGCCGTCGAGCTGGCCGAGGCCAGGGCTGGGCGCGCGCGGGGCCTCGTCGCCCTCGGCGGCGCGGAGCACGCCGACGGTGGCCCTCAGCTCGGCCATCGCCTCCCTGCTGGCCGAGCGGATGGTGGCAAGGGCGGCCCTGGCCTCGTCGGGGTCGTCGGCGAGCACGTCGGCGGCGACACCCGCCTGGACGGTGACCACCGCGATCGTGTGCGCCATCACGTCGTGCAGCTCCCGGGCGATCCGCAGCCGCTCCTGCTCCACCCGCCGCGCCGCCTCGCGCTCCCGGTCCGCCTCCACCCGCGCCAGCCGCTCGCGGACCTCGGCCTGCCAGCCCCGGCGGGCATGCACCGCGTCGCCGAGCAGGAGCAGCGCCACCATGAGCGACGCCTGCTGCAGGAAGATGGTCAGCAGCTCGAGCGCCGGCTCATGCTCCCTGATCCCGGCCTGCACGCCCCCGGCGATGAACAGCACCGTGCCGACCAGGCCCCAGCGCAGGTAGCCGGCGGCGCCGGCGCTGTAGAGCGCGACCCCGAGCGGCACCGCCGGCGGCACGCCCGGGTATCCCAGCGAGTAGTACAGGAGCAGGACGCCGCTCGACATCGCCAGCACCCCGAGCGGCCAGCGCCGCCGCGCCAGCAGCAGGACGCCGCACGACACCGCGAGCAGGTCGGCGAGCGCGTCGGGCGGTCGGGCGTCCGGCTCGGCGGCCACGTGGATCGCTGCCAAGCTCACCACCGCCACGGCGACCGCCAGGACCGCGTCGACCACCGGCGCGGGCAGGCGCCGCAGGCGCTCGGAGATGCCGGTCACGGTCATGGCATCACCGTACGGGAGCACCACCCGCCCGGGCATCCTCCCGTGGGTGCGGCACCGCTACCACGCTGGTCGTACGCTGCCCTACCGCTCCGGCGCGGCGACCCCTGGGACGTGACGGGCGGCGTAGCCGAGCTCGACCTCGGCCTGGCGGATGCGCTCCTCGACCACCAGCGCGCCGTGGCCGGCGTCGAAGCGGTCCAGCTCGAATTCCTTGCCCAGGTCGGTGAGGCGGTCGGCGTAGTTGAGCACCTGCTGCAGCGGGCAGCGGGTGTCGTTCTCCCCCACCATCAGCAGCACCGGGGTGGTCACCCGGTGGGCGTGGGTGATCGGCGAGCGGTCGGCGAACAGCTCCGGCTTGGTGTCCGGGCCGCCGCCGAACAGGGAGCGGTCCAGCGCCTGGAGCCCCTCCGACTCGTCGGCGTAGGCGTTCACGTAGTCGGCCACCGGGACCACGGCCAGGGCTGCCCGCCAGCCGTCCGGCACCGTCCCGATGGTCTGCAGGGTCAGGTAGCCACCCCAGGAGGCACCGGCGATCACCACCCGTGCCGGGTCGGCGACGCCCCTGGCGACCAGGTCGTCCCTGCCGGCCACCACGTCCTCGACCTCAGGCCGGCCCGGGTCGCCCACCAGGGCGTCCTGCCAGGCCTTGCCGTATCCGGTCGAGCCGCGGTAGTTGACCAGCGCCACCGCGTAGCCGTGGTCGACCCAGGCCTGCACCTCCGCGCTGAAGCTGTCGGCGTCGTGGTGGTGTGGGCCGCCGTGGATCAGCATGACGGTCGGGTGCGGGCCGTCGCGGGGCGGGACGGCCAGGAAGCCGTGGACCTGGCCGCCGGCGGGGTTGGCAAAGGTCCAGCTCTGGTAGGCGACGCCGACGGGCGCGCGCGGCCCTGGCGGGCGGAGCACGGCGTCGTCGGCGCCGACGGCGCGCACCTCGGCGGGGATCGCCCCCGACGACCAGCGGTACCAGACGGTGCCGTCGGGGCGGACGCGGGCACCGGTGATCGAACCGGGGTCGTGGTCGAGCCGTTCCAGACGCCCGCCGGGCAGGTACAGCCGGTACAGCTGGTCGCGGCCGAGATGCGTGTGGATCAGCAGCAGCGAGCCGGCGTCGGGCCACCAGCCGGCGACGTCGACGTCGCCGGGCAGGTCGAGCTCGTGCTCGGTCCGCTCGCCGGTGAGCGGGTCCCAGACCGCCGGCCGGAGCAGGCCGGTGCGCTCGTGCAGGACGGCGAGGCGGCCGTCGCCAGGCACCGGCGAGAAGGCGCTGGCGTAGAGCGCGAACCCCTCGCCGTCCCAGAGGTCGGCGACGGCCTCCAGGCGGTCGGTGTCGAAGGCGCGCAGCGCCGGCCGGAGGTTGTCGCCGTGCTCGGCGTGGTGGACGACCAGCAGGCGGCCGTCCCGGGAGAGACCGCCGACGTCGACGCTCTGCTCGTGCCGGTACAGCTCGACGCTGTCGCCGCCCAGCTCGCCGACGCGCACGCGGAAGCCCTCCCGGTCGGCCAGGCCGACCGCCACCCTGCCCTTCGGGCCGAGCGCGAGCCCGGCGCTCCAGGACGGCGTCGACCCGGGCAGCAGCGGGGCGGGCTCGCCACCGGCGAACGGCTGCACCAGCCAGCGGCCGATCTCGTTGCCCTTGTCGTCGTCGAACCAGACCACCCCGGCGCCGTCGGGCGTGACCGTCCCGGCCACCACCCCGGTGGGATGCTCGGTGACCTGGCGGTGCGTACCGGCGACGCGGTCCCAGGCGTGCACCTGCCACGACCCTGACAGGTTGGACGCGTAGACCAGGTGGTCGGGCTGGTCGACCCCCCAGCGCGGCAGGGTCAGGGTGGGGGCACGGTAGCGCTGCTTCCAGCGAGGCTCGGTCATGCTCGGATGGTACCTTCACCTGCGGCCACAGGCGCGATCACGCCGACTCGGGCGGCCGGGCCGCCCGCGCCGCGCCACGGCTGGCTCGCCCTGCTCGCCCGGTCCGGGGCGACCCGGCGGTTCGATCCTTCGTTCCGGCCTGAGGTAGACTCCCGGCCCGTCCGCGACCGAGACCAGGTCACTCCTCGATCCCCCAAGTTCCGCCGACTGGGCGGCCGCCCCGCCGCTTCTCGAGCCCCCAGCCCCCGCCTGACGAGGAGGCGTCCTCGTGTCCTCACGCGCCCGCTCAACCGCCGCGCTCGCCGGCGTCCTGGCCGTGGCCATGCTGGCCAGCTGGCCCGCGCTCGCCGACGACAAGCAGTCCGACCTCTCGCGGACACGGGAGGCGCTCGGGCAGGTGGAGTCGGTGCTCCGCGACGCCCGCGCGGACGCGGTCGCGGTGGACGCGGCCCTGGCCAGGGCCGAGCAGGCGGCCGCCGCCGGCCGCGAGCGGCTGGCCGCCGCCCGCCTCCAGCTCGCCGCCGCGCGGCAGCGCCGCGAGGCCGCCACCCGCGCCCTGCGGCAGGCCGACGGCGAAGTGGCCGGGCTCCGCGAGCAGCTCGCGGTGCGCGCCCGCAACGTCTACATCTCGGGAGGCTCGGCCGACCTGGCCGTGCTGATGGAGCCGGAGCACCTGGCCGACCTGGTCGACCGGGCCGTCACGCTCGACTACGTGGCCCAGTCCGGCTCGAACACGCTGGCCAGGTTGCGGGGGGTCCAGCGCCAGGCGACCTGGATGCGGGCCCGGATGGTCGCCGCCGAGCGGGACCGCCGCGCGGCGGCCGCCGCCGTGGCCACCGAGGTCGCCGCCCTGGAGCGGGCACGGGCGGTGCGCGAGCAGGCCAAGCGGACGCTCGACGCCAAGGTCGCCAGGCTGGCAAGCCAGGCCGGCGTGCTCCGGGCCAGGTCGGCGGAGCTGCGCCAGCTGATCCGGCAGGAAGAGGAGGCCCGCCGCCGGGCCGCGGCGGCACGGTCGCCGATCGACGCGCCCCGCGTGCCGCGGACCGGGGGCGGTCGCTGCAACCTGGCGGGGACCTCCTCGGCTGAGCTGTGGATCATCATGAAGGAGTCGAGCGGGTACCCGACCGCCGACAACCCCACCTCCACCGCCTTCGGCCTCGGCCAGCTGCTGCTCGGCAACCGGATCCTCTACCTGGGCGCCGACTACGACACCATCGACTGCGGCAAGCAGCTGGCCGCCTTCCGCGCCTACGTCCGCGACCGTTACGGCACCGCCGAGACCGCCAAGGCCTTCTGGCAGGCCAACGGCTGGTACTAGCCCACGGCCCCGCCGGCAGGGCGACTCCGGGTCTGACAGCGGTGCGGCTCCCTGCCTGGTGAGCAGCTAGCGCCCCAGGAGATGGTCGATCTCGGCGACCTGGTCGGCGGTGAGGGGGCCGGCCTGCATGGCGGCGGCGTTCTCCTCGACCTGGCGGACGGTGCGGACTCCGGGGATCGGCACGGTGCGGTCGCTCCGCGCCCAGATCCAGGCGAGGGCGCCCTGCACCAGCGACCGGCCCTGGCTCGTGAGGACCTCGCGGACGGCGGCGAGCCGGTCGAGCCACTCGGGCACCGGCCGGCCGTCCTTGAAGTACCGCATCCACTCGGGCTCCTTGCCGCGCACGTCGTCCTGGGGCAGGCGCGAGTCGGCACTGAACTTGCCGGTCAGCAGGCCCATGGCGAGCGGCGTGCGGTTGACGCTGGCGAGGTCGAGCCGGTCGCAGACGGCCAGCATCTCCGGCGCGTCGTTGAGCACGTTCAGCTCATGCTGCACGGCGGTGCAGTGCGGCCCCTCGGCGAACAGGCCGGCAAGCCGTGGGTCGTCGGTGCTCCAGGCGTAGGCGCGCACCAGCCCACGGTCGACCAGTCCCTCCAGGGCGTCGCGGATCGGGACGGCCTGGTCGTCGGGGAGCACCGAGATGTGGAGCTGGTAGAGGTCGATCCGGTCGGTGCCGAGGCGTTGCAGCGACGCCTCGCAGGCGCTGGCGACGTGCTCGGGGCTGACGTCGGTGCCGAGGTGCTGGCGACTGGCCTCGTCGAAGACGTTGCCGAACTTGGTGGCCACTACCACCTCGTCGCGCCGGCCGGCCAGGGCGCGGCCCACGATGCGCTCGCTGTGGCCGGCGCCGTACACGTTGGCGGTGTCGAAGAAGGTGACGCCGAGGTCGAGCGCGCGCCGCAGTGCCCGGACGGACTCCTCGTCGTCGACCTCGCCCCACCCCAGCGGCTGGTCACCCGCCCGGTACGGGCCGCCAATGGCCCAGCAGCCCATCCCCATCGGGCTGACCTGGATACCGGACCGGCCGAGCGTCCGCATCGCCATGCCCATGTCGGCTCCCTTCCCGTCGACCTCGCCGCTCCCTCTCCAGCCGACCTACCCACGGTCGCCGCGACGGTACCCCGGTGTCCCCAACCGGGGAGGCCGTGCGGGGCTGGCTGGTGGCGTAGCATCGCCGCCCGGCGCCGCCTGCCGGGAACCGTGCGCCGCGTGGCGGTGTAAGAGCTGGTGGAATCCGTCCGTGGAGGGCCGACCACTGGACACCGAGGACGACGACCAGCTCGTCGCACGCGCTCAGCGGGGAGAGGTGCACGCCTACGAGCGCCTTGTACGGCGCCACCAGGACCTCGCCTTCCGGACCGCCTACCTGGTCACCCGGTCGGCCTCGGACGCGGAGGACGCCGCCCAGGAGGGCTTCGTGAAGGCGTGGCACGCGCTCGACCGCTTCCGGCCGGGCGCCCCGTTCCGGCCCTGGCTGCTGGCGATCGTGGCCAACGAGGCCCGCAACCGGGCCCGCTCGGCCCGCCGCCAGGACGACCTGTCCCTCAGGGCCGCCGAGGACCGCCCCTCGGGGGACGCGGCCCCGTCCCCCGAGGCGGCGGCGTTGGCCTCGGAGCGCCGGAAGACCCTGCTGGCCGCGGTCAACCGCCTGTCCGACAGCGACCGCGAGATGCTGGCCTGCCGCTACTTCATGGAGCTGAGCGAGGCGGAGACGGCCAGCGTGCTCGGCTGCCGCCGCGGCACGGTGAAGTCCAGGACGTCCAGGGCGCTCGGCCGCCTGCGGGCGGTCCTGGCCGAGCAGGGCGTCGTCCACACGTTGTGGCCGGCCACGACGGAGGGGGTCTGGGGGCTCAAGCAGCGACGCGATAGCCCCCAGTCCAAGAAGGGAGGTGGGGAATGAGCGACCGGGAGCTGGAATTCGCCCTCCGCGACCTCGGCGCCCACCTCGACCTGCCCGTCACCCCGCCGCTGGCCGAGCAGGTGGCCACCCGCCTGCGCGAGGCCCCCGAACGGCGACCGGTGATGGCACCAGGCCGGCGACGCCTCCCGAGCCGGCGCTGGCAGCGCCTTGCTGTCGCCGGCCTGGCCGTTGCGCTGCTCGCCGCCGCCGTCCTGGTCCTCTCGCCCGGCACCCGCGAGGCGGTCGCCGACCTGCTGGGCCTGCGTGGCATCAGGATCCAGATCGGCGGACCCCGCCCGACCAGCACCACCCCGCCGAGCACCGAGGCCGGTGGGGTGGGTGCGAGCCTCGGTCTTGGCAGCCGGACGACGCTGGACGACGCCAGGCAGCGGGTGAAGTTCCCGGTGCGGGTGCCGACCGCCGCCGGGTTCGACCGGCCTGACGCCGTCTACGTCGACCCGGACCAGCCGGTCGACGGCCGGGTCGACTTCGTCTACCGCGCCCGGCAGGGCCTGCCCGCCTCCCCGTATACCGAGGCCGGCCTGCTGATCACCCAGTTCCGCGCGTCCGTCGACCTGGACTACATCAAGAAGCTGAGCAACGCCTCCGAGGTGGAGTTCCTGAGGGTCAACGGCGGCGACGCCTTCTGGTTCGCCCAGCCGCACGAGCTGGCCTTCATCGACCGTGGCGGCTCCTTCCAGCAGGAGCGCGTCCGCCTCGCCGGCTCGACCCTCATCTGGGTGCAGGGCGACGTCACCTACCGCCTGGAGGGCCAGGTCTCCCGGGAGGAGGCCGTGCGGATCGCCTCCTCGATGCGCTGAGCCGCGTCGGACGGCAGCCGTCAGCCCAGGTCGAGGGTTGGCCGGAAGGCGGCCGCCCAGGCGCGGGCGGTGGTGGCGGTGACCTCGAGGACGGTCAGCTGCTCGGCGACGCGGGAAGGCTCGGTCGAGCCGGGCGTGGCCTTGGCGGCCAGGCTGCCTTCGACCGAGAGAACCTTGGGGTCGACCCCCGTAAGGGCCGGGTGGACCGCGGCGAGCTGCTCGGCTGGCAGGTCGGCAAGGCGCGTGCCACGCTCGGCCGCGGCCCGGACGGCGGCGGCCACCGCCGCGTGCGCCTGGCGGAACGGCACGCCGCGGCGGACCAGGGCCTCGGCCAGGTCGACGGCGGTCGCCTCGCCCTCCTCGGCGGCGGCGCGCATCCGGGCCACGTCAGGCACCAGACCGCCCACCAGTCCGGCCAGCGCACCCATCGCGGCCACCAGGGTGTCGACCGCCTCGAACGCGGCCGCCTTGTCCTCCTGGAGGTCGCGCGCGTAGGCGAGGGGGAGGCCCTTGAGGGTGGCGAGCAGGCCGGCCAGCCGGCCGATCACCGTGCCGGCGCGGCCTCTGGCCAGCTCGGCCACGTCAGGGTTGCGCTTCTGCGGCAGCATGCTCGACCCGGTGGCCCAGGCGTCGGGGAGCCGCACCCAGCCGCGGCCGGCCCAGAGGGTCACGTCCTCGGCCAGGCGGGACGCGTTGACCATGGCGATCGCCACCGCGGCGAGCAGCTCGGCCACGGCGTCGCGGGCGGCGGTCGCGTCCATGGCGTTGCCGAACGCGGCCGCGAAGCCCAGGTCCTCGGCGGTCGCCACCGGGTCGAGCGGGAACGAGGAGCCGGCCACGGCACCGGCGCCGAGCGGGCTGACGTCGGCGCGGCGGGCGGTGTCCTGCAGCCTGCCGAGGTCGCGGGTGAGCGCAAAGCCGTGCGCGGCGAGCTGGAAGGCCCAGGTCACGGGCTGAGCCGGCTGCAGGTGGGTGAGGCCGGGCAGCACCGCGCCCTGATGGGCCCTGGCGGTTTCGACCAGCGCGTCGAGGAGCCCGGCCACCGCCTCGACGGCGTCGGCGGCCGCCTCCTTGAGCCACAGGTGCAGGTCGGTGGCGACCTGGTCGTTGCGGCTGCGGCCGGTGTGGAGCTTGCCGCCGAGCGGCCCGACCAGCTCGGTCAGGCGCCGCTCGACGGCGGTGTGGACGTCCTCGTCGCCGGCCGCCCAGTGAAACGAGCCACCGGCCAGCTCGGCGCCGACCTTGGCGAGGCCGTCGAGCAGCTCCTCGCCCTCCTCGTCGCCGAGAACCCCCGCCCTGACCAGGGCACGGACGTGAGCGCGGCTGCCGGCCACGTCCTGCCGCCAGAGCCGCCGGTCGAGCTCGAGCGACGCGGTGAACGCCCACATGCGGGGATCGGGCCCGCCGGCGAAGCCGCCTGCCCACAGCGGCCCCGCGGCGAGCCCGGTGCCGTCGTTCCGCTCGTCGCTGCGCTCAGTCACCGGCCACCCTGTCCGAGGGACTAACGGTTGACCCTTGCCCAGGTGCGGGCGGGCAGGCCCCAGAGTGCGACGAAGCCGCGCCCGGCGTCATGGTCGAACCCGTCGTCGGCATCGTAGGTGGCCAGGTCGGGCCGGTACAGGGAGCGCGCCGCGCGGCGGCCGGTGACCTGGCAGCGGCCGGGCGAGAACTCGAGGCGGACCTCGCCGGTCACGGTGGCCTGGGTCTCGGCCACGAACGCGTCGAGGGCGGCCTTGAGGGGCGAGAACCACAGCCCGTCGTAGATCAGCTCGGCGTAGCGGACCTCCAGCCGGGCCTTCTCGTGGAGCACGTCGCGGTCCAGGGTGAGGTCCTCCAGGTCGCGGTGGGCGAGGATGGTGGCGAGCGCGCCGGGCACCTCGTAGATCTCGCGGCTCTTGATGCCGACGCGGCGGTTCTCGATCATGTCGACCCGCCCGAAGCCGGCCGCGCCGCCGAGCTGGTTGAGGTGGGCGACCACCTTGGCCAGCCCGGCCGCCGACCCGTCCACCCCGACCGGCACGCCCCCCTCGAAGCTGACCACCGCCGCGCCGCGGCCGGCGGCGTCAGCGGGGGCGGCGGTCCAGGCGTAGGCCTCCTCCGGCGGTGCCACCCACGGGTCTTCGAGCACGCCGGCCTCGACGGTGCGGCCCCAGAGGTTCTGGTCGACCGAGTAAGGCCTGGCCGCGGTGATCCCGCCGAGGTCGATGCCGTGCCGGTCGGCGTAGGCGATCGCCTCGGGCCGGCTCATGGTCCAGTCCCTGATCGGGGCGAGCACCTCCAGGTGCGGGGCGAGCGCGCCCACGCTGACCTCGAAGCGGACCTGGTCGTTGCCCTTGCCGGTGCAGCCGTGGGCGACCGCCTGCGCACCCCTGCGGGTCGCCTCCTCGACCAGGAGCTGCGCGATCAGCGGCCGCGACAGCGCCGAGACGAGCGGGTAGCGGCCCTCGTAGAGGGCGTTGGCGGCGACCGCCGGCACCAGGAACTCGGCGGCGAAGCGGTCGCGGGCGTCCACCACCACCGCGTCCTCGGCCCCGGCGGCCAGCGCCCGGCGGGCCGCCGTAGCCAGGTCCTCGCCCTGGCCGACGTCGGCGAGCAGCGCCACCACGCGGCGGCCCTGCTCATGGGTGAGCCGGTGCACGGCCACGGTGGTGTCGAGACCGCCGGAGTAGGCGAGTACGACCAGGTCGCGGGTGGATGGTGTCATGCGCGCTCTCCTTGGTGCAGGCGCAGGGACGGTGACAGTGGGTCCGGGGGGGTCCGGGGGGGCGCGGTTTGCCCCCCCGGAGGATCGGGTGCGGTCGGCGGGGGCGCGGTTTGCCCCCCGAGAGGGTTGAGCTCGCCGTTGCCGGCGGGGGCCGCGAGGGTGCTGAGCTGGCGGGCGATGGTCCTGCCCGAGGTGCGCTCGGTGCAGACCAGCAGCACGGTGTCGTCGCCGGCGACGGTGCCGGCCAGGCCGGGCAGGCCCGCCCGGTCGAGGGTGGAGGCGAGCAGGTTGGCGTGGCCCGGCGGGGTGCGCACCACCACCAGGTTCCCGGTCGGGACGATCGCCGACAGCGACAGCGCCAGGACCTGACGCAGCTCCACCTCGTCGACGCCGTCGGCGGCCAGCGGCTCGGGCAGGGCGTAGACCAGCCGGCCGTCATCGCCGCGGACCTTGACCGCGCCGAGCTCGTCGAGGTCGCGCGAGATGGTCGCCTGGGTGGCGTCGAAGCCCCGGGCGTGCAGGGCCTCCTGCACGGCGGCCTGGCCGGTCAGGTTGCGGGCACGGAGCAGCGTGGTGAGCGCCGCGTGGCGGGCCGCCTTGAGCGAGGTCACCTGCCCGCCTCCGCGAGCGCGCCGCCGAGCCGGGCAATGGCCTCGTCGACCTCGTCCTCCTCGACCACCAGGGGCGGGGCGAGCCGCACGGCGGTGTCGGTGACCGGGTTGACCACCAGGCCACGGTCGAGCGCGGCGGCGGCCACCTCCTTGGCTCCCGGCCCGGTCGGAAGGTCGAGGGCGAACCAGAGCCCGAGGCCGCGGACCTCGGCGCCCGGTCCGGTCCGCGACGCCAGCTCCTCCAGCCCGTCCTTGAGGCGGGCCGAGACCTTCTCCACGTGCCCTTCGAGCAGCGGCTCGACCACCTCCAGGGTGGCGAGGGCCGCGGCGCAGGCCACCGGCCCGCCGCCGAAGGTCGAGGCGTGGTCGCCGGGTCGCATGACGTCGGCCACCTCGGCGGTGGCGATGGTGGCGCCGATCGGATAGCCGTTGCCGAGCGCCTTGGCCAGCGTGACCACGTCCGGCCGGACCTGCTCGTGCTGGTGGGCGAAGAACCGGCCGGTGCGGCCCATGCCGGACTGGACCTCGTCGAGGATCAGCAGGGCGCCGTGGCGGCTGGCGATCTCCCGGGCCGCGCGGAGGTAGCCAGGCGGCGGCACCCGGATGCCGGCCTCGCCCTGGACCGGTTCGAGCAGCACCGCGGCCGTGTCCGGGCCGACGGCGGCGGCCAGGGCGTCGGCGTCGCCGTAGGGCACGTGGGTGAACCCGGCCGGGAGCGGCGCGAACGTGGGGTGCAGGTGGGGCTTGCCGGTGGCGGCGAGGGTGGCCAGGGTGCGGCCGTGGAAGCCGCCCTCGGCGGCCACGATCCCGACCGCCTGCTCGCCCTTGTGCTGCTTGGCGTGGCGCCTGGCGACCTTGATGGCGGCCTCGTTGGCCTCGGCCCCCGAGTTGGAGAAGAACACCTTGGCGGGCGGGCCGAAGTGGTCGACCAGCCGTTCGGCCAGGTCGATCTGCGGGCCGGTGAAGTACAGGTTGGAGGTGTGCCCGAGGGTGGCGAGCTGCCCGGCGACCGCCACCACCACCCGCGGGTGGGCGTGGCCGGCGGCGACCACCGCGATCCCGCCGAGGAAGTCGAGGTACTCGCGCCCGGCGGTGTCCCACAGCCGCACGCCCTCGCCACGGGTGAACACCACCGGCGGGCGGGCGTAGGTCGGCCAGAGCACGGCCGCCTCGCGGGCGGCGACAGGATCGGTCATACGACCTCCTCCCCGGGGGGGTCCGGGGGGGCGGGGTCTGCCCCCCCGGAGGATCGGGTGACCATGGTCCCGACACCGCGGTCGGTGAACAGTTCGAGCAGCAGCGCGTGGCGGAGCCGCCCGTCGAGGATGTGGGCGCTGCGCACCCCGGCGCGGATGGCGGTGGCGATCCCCTCCAGCTTGGGGATCATGCCGGCGAGGCCGTGGCCGTCGGCGAGCATCGCCTCCAGCTCGACCAGGCCGAGGCGGCGGATCAGCGAGCCGGCGTCGCCCAGCTTGGCGTAGAGCCCCTCCACGTCGCTGAGGTAGACGAGCTTCTCGGCCTTCAGCGCGGCCGCCAGCGCACCGGCGACGGTGTCGGCGTTGATGTTGTACGGCTGGCCGCCGGGGCCGGCGGCGACCGTGGCCACCACCGGGATCAGCCCGGCGGCGGTGAGCGCGCGCAGCGCGGTCGGGTCGACCTCGGCCACCTCGCCGACCAGGCCGAGATCGCGGCCGCCCGGGTCCTGCTTCGGCCGTGCGGTCACCAGCAGCCCATCCTCGCCGGACAGGCCGACGGCCAGGCGGCCGTGGGTGTTGATCCGCCCCACCAGCGCCTTGTTGACCCGCCCGACCAGCACCATGCGGACCAGGTCCATGGTGTCGGCGTCGGTCACCCGCAGCCCGTCGACGAACACCGGCTGCTTGCCGAAGCGCTCCATCGTCTGGCTGATCTCCGGGCCGCCGCCGTGGACCACCACCAGGTCGACGCCGACGTAGCGGAGCAGGACGACGTCGCCGACGAAGGAGTCCAGCGAGGCGGCCTCCGGCCCGGTGGTGGTCGCCATGGCGGCGCCGCCGTACTTCACCACCACCGTGCGGCCGGTGAACCGCTTGATCCACGGCAGCGCCTCGTGGAGCACGGCCGCCTTGGCCTGCAGGTCCTCGGTGCGTGGGTCGGTGGCGGCGTCCACCGGGGGGCTACCGCTCGGCCCTGCGTGGCCACCCGCCGCCTCGGCTTCAGCCTCGCTCTTGAGCCCCCCGGACCCCCCGGTCATGTCGTGTACTCCGAGTTGAGCCGCACGTATTCCGGGGTGAGGTCGACGGTGCGGATGCGACCCCACGGCCCGTCGCCGCCGAGGTCGAGGCGGAGGCGGACCTCCGGCCCGGCCATGGCGGCGTTCCCGTCCGCCCCGGTCGGCGCCCCGCCCCGCACCAGCACGACCGGGCCGGTGCCGCCCGGCCCGCCGCCGACCGGCCCGGCGGCGACCTCGAGGCCCACCGCGTCCGGGTCGAACTGGACACCGGCGGTGCCGGCGGCCTGCAGGACCCGGCCCCAGTTCGGGTCGCCGCCGTAGGCGGCCGTCTTGACCAGCGGGCTGTCGGCCACCCGGCGGGCGACCGCCAGGGCGGCGGCGAGCGTGCCGGCCCCGCCGACCTCGACGGAGATCACCTTGGTGCCGCCCTCGGCGTCGGCCAGCATCTGGGTGGCGAGGTCGTCGCAGACGGCCCGGACGGCGGCGGCCAGCTCGTCCGGGTCGGGCCGCGCTCCGGAGGCGCCGGAGGCGAGCAGCAGGACGGTGTCGTTGGTGGACTGGGCGCCGTCCACGGTGATGCGGTTGAAGCTGTCGTCGACCGCCGCGGCCAGCCCGTCCCGCAGGGCGGCCTCCTCGGCCAGCGCGTCGGTGGTCAGCACCGCCAGCATGGTCGCGTGCGGCGGCGCCATCGCGGGGGCGAGCATGGCCGCCCCCTTGGCCATCCCCCCGACCGTGACGCCGCCGACGAGCCTGGTCCCGGCCTGCTTGGCGACCGTGTCGGTGGTGCGGATCGCCTCGGCGGCGGCCAGACCGTCGCCGTGGTCGAGCCGGCCGGCCAGCTCGACCGATGCCCGGCGCCCGAGATTGGCGGCGGCCTTGGCGACGCCGTCACCGACCCGCTCGGCGTCGAGCGGCACCCCGATCACCCCGGTCGAGCAGATCAGCACCTGCTCGGGGCTGCAGCCCAGCTCGGCCGCTGCCCGCTCGGCGGTGGCCCGCACCGCCTGGTGCCCGGCAGGGCCGGTACAGGCGTTGGCGTTGCCGGAGTTGACCACCACCACCCTGGCGTCCGCCGAGGCGGCCAGCAGCGCCCGCGACCAGACCACCGGCGCCGCCACCACCACGTTGGTGGTGAACACGCCCGCCGCGACCGTGCCGGGCGGCCCCACCACCAGGGCGAGGTCGAGCTGGCCGGCTGGCTTGAGGCCGCACGCCACCCCGGTGGCGGAGAAGCCGGCGGCGGCGGTCACCCCGAGGCCGCGGTCGACGTGCGGTGCCGGGCTCATGGGCCTGGGGGGACGAGGTCGAGGCCGGCCGTCTCGGGCAGGCCGAGGGCCAGGTTGGCGCATTGCACCGCCTGGCCGGCGGCGCCCTTGACGAGGTTGTCGATGGCGGCGGCCGCGACCACCCGGCCGCCGCGCACCACCGCGGCGGCGACCTGGGCCCGGTTGGTGGTGGCGACCGCCCTGGTCGCCGGCCAGGCGCCGGCCGGCAGCACGTCCACGAACGGCTCTGCCTGGTAGGCGCGGGCATGGCCGGTGGCCAGGGCGGCGGCCTCGACGCCCTTGGCCGGGGTGGCGTAGCAGGTGGCCAGCAGCCCGCGGCTCATCGGCACCAGGTGCGGCGTGAAGATGACCGTCACGGCCTGGCCGGCGGCCCTGCCGAGCTCCTGCTCGATCTCTGGCGTGTGGCGGTGCCGGCCAACCCCATACGGGGTGACGCTCTCGTTGGCCTGCACGTACAGGTAGGCGTCGGTGAGCGAGCGCCCGGCGCCGGTGAGGCCGGACTTGGCGTCGATCACGATGCCGTCCGGCTCAAGCAGGCCGGCGGCGAGCAGCGGGGCCAGCGCGAGCAGGGCGGCGGTCGGGTAGCACCCGGGCACCGCCACCCGCCGCGCCCCGCGCAGCTCCTCGCGGTGCAGCTCCGGCAGGCCGTACGGCCAGGTGCCGAGCTCAGCGGGGCTGGGATGGTCGACGCCGTACCAGGCTGGGTAGGCAGCCGGGTCGTGGAGGCGGAAGTCGGCGGAGAGGTCGACCACCAGGCCCGCGGCCGCGCCCAGCCGGGCGGCGAGCCCGGCCGCCCGGCCGTGCGGGAGGGCCGCGAACAGCACGTCGGCGCCCTTGGCGAGCCCCTCGTCCACGGTGCAGAAGGCGAGATCGCCGTAGGCCTGGGTGAGGCCGGGGTAGCGGGCGGCCACCGGCTCACCGGCGCTGGAGTCCCCCGCCGCCCAGCCCACCCGCAGGTTCGGGTGGCGGGCGAGCAGGCGGAGCAGCTCCGCACCGGCGTAGCCGGAGGCGCCAAGCACCCCGGCAGTGATCGCACTCATACGAATGAGTATCCAGAGAAGTTGAAAATATGCAATGGCAATGCCCGGTTCGGCCGCATCTTCCTCGCAGAATGCATCCGGAGCCGCCAAGATATGCAGCCGCGCGGCCGGCTCCCTCGGCTCAAAACCGCCTGCCGCGGACCCGCCTGATGTCGAACGATGCCGTGCTGGCCACGGCCATCACGGTCATCACCCCCGCCTGCACCGGGTCGGTGACCACCAGGTCGGCGTGGTCGGGAACCGAGCCGGCCATGTTCAGGGAGACCACCAGGATGCCGCGTGCCCGCACCTCGTCGACGGCCTCGGTCACCCGCCCCCCCATGAGCGACCCGGCCAGGACCAGGGCGACCGCCCGTGGCAGCCTGGCCACCGCCCGGGCCGCGTTGGCCAGGTCCTGCTCGCCGACGATCGGGATCGTGTCCACGCTGATCTTCTCGCCACGGATGTTGTGCCGGTCGGCCTCGCCGATGGCGCCGAGGGCGACCTGGCCGACCTGCGCGCCCGCCCCGACCACGATGATCCGCTTGCCGTAGACCTGGAACATGCTCGGCAGCTGGCGGATCGCGGCCACCACGTCGATCTCCTGCAACTCCCGCCGCAGGCTCTCGGGATCCTCGACGCCGTCCAGCTCCCAGTAGACCGCGCTGCGCTGGCCACGCTCGACGATCTCGACCGCGTGGATGTCGCCGCCGTGGCGGAGGATCGCCCCGGTCATGTCGTGGAGCAGGCCCTTGCGGTCACCGCCCTCTACGAGCATGGCGAGCTGGGGCGGCCGCCGCAACGGCGCCTCCCGCTCCCGGTTCTCTCCCCCCGTGGTCACGGGCCCAGAGGCTAGCAGCCTCTCCGCCTGAGCATCCGCGGCCGCCGCGGCGTGCCGGCACGCCGCAGGGCGGGTTCGGAATGCAGCCTGGCCAGGGGGCACGTACGGTGCTCAGCAGCACAGGCACGACCGGGCTCTAGGAGACACAGCGGTGACCAACCACGCGGACCGGGCTGCTCGACCCCCGTTCACCTACGTCGACGGCGTCCTCAGCGTCGGCGGGCTCCCCCTCGACCAGGTGGTGGCCGGCACCGGCACGCCCGCCTACGTCTACGACCTGGACTGGGTCGCAGCCGCCTGGCAGCGCCTGGCCGCCGCCGCCGCCCCGATCGGCGGACGCGGGCTCTACTCGGTCAAGGCCAACGCCAACCTCGCCCTCCTGCGCCGCCTGGCCGGCATGGGCGCCGGCTTCGACGTGGTCAGCGGCGGCGAGCTGCTACGGGTCCTCCGGGCGGGCGCCGACCCTGCCCTGGTGGTCTTCGCCGGCGTCGGGAAGACCGCGGCCGAGCTGGCCATGGCCGTCGAGCACGGCGTGCTGGTGCACGTGGAGTCGGCCGACGAGCTCGACCGGTTGCAACGGATCGCGGCGGGGGCCGGGCGGCTGGCCCGCTTCGCCATCCGGGTGAACCCCGACGTGGAGGTGGACACCCACGTCCACATCCAGACCGGGCATGACGACGCCAAGTTCGGCGTGCCCGTGCTCCTCGCCCAGGAGCTGCTGGGACGGGCGGCCAAGGGCGAGTACCCGGCCTGCCAGGCGCTCGGCGTCCACATCCACGTCGGCTCGCAGCTCCCCGACCCCGACGGCATGGTCTCCGGTGCCCGGATCGGGCTGGAGGTGCTGGAGACGGGCCGCGCGGCCGGGCTCGCGCTCGACTGGCTCGACGTCGGCGGCGGCCTGCCAGTCGACTACGGCGGCGGGCAGGCGGCCGGTCCCGAGGCGTTCGCGGCCGCGCTCGGAGACGTGGTCGCCGGCCACGACGTGGTGGTCGGCATCGAGCCCGGCCGTGCCCTGGTCGCGGCCGCCGGGGCGCTGGTGAGCGCGGTGCTGTACCGCAAGCACCGGGCCGCCGGCCGCATGCTGGTGCTCGACACCGGCATGCACCACCTGCTCCGGCCGGCGCTGTACCAGGCACGGCACCGCTTCGTCCCGGTCCACGCCGCCGCCGCGGCCGGCCCGACCGAGCTGGTCGGCCCCATCTGCGAGTCCACCGACGTCCTGGCGGACGGCATCGACCTGCCCGACCTGGCCCCCGGCGACCTGGTCGCCATCCTCGACGCCGGCGCCTACGCCATGACCATGGCGTCGAACTACAACTCCCAGCCCCGCCCCCCCGAGATCGTGGTCGAGCACGGCACCGCCAGGGTGAGCCGCCGCCGCGAGACCTGGGAGGACCAGCTCGCCTGGGAAGGCTGACCACTGCCCCGCAGGCAGGACGGCTGGGAACGTTGGCGGGCGGTACGGCTCGCTGAGCTGCGCTTCTGCTGGTGTCCCCGAGGCGCCCAGGTACGAAGGCATTGGTGCGCGGGCGCTCGGCGCCTACGATGCCTGGGAAGACCCTCGGCCGGGAGGATCGATGGCCGACGTCCTGCTCGACAACGTCTCTCGCGTGCACACCGACGGCACCGTGGCCGTGGCGGACCTGAGCCTGCACGTCCGCCACGCCGAACTGCTCGCCATCCTCGGCCCCTCCGGCTGCGGCAAGAGCACCATCCTGCGGATGATCGCCGGCATCGAGCCGGTCACCAGCGGGACCATCTCCATCGGCGGCGAGGACGTCACCAAGGTGCCGCCGCACCTGCGCGACGTGGCCATGGTGTTCGAGGGCAACGCCCTGTACCCGCACCTCACCGCGCGCGCCAACATGCGCTTCGGCCTGGACATCCGGCGCCTGCCCGAGGCCGAGATCGACCAGCGGATCGGGGCCGAGTCCCGCGTCCTCGGCCTCGGCCGGCTGCTCGACCGCCTGCCCAAGACGCTGTCAGCCGGGCAGCGGCAGCGGGTCGCGGTCGGCAGGGCGACCGTGCGGGTGCCACGGGTGTTCCTGCTCGACGAGCCCCTGACCCACCTGGACGCGAGCGAGCGGGTGCGGCTCCGCAGCGAGCTGGCCCAGCTGCAGCGCGGACTCGGCGTGACCGCCATCTACGTCACCCACGACCAGCACCAGGCGATGGCCGCCGGCGACCGGGTGGCGGTGCTCCGGGCGGGACGGCTGGAGCAGGTCGCCACGCCGATGACGCTCTACCAGCAGCCGGCCAGCATGTTCGTGGCCGGCTTCGTCGGCGACCCGGCCATGAGCCTGCTCGCCGGCCGGCTGGTCACCGACGCCGACGGCGCCTGGATCGTCCTGGGCGACCAGCGCCTGCGCTTCCCCGGCACCCCGTCGGGCCGGCTGCGTGGCGGCCGGGACCGGGCGGTGGTGGTCGGCATCAGGGCCGAGCACGTGGCGGTGGCCGGCCCCGACAGCGAGCTGGCCGCCACCGGACGGCGGCTGCGGTCGACCGCCGCCCGCGTCGAGAGCCTCGGCTACCGGGCGCTCGTCCACTGCCCGGTGGACGCCCCAGGGGCCGACGCGGACGCCGGCCCGGTCCCCGGCTACGTGGTCGCGACCGTCCCGCCAGAGCAGCGGCCGGCCGTCGGGGCGCCGGTCGAGCTGGAGGTCGACACCGGCACGTTGTCCTTCTTCGACCCGGCCAGCGGCGAGGCGCTCTGGCACGGCGGCTGAGCCGGCCGCACGCCCCGGGCCGTTCGCCTCAGCCGGTGTCCTTCTGCTTCATCACCGTGTCGATCGCCAGCACCGAGGCGACCGCCAGGCTCCGCATCGGGTCGGTAGCGGCCGGGTTCAGCTCGATCACGTAGTTGTCGGCGTCGGTGAACAGCTCCCGCAGGCCGGCGAACTTCTTGTTCACCCTGGCCAGCTCCATGCCGGAGGCGTCCAGCACCACGAAGTCCTTGGCCCGCCAGCTCTGCGCCCGCACCTCGCCGACCTCCCGGCCGCCCGGGTCGAGCAGAGAGAAGCGCGCCTTGCCGAGCCGGATCTTCTTGCGGATGTGGCCGAGCTCCAGCCCGTCGCCCCGCGAGACCGTGCACTGCATGCGGAACCACGGCTTGTGCAGGCTGAGCGCGACCGCGCCGCCCCGGTCGCGGACCTCAAGGGTCATCGGCAGGCTGACGTCCCAGTCGCTGAAGACCCGCGCCAGAAACGCCAACGGCGACTGCCTGGCCTGCACCGCGACGCCGATCTGGTTGCCGTACTGGTCGAAGATCCTGAACTCATTGCGCAACTCGATCAGCTTGAGCCTCTGGTTGATCACCAGCACCGGCTCGGCCAGCAACCCCGCCGGCCCGGGTCCGGCCCGGTACCTCTGCGTCACCTGTCCATCCTCCACGTCGTGGTGCGATCCATGCCATCGAGCATCCCACACCACGCCGGACTGCGAGGGCAGCCGAAGCGATCCCGCAGCCACCTCGGCGCTCACGCCAACGGCACCCGGCGCGGGCGCCGTGGCGCTCCGGGCACGATCAGGCCGGTGCGTCGGGGGCGGTCGTCAGGAAACCGATGCCAGAGCCGACGGCTCCGGCGCATGGGCAAAGTCCTGCGCCCCCCGGCGCACCGGCACGGCGTCCAGCGTACCGGCACGGCCGTGAATGGTGAAGCCAGGCCGCTCATGTGCCACCGTGGTAGCGGCTGCGGGCCCCGACGCCCGGCACCGTTCCGCCCGAGGAGGACCCCATGTCCAGCTCCGCCGGCACCACGGCCATCGCACGCGTGCCCACCCCGGTCAACGAGCCCGTCCGCGGCTACGCGCCCGGCTCGCCCGAGCGCGGCCGCATCGAGCAGCGCATCGCCGCCATGGCCAAGGAGCGCATCGAGGCACCGATGGTCATCGCCGGAACGCCGGTGACCAGCGGCGACACCTTCGCGGCACGGGCACCCCACCGCCACGAGCTGGTCCTGGCCGACGTCCACGCGGCCAGGCCGGAGCACGTCGGCCAGGCGATCGACGCCGCCCTGGCGGCCGCGCCCGACTGGGCCGCGCTGCCATGGGAGGAACGCGCCGGGGTATTCCTGCGCGCCGCCGACCTGCTCGCCGGGCCGTGGCGGGACACCATCAACGCCGCCACCATGCTGGGCCAGTCCAAGTCGGTCTACCAGGCCGAGATCGACGCCGCCTGCGAGCTGGCCGACTTCTGGCGCTTCAACGTCCACTTCGCCGCCGAGCTCTACGCCGAGCAGCCGATCTCCGCCCGGGGCATCTGGAACCGCACGGACTACCGCCCGCTCGAAGGCTTCGTGCTGGCCATGACCCCGTTCAACTTCACCTCGATCGCCGGCAACCTGCCCACCGCGCCCGCGCTCATGGGCAACGTGGCGATCTGGAAGCCGTCCGAGAAGCAGGCCCTCTCCGCCCACCACCTGATGGAGCTGCTCCGCGCCGCCGGCCTGCCAGACGGGGTGGTCAACCTGGTCCACGGCGACGGCGCCATGGCCAGCGACGTGGCCATGGCCCACCCGGCGTTCGCCGGCCTGCACTTCACCGGCTCGACCGCCGTGTTCCGCGGCCTCTGGCGCAAGGCCAGCGACCACCTCGACAGCTACCGCAACTACCCCCGCCTGGTCGGCGAGACCGGCGGCAAGGACTTCGTGATCGCCCACCCGTCCGCCGACGTCGAGCGGCTGGTGGTCGCGCTCGGCCAGGGCGCGTTCGAGTACCAGGGCCAGAAATGCTCCGCCGCCTCGCGGGCCTACCTGCCCCGCTCCCTCTGGCCGGCGGTCCGCGACGGCATCGCCGACCTGGCCAGCTCCCTGCCCATGGGCGACGTCGCCGACCTGCGCAACTTCCTCGGCGCGGTGATCGAGGAGCGCGCCTTCCGCCGCCACCTCGACGCCATCCAGAGCGCCAAGGCGGCCGGCGCCGAGGTGGTCACCGGCGGTGGCGGCGACGACCGCGAGGGCTGGTTCGTCCAGCCGACCGTGCTGCGCACCGACGACCCCCACTCCGACACCATGACCAGGGA
>DATLQA010000036.1:0-57392 GCA_035535495.1 Actinomycetota bacterium | reverse complement strand
GAAGGCCCATGGGCTGACCGAGCGGGAGTTGCAGGTGCTGCGGCTGGTGGCCACCGGCACCACCAACCACGCCATCGCCAGCCAGCTGTTCGTGGCCGAGAAGACGGTCGACCGGCACGTCAGCAACATCTTCACCAAGCTGGGCGTGTCCTCGCGGGCTGCGGCCACCGCCTACGCCTACCAGCATCGGCTCCTCTAGCCGTACCTGGGTAGAACCCCCCATCCGCTCCAGACCCCCATGGTGGGGGTTTCCCCGACGCCACGCCGCCAGCCGGTCCCTACCGTCGAGCCCAGGCACATGCCCCAAAACGGGAGGACGACCATGACGGCGACGACAACCACGTCCGGGCTGATCCAGGCCGGTACCACCAAGCTGTACCACGAGGTGCGCGGCAGCGGACCGGCGCTACTCATCACCGGCGGCACTGGGGATGCGGGCGAGTGGGCGAACCTGGCGCCCACGCTGGCCGAGGAGTGCACGGTGGTGACCTATGACCGGCGCGGCATCTCCCGCAGCCCGCGCCCGGACCGCTGGGCCGCCACCAGCATGGCCGAGGCGGCCGACGACGCCGCGGCGCTGCTGCGCGCCCTGGACCTCGCGCCGGCGGTGGTGGTCGGCCACAGCGGCGGCGCCTCGGTGGCCTGCGGCCTGGTGGCGCGCCATGCTGAGGTCGTGCGGCACGCCGTGCTCTTCGAGCCGCCGCTGCTGGCGGTGGTGCCGCAGCGCCAGGAGATGGTGGCTGGCATGCGGGCCGTGATCGAGCCGGCCATGGCCGAGGGCGGGCCGCGCCACGCCATGGAGGCGTTCATCCGGGGCAACGCCGGCGATGAGGTCGCCGACCAGTGGTTCGAGTCGCTCGACCCTACCGACCGTGACCGCATCCTGGACAACGGCGTGGTGTTCTTCCCGATCGAGCTGCCGGCGTTCGCAGAGTTCGTCCCCGACCGGGAGGGCATGCGGGCCAGCGGGGTGCCGCTGACCGTGGCGGTGGGCGCGGAGAACCGCGACACCTGGTATGGGGCCGCGGCGGCCTGGCTGGCCGAGGGCACCGGGGCCGACCTCGTCGAGTTGTCCGGTGGCCACGGGGGGTTCGTCAGCCACCCGCAGGCGTTCATTGAGCTGGTGCGCCGCATCGTCCGCTGAACCGGCACCTGGCACGCAAGGACTGACACTGCCAGATGCGAGGGGATGAGCTTCTCTTGCTTGAGTGCCGCTGACCTGCGTGTTTGGCGCGCCGCGAGGGATTCGAACCCCCAACCGCCAGATCCGTAGTCTGGTGCTCTATCCGTTGAGCTAGCGGCGCAGAGCGGAGGCAGTGCGATTCGAACGCACGATGGGGGATTAACCCCAAACCCGCTTAGCAGGCGGGCGCCATAGACCAGACTAGGCGATGCCTCCACGTCCCTACAACCCAGGGACCCCGCTGGCCCGGGGCCCGCTGGGCCGCCACATTGTAGGCAACTCGGTGGTCGCGCCCAAGTGGGTTGGTCGAGGGTGCACGGTGGACGAGGGCTCGCCGCCACCGTACGGTTCCAGGCGTCAAGCAGGGCGATCAGCCGGAGGAGGGCCGTGCGCGAGGACCGGCTGGAACTCGCGTCGGGCACGCCACGGCGGCGGCTGGGGAACTTCCGCACGCCCGAGCTGGCGGCACGCGTCAGGGAGGTGCTGGCAGCGGCGGGCATCCCGTCGAGCGAGCAGCCGGATCCGCAGCGGCCCGAGTGGTGGGGACGGCGGCTGGACTGGCTGGTACACATGACCGGAGCAAAGGGAAACCGGGTCTGGGTGCCGCGGGCTCGCTTCCGGGAGGCGGTGCGCACCTTGAAGCAGGCCCGACGGCGAGGAGACTGACCATGGGCGAGGCGGCCACGATGGTGGTGTCGGTGGTCCTGTTCGCCTTGGGAGCGGCGATCGTGGTGGCGACCGCGCTGTCGGCGGTGCAGACCCTGGTGGTGCCGAGGGCTACGCCGATGCGCCTCACCCGCTGGGTGTTCCGCGTCGTACGGGTGCCCTTCGACTTCCGCGGCAAGCACAGCAAGGAGTACTTCGAGCAGGAACGCGCCATGGCGCTGTACGCGCCGATCAGCCTGCTCAGCCTGGTGGTCGCGTGGCTGGTGATCATCGGCTCGGGCTACGTGCTGATGGACTGGGCGCTCGGCGTCCACCCGCTCCGCCACGCGTTCATCCTCAGCGGGTCGTCACTGTTCACGCTGGGCATCGCCATACCCAAGGACCTCCCGACGACCGCCCTGGCGTTCTCGGAGGCGGCCTTCGGCCTCGGCATGATCGCCCTGCTGATCAGCTATCTTCCCTCGATCTACACGTCGTTCTCGCGGCGCGAGGCGGCGGTGGCCGGGCTCGACGTCCGCGCCGGATCGCCGCCGTCAGCGTCGGAACTGCTGATCCGCCACACCCGCATCGAGGGGCTCGACCACTTGGAAGACGTGTGGCGGACCTGGGAGGCCTGGTTCACCGACATCGAGGAGACCCACACCTCGATCCCGGCGCTCGTGTTCTTCCGCTCCCCGGACCCGAAGCGCTCCTGGGTCACGGCAGCCGGCGCGGTGCTCGACACGGCCTCGATCACGGCCTCCTCGGTGGACCTGGAACGACCGGTCGAGGCGCAGCTGTGCATCCGAGCCGGCTACATCGCGCTGCGCAAGATCTCCGACTTCTTCGGCATCCCGTACGACCCGGATCCGCGATGGCCGGACCAGCCGATCTCGATCATGCAGAGCGAGTTCGACGACGTCTACGACGAGCTGGCGCGGGAGGGTGTGCCGGTCAAGGCCGACCGGGAGCAGGCCTGGAAGGACTTCGCCGGCTGGCGGGTCAACTACGATGCCGTCTTGCTGGCCTTGGCGGCGTTGACGGTGGCGCCGCCGGCCAAGTGGTCCTCGGACCGGTCGCTGGTCTTCCCCCAGCTGGCCTCGCTCACCCACCGGCGCAACCGGAAGTCTCTGAGCCCTCGCGGACCAAGCTGAGCAGCTCCCTTGCCCGACCGATGTCAGCTGCCTGGGACAGGATAGGGTTCGCATCCGGAACCACCCTCCCAGGAGCACACCATGGACTGGACGCTCGAGGTCGTCATCCTCCCCGTCAGCGACATCGACCGCTCGGTCGCCTTCTACCGCGACAAGGTCGGCTTCGATCTCGACCACGACACCACCAACGAGCACATGCACGTCGTGCAGCTGACGCCGCGCGGCTCCGGCTGCTCGATCGTCTTCGGCGACCTGCCCAACCAGCGCGAGATGGAGCCCGGTTCGATGAAGGGCCTGCAGCTGGTGGTCGCGGACGCCGCGGCCGCCCGCGAGGAACTGATCAGCCGCGGCGTCGAGGCGAGCGAGCTGGTCTCGTTCGGCGACCAGGACGGCAGCACCTTCTTCGGCTTCTCCGACCCGGACGGCAACACCTGGGCCGTGCAGGAGCTGAAGGTGCGCGCCCAGAAGCCGCTGATCCCGGTCGAGGCACGCGGACGGTTCGGGGCGTAGCGCGGACCAGCGCCTGCGCCACGGTTGGCTCGGGTCCAGCCCGTTCGCGGACGTCTCCGGCGCTCCCGGGCCTCCCCGGTCGGACCGGATCGGCCGGCACGGCATGACAAGACCATCCTCGTTTAGGCTGACGTCCCGCTCTCAGGAGGTAGCCATGACGTCCAAGCAGGACTTCACCGAAGAGGAATGGACCCGGATCCGTCGCGCGCCCCTGGTCGCCGGTTTCGCAATCTCGCTCGCCGACCCGGGCGGGCCGATCGAGCTGGCCAAGGAGACGATGGCGTCGTTGCGGTCGGCCACCCTCCCGCCGAGCCAGGAGGAGCTGCTGGCGTCGGTGGCCCTGGACGTGCAGGCGTTGGCCCAGCAGAGGCAGAACCCGCTGGGGGACTTCAAGCCGCGCAACGGCCAGCAGGTGCTGGAGGAGCTCCGGGGCGTCAACGAGCTGGTGACGGCCAAGGCCACGCCCCAGGAGGTCGAGGCGTTCCGCAGGTGGCTGGTGGCCGCGGCCCAGGCGGCTGCCGACGCCGCCAAGGAGGGCGGCTTCATGGGGTTCGGTGCCGAGCAGGTGAGCGCCGGGGAGAAGCAGATGCTGGATCAGGTGCGCGCCGTGCTCGGTGTGGCCTGAACACCGAAGCCGCGCTGTTCCTTGCCCATCGTCGGCTGCCAGACCAGAGCACATCCTCATCAGGCACATTCGCGGGAGGCGCGGACCCGTTGCGGACCCATCGTCGTCGCACTCAACGAACGTGCTGGTCACAGGCGCGGAGGAAGTGGGATTCGAACCCACGGGACCCTCTCGGGTCCGGCGACTTTCAAGGTCGCTGCCTTCGACCGCTCGGCCACTCCTCCGCCGGCAGTCTACTCACCGACATGGCGGGCCGGCCTGACCGACCCGGCCAGCGAATCGACGGCGTGACGGGAGGCTCAGACGCGGATGGTGAGGGGCCTGGACTGGCCAAGTGCCACGTCGATGGCGGCCTGCTCTTCGTCGGAGAGGCTGTGGGTGGACTGGCCGCCCTTGACCTGCTTGGCGTAGGAGCGGGTCTCGGCGCGGCCGTTGATGGCGGTGAGCACGACGCCGTCGCCGGCCTCGTCGAGCAGGGCGAGCGAGTAGGAGAGCTGGCCACCCATCTCCGAGAAGGCGTCGTAGCGGACGAAGCCGACCGTGCGGACCAGGCCGGAGATGTGCTGGCGTTGCTCGGCGGACTGGCGGCCGAGCTGGTCGACCTTGCGGTCGAGCCGTTCGACGGCGGTGACGTGCCTGGTCACCGCGGCCAGGATGTCCTCGTCCTTGCCGCCTCCCCCGAGCAGGCGGGCGTAGGTGTGGCGGACGCTCCGCAGCCGCAGGGCCAGCAGGACCACGGCCAGGGTGAGCACCGTGGACAGCCCAAGTGAGACGACGACCAGGACGGTCAGGTTGTCGACAGACAGCTCGGGCACGCTGGCAGACCTCCTGGGGAAGGGAAGACTGGAACGACAGGAACGAGTGAACCGCGCGAGATTGTACTAGGCGCTCGAGCGAACTCCGAAATCCCCAACTCGCTCCGCTGGCCGGGCGGGTCACGCCCGGTTGTGCCAAGCTCTCCTCGCCGCTGACCGGCTGACCTGGCGGTACGCCCATGACGATAACCTCCTCCTTCGCGTACTTCGACTGCTTCGCGGGCATCGCCGGCGACATGGCGCTGGGTGCGCTGCTCGACGCGGGCGGCGACCTCAAGGCGCTCCGCGCCGGCCTGCGCGGGCTCGACCTGGAGCCGTTCGAGCTGGAGGTCGAGAGCGTCGAGCGCGGCGGCATCGGCGCCACCCACGTGACGGTCCGCACCAGCCCGGGGGCCGCGCGCACCTGGGGCGACGTTCGCGAGCTGCTCGGCAGCGCGACGCTGCCCGAGCCGGCGCGGGCACGCGCGCTGGCCACCTTCGCGCTCCTGGCCGAGGCCGAGGGCCGGGTCCACCGCGTGCCGCCCGAGCAGGTCCACTTCCACGAGGTGGGCGCGGTCGACGCGCTGGTCGACGTGGTCGGCACGGCGCTGCTCCTGCACGACCTCGGCGTGCGCGAGGCGTGGGCCTCGCCGGTCGCCACCGGCAGCGGGCGCACCGGCAGCGCCCACGGGCCGCTCCCGGTCCCGGCCCCGGCCGTGCTGGAACTGTTGCGCGGTGCACCGGTGCATGGGGGCCCAGCGGTCGAGCTGACCACCCCGACGGGTGCGGCGATCCTGGCCGCCGGCGTCGCCCGCTTCGGGGAGCTGCCGCCGATGCGGGTGGTCAGCGTCGGCTACGGGGCGGGCAGCCGCCAGCACGACGAAATGCCCAACGTGCTGCGGGTGATCCTCGGCGAGCGGGTGGAGGACGACGCCGGCGCCGGGGACGGTGCGCTGGTCCTTGAGACCAACCTGGACGACCTGGTGCCCGAGCTGGCTCCCTGGGTGGTCGACCGGCTGTTCGCGGCGGGCGCGTCCGACGTCTGGATCACCCCGGTGCAGATGAAGAAGGGCCGGCCCGCCATCACCCTGTCGGCGCTCTGCCCGCCAGGGACCGACGCCCGCGTGAGGGCGGTCCTGTGGCGCGAGACCTCGACTCTCGGTGTGCGAGGGACACCGGTCCGCAAGTGGATGCTGGAGCGCAAGCTCGTCGAGGTCGCGCTGCTCGGCGGCACCGTCCGGGTGAAGCTCGGGCTCGAGGGCGGCCAGGTGGTCAACGTGGCTCCGGAGTTCGACGACTGTGCCCGGCTCGCGTCCGAGTCAGGCCGACCCCTCAAGGAGGTGATGGCCCGGGCGCAAGCCGCCGCCCTCGCCGAACTGGACGCCCCGCCAGGCTGAGCACGCCCCGCTCAGCGAGCCGCGCCACCCGCCGAGCCCATCGGCGCCCTGCTGATGGTGTCGGCCTCGGGGGTCACCACCCAGGGGTCGTGGAGCTCGACCAGACGGAGGCGCTCCATGAAGCTGCGCACCATGCCCAGCTGCACCGCCGACTCCACCGGCATGGCCCGCTCGGCGGCGCGCACGGCGCGCTCGGAGACGAACGAGGCCACCTCGGTGAAGTAGCCATGGCCCCCCTCGTGCTCGCCGACCACCACCTCGAGGAGGTGAGGCTGGCGCTGGAGGGTGCGCTCGACCTCGCCCTGGAGGGCGGCGAGGCGGGCGGGGTCGGCCACGCGGCCCTGGAGGATCCGGACGAAGCCGGCACGGGCTGGAGTGCCGGCCTTGGGGATGCGGACCACCGGGCACTGGTCGAGCCGGACCGGGCCGACCAGGTGCTGCTTGATGGCGCCTCGCCACGCGGCCAGCTCGGGCCGCCGGTCGTTGGCCATCGCGGCCGCCTCCGACGCGAATCTCAGAACGACCAGGAAGGTGCGATCGTCGCCGATTCCGGCGGTGAGGCCGAGCCAGCCCGGCGCCTGGGTGCCCAGATCACCGTGCCATCGTTCGACCTCTCGGCGGGCGCCGGCTTCATCTGCCACCCTCCCCTGCAGGATCTGGATGAACATGGTTCCCCCCCGTCGGACCGATTGTCCGACTCAAGCTTCTCACAGCCACCCCGGACCAACCCAACCAGCGCAGTGGCGCGTTCGCGCAGCCGGGCCTTCCCAACTAGATAGGCGAGAGACAGACCCGCGTCGGTACGGCAGGAGGCCGGATGCGGCGACACCGCCGGCCGGCGCCCGGCACCCGCGGGCGGTCAGCGGTGAGTCAGCGGGTCGCCGGCTCCTGCTCGGCGGGGGGTGACGACGTGGCGGCCTTGGCCTCGCGCCGCATCCGGAGGGCGATCACCGTGATCGCAACCGCGAACGCCACCGAGACCACGGCGAGCAGGCCGTGGACCACCTTGAAGCCGACCTCGTGGGCGGGGTCGCGCAGGATGTTCCACATCCGGGTCAGCCAGACGTAGAACGTCCAGCCGGCCGCCGCCAGCAGGACGTTGGCGCGTACCAGGTTGCTCCTCATGCCCGCCATGCTATCCGAGCGGGCCGAGATCGGTCGGGCGATGGCGGGAGCGGCTGGCTTCAGTTCGGCAGGCCGAGGGTGCGGGCGATATTGGTCTTGAGAATCTCGCTGGTCCCCTCGTACAGGCGCATCCCGCGGACGAAGCGGGCGTAGCGCTCGACGCCCATCTCGGTCATGTAGCCGTTGCCGCCGAACACCTGGATGGCCCGGTCGGCCACCCGGCCGACCATCTCCGTGGCCACGTACTTGGCCATGGCGCCCTCGCGGCGGCCGTCGGCGCCCCGGTCGATCGCGTCGGCCATCTCGTAGACGAGCAGCCTGGCCTGGGTCAGCTCCGCCAGCGAGTCGACCACCATGCCCTGCACGTACTGGTTGGCGCCGATCTTGCGGCCGAACGCCTCCCGCACCTTGGCGTATTCGAGCATGCGGTCATAGAGGTGCTGGGCGACCCCGATCGCCATCGAGGCGATCGAGATGCGGCCACCGTTGATCCACTTCATGGCCGAGTAGAAGCCGAAGCCTTCCTTGCCGAGCAGCGCGTCCTCGCCCACCCGGCAGTCGGTGAAGACCAGCTCGGCCTGGTTGGCGTCGTACATGGTGCGCTGGCGCCGGCCCACCTCGAAGCCTGGCGTGTCCTTGTCCACCAGGAAGCAGCTGATCCCGCCCTTGGCGCCGAGCCCGGGCTCGGTGACGGCGAACAGGATCACGTAGTCGGCCTCGGCGCCGTGGGTGATGAAGTGCTTGCGCCCGTTGATCACCCAGCCGCCGTCGGTGCGCTCGGCGCGGGTGCGGATGCGGGTCGCGTCGGAGCCGGCGTCGGGCTCGGTGAGCGCGAAGCAGGCCTCGCGCTCGGCCCGCATCGTCGGGAAGAGGTAGCGCTCCTGCTGGGCGGACGTGCCGTCGAGCAGGATAGGGGTGGGGCCCTCCACGCTCGGCAGGATGCTGCCCGCGTTGGCGAGCAGCAGGCCGTGGCGGTGGCACTCCTCGACACAGACGGCCATGCCGAGGTTGCCGACACCGCCGCCGCCGCACGACTCCGGCATGAACAAGGTGTAGAAGCCCTCGCTGGCCGAGCGCTTGCGCAGGGCGCGGCGCTCCTCCTCGAAGGCGGCGAAGCTGCCCGTCTCGGTGATCTCCTGCGCGTACAGGGCTTCCTTTGGCGCCACCTCGCGCTGGATGAACGAGCGGATCGAATCGCGGAGGGCGACCAGCTCCTCTGGCAGTTGCACGACGCTCATCTCGGCCTCGCTTCCGGCTCGCCTAGGTTGCCCACGACGGCCCCGCCGGCAGCGCGGCGGGCGGGGTGGTTGATCCGTGGACGCCGGCGGCACACTCTAGTTACCGTAGGGTAACAACTGGGCGGCCGCTGCGACAGCCCCGAATGGGGCCGATGGTGCCGTGCCGTGTTGTGGACATGGCATGAATCGGCGACCGCCACGCGCTACCGTTGCGGACATGTCGTGGCGGGCGAGGATGGTGCTCGCGATGGCCCTGGCCATCCCGAGCGTGCTGCTGCGCGTCACGGGAACCCACCTCCCCGACACGCTTGCCCTGCTGACCTTCGGCGGCGCGGTAGTGGCCGCCGCGTTCCTGCTGGCGTGGGCGGCGGAGGCCGCCGAGGTCGACATCTCGGGGAACCTCGCGGTCGCGATCCTGGCCCTGATCGCGGTCCTGCCCGAGTTCGCGGTGGACCTGTACTTCGCGTTCACCGCCGGGCACAAGCCGAGCTACGAGGCCTACGCGGCCGCCAACATGACCGGCAGCAACCGGCTGCTGATCGGGTTCGGCTGGTCGCTGGCGGCCCTGGCGTTCATCCTCGGCGAGAGCCGTCGCGGGCGGCGCGCCCGCGGGGTCGAGCTCGAACCGGAGCGCCGCATCGAGCTGGTCTTCCTCGGCCTGGCTTCGGTCTACGCGGTGATCATCCCGATCACCAGGCAGATCGCCTGGTACGACTCGGTGGTGCTGATCGGGCTCTTCGCCGCGTACATCTGGCGGGTCAGCCACACCCCGCATGAGGAGCCGGACCTCATCGGGGTGCCGGCGGCCCTGGGCGCGCTGCCGAGCCGCCGACGGCGAACGATCGTGATCGGGCTGTTCGTGTTCGCCGCCGCGGTGGTGTTGTCCGCGGCCGAGCCGTTCGCCGAAGCCCTGATCAGCACGGGCAGAGTCCTCCACATCGACGAGTTCCTGCTGGTGCAGTGGCTCGCGCCGCTCGCCTCGGAGTCACCCGAGCTGCTGGTCGCCGCGCTGTTCGCCTTCCGCGGCAAGGGCGACAAGGGCCTCGGCACGGTGCTGGCAGCAGAGGTCAGCCAGTGGACCCTGCTGGTCGGGGCGATCCCGGTGGCCTACACGATCGGCGGCGGCGACGGCTCCCTGCCGCTCGACCCACGGCAGCACGCCGAGTTCATCCTCACCAGCGCCCAGGCGGTGCTCGGCTTCGCCGTCCTGGCCAACCTGCGGATGAGCCGGTGGGAGGCGGTCACCCTCCTGGCCCTGTTCGTGGTCCAGTTCGGCATCCCCGATCCTGCCGCGCGCATCTGGCTGGCCGGCGCCTACCTGCTGATCGCCATCGCCATCCTGGTCGCCCAGCGGCGCGACATCATCCGCATCGTCCGCTGTGTCTACAAGATCGGCGCCGAGCGGGACGACTACCAGCGCGCCGGCCCGGCCCGGTCGGCCCCCTAGCCGCCCGCACGCACGGCCGGCCTGGCTCAGACGAACCGGCGACCGTCCTGGAAGACGGCCGCCGGGTGGGCCAGGGCATCGACGTCGGCGACCGGGTCGCCGTGGACAACGAGCACGTCGGCGGGCGTACCAGGGCGCAGGACGCCCCGGTCAGGCTCGCCCAGCAGGTCGGCCGCTTCGCCGGTGGCGGCACGGAGGGCGAGCAGCGGGTCGAGGCCCGCCTTGACCATGAAGGCGATCTCGCGGGCGACCCCGCCGTGGGGGTTGTCGGGCGTGCCGGCGTCGGTGCCCGCCACCACCTTGACGCCGGCCTCGAACGCCGCCCTGAACGAGGCCACCTGCGCCTCGGCGGCCGGGCGGGCGCGGTCCTTGATCCACGTCGGCACCGACGGGCCGGCCAGGATGCCGTGCGGTGCCGAGAAGGTGGGAGTGTAGCGGGCGCCCGTGGCGAGGAACGCCTCGATGGAGGCCTCGTCGAGGAACATGCCGTGCTCGACGGAGTCGACCCCGGCGCGCAGCGCGGCGATGACGCCGCCCTCGCCGATGGCGTGGGCGGCGACCCGCATGCCGAGGCGGTGGGCCTCGTCGACCAGCGCTTCCAGCTCGGCCTGGGTATAGGCGGCTTCGCGCGGGTCGAGGCCGCGGGTGAGCACCCCGCCGGTGGCCACCACCTTGATACAGCGGGCGCCCATGGCGGCGTTGGCCCGCACCGCGTGGCGCATGGCGTCGACCCCGTCGGCGATGCGGCCGAGGTAGGGGATGTGCCCGCCGGTCATGGTGACCGCCGGGCCGGCGGGCACCACCCTCGGCCCTTGGACCTGGCCCGCCTCGACCGCCCGGCCGACCGCCACCGCCTCGTCGCCGGGCGCGCCCAGGTCGCGGACGAGGGTCACACCCTGTTCGAGCTGCCGGCGGGCGTTGACCACCGCCACGACGGCCCTGGCGGCCGGGCTCGACGGGATGTCGGTGGCCAGGTCGGGGCCGCCGCTCGCCACCAGGTGGACGTGCACGTCGACCAGGCCGGGGAGGAGGGTGCAGCCGGGCAGGTCGAGCTGGTCGGCGGCTGCCGCCGCCGGCGGCAGCCCGGCGGCCGGGCCGGCGTAGGCCACCAGCCCGCCGTGGAGCCACACGGCGGCGTCCTGGACCGGCTCGGCGCCGGTGCCGTCCACCAGCAGCGGGGCACGCAGGACCTGCGCCCCGGGTCCGTTCGGGCCGGGCATGCCACCTCCAGGCGGGAGGAGGAACAGGTGGGGGCAAGCCTAGCGCCTTCCCGTTCCAGGCCCGCCCTTCCGGGTCGGCGTCGGCCGGGCAGCGAACGGCCCCGCTCGCCGTCATGCGTGCGGGGCTCGGGGGTGGGCGAGGGGGGACTTGAACCCCCACGTCCTTGCGGACACAGGAACCTGAATCCTGCGCGTCTGCCAAATTCCGCCACTCGCCCTACGGGTGGCCGACGCGGGATTGTAGCATGGGTCCTGGCGTCACCCGCCACGAGAATCGCAGGTCAGCCGCTGCGAGGCTCGTGGCTGGGGCGCAGGTCACGGACGCGCGTCGGATGGCTCGCAAGCAGGTGAAATCGTTGGTGCGTACGGGTAAACCCGCCCACAAGACGCTACGGTAGACTGCCGGGCCGGTGGCATCGTCCACCCGGCCGCCACCTGACCGCCGTTCGAAAACGAGGGAGTGGCTTCGCCGGTCATGGGCATCCTACGCGAGTTCGAGCAGCGCCTTGAGGGTGCTGTCGAGGGTCTGTTCGCGCGGGCCTTCAAGTCCGGCGTGCAGCCTGTCGAGCTTGGCAAGCGTCTGGTGAGGGAGGTCGAGGACGGCCGCACGGTGGGCGTCAGCCGGGTCTACGTGCCCAACGTCTACACCTATGAGCTGTCACCGACCGACCGCGAGCGCTTCGCCGACTACGAGGAAGCGCTCGGCAACGAGCTGGCCGCGCTGGCGGTGCAGACCGCCAGGGACAACGACTGGGCCATGCTCGGCCCCGCGCGGATCGAGTTCGAGACCGACGAGGGTCTCAGCGAGGGCCGCTTCCGGGTCACCGGTCGGGTCGAGCCCGACGCCAGCCGGGCGGCCGACCCGGTCGGCAAGGACGACGGCGCCGCGGCGGCCGTCGGGCCGCACACGGCCATGCTGCCCGGGCAGGCGCAGGCCACCCCCAACCGGGTGCGCGCCCCCGCCAGCCTGGTGCTCATGTCCGGCCCGCACGAGGTCCGCGCCTATCCGCTGAACACCCCCCAGGTCGCGATCGGCCGGTCGGAGCGATCAGACATCGCGCTTGCCGATCCGGGCGTCTCGCGCAACCATGCGCGGATCGTGCGCGAGGGTGACGACTTCATCGTCGAGGACCTCCAGTCCACCAACGGCACCGAAGTGAACGGCCAGCCCGTGCGGCGCAGGCGGCTGGCGAACGGGGACATGATCAAACTGGCCAACTCCACGTTGCAGTTCCGGCGGGAGCGCTGATGCCACCGATCTTCCTGCTCGCCGTCAAGATCGCCTTCCTGGTCCTGCTGTACCTGTTCGTGGCCAGGGCGGTCCGTGCCGTGGTGCTCGACGTCTTCGGGCCGCGGGCGCAGCGCCGCCGCCCCGCCAAGGCCGCCCGGACCCCGCCGCCGCGGCAGCCACCCGCGCGCCCCGCCCGCCGCATGCCCAAGGAGCTGGTGGTGAACGACGCCGCCGGCACCCGCACGGTCCCGCTGAAGGACTCGATCACGCTCGGCCGTGCGGCAACCTGTGACCTGGCGCTGTCCGATACCTACGTCTCCAACGTCCACGCCCGGATCTTCCTGAAGGACGGCGCCTGGTGGCTGGAGGACCTCGGCTCCACCAACGGCACCTATATGAACCGGGCCAAGGTCGCCACCCCGACCCCGATCGGGCCGGGTGACGAGATCCGGCTCGGCAAGGCCACGTTGGAGCTGCGGCGCTGATGACCTTCCGGTTGGGAGCAGCCAGCGACCGCGGGCGGATCCGCGAGGGCAACGAGGACAGCTACGTCGCCTCGGGCTCGCTCGCCGCGGTGGCTGACGGCATGGGCGGTGCCCAGGCCGGCGAGGTGGCCAGCGCCACCGCCGCCGACGAGCTGCGCGGCCTGCAGGACGGCGGCCCGTGGCGCACCGACCGCTCTGCCGGCGACGCCCTCAAGCACGCGGTGCTCGAGGCCAACCGGCGCATCCGCGAGATGGCCGCCGGTGACAAGTCGCTCGAGGGCATGGGCACCACCGTGACCGCGCTGCTCGAGGACGGCGACGTCGTCCACCTCGCCCACGTCGGCGACTCCCGCGCGTACCTGCTCCGCGGCGGCGAGCTGTCGCAGCTCACCGAGGACCACACGCTCGTCCAGGAACTCGTCAAGCAGGGCAAGCTGCGTCCCGAGGACGCCAAGCGTCACCCGCAGGGCAGCATCATCACCCGGGCCCTCGGCGCCGACGCCGACGTCCAGGTCGACACGGCCACCTTCAAGATCGTGCCGGGCGACCGGCTGCTGCTCTGCACCGACGGGCTCACCGCGGTGGTGGACCAGGGCACCATCCGCAACGTGCTGTTGCGCACCAGGGACCCCCAGCAGGCCGCCGAGCGGCTGGTCGCCATGGCCAACGAGCAGGGCGGGCCGGACAACATCACCGTGGTGGTGCTGGACTCGGGCGGCCGCCGGGCCGACACCGAGGCGATCGACCCGACCGGCGACCTGGCGGTGGAGTCGGGCAGGCTGACCGGCCGCGGATCGGTCGTCGACGGCGGTCCGGCCCCGGAGGAGATGGCGGACCGTGACTTCGACGAGGGCCGGTCGAGGGGGCATGGCCGGACCCGAGGGCGCGGCATGCGGCGGGTCAGGCGCGTGTTCACGACGCTGCTGGTGCTCGTCCTGCTGAGCGCCGGTTTCCTGGCCGGGCGCACCTTCGTCTACAGCCGCTACTGGGTCGGGTTCGACGACGACCAGGTGGCGGTCTTCCGCGGCGTCCCAGGCGACGTGGCCGGCCTGCGGCTCAGCAGCCTGGTCGAGCGGAGCCCCGTCTCACGCGAGCAGGTCCCGCCGGCGTACGTCCTCAGCCTGGAGAACGGCATCACCGCCGGCAGCCTGACCGAAGCCCGCCGCATCGCCGCCTGCGCGCCGGTGGTCTACTCCCAGCCGACCTGCACCGGCGCGTCGTCCGCGACCACCACCAGCGTGGCACCCACGACGACCACCGCCCCCACGACGACCGCCAAACCGAAGGCCTGACCGTTGCAATCACGGCGCAACCTCGAGCTGACGCTGCTGATCCTCGCGCTGATCCTGTCGGTGGCCGGCTACGTGATCGTCGGGCTGGTGGCCGACAACCGGGTCCCGGCGGGGAGCCTCGGCTACGGCGCCACGCTGGCCGTGCTGTTCGGGGGCGCCCACCTGGTGCTGCGCTTCAAGGCGCCGCAGGCCGACCCGGTGCTGCTGCCTGGAGCGGCGCTGCTGAACGGGCTCGGCCTGGTGATGGTCAGGCGCCTGGACTACGCCGCGGCCGCCTCTGGGCGGCAGGCGCAGGCTCCCTCCCAGGCGCTGTGGACCGCGCTCGGCCTGCTCGTGTTCGCCGCCGTGATCTGGCTGGTGTCGAGCTACCGGTCGCTCGACCGCTACCGCTACACCTGGCTCCTGCTCGGGTTGTTCCTGCTGGTGTTGCCGGTGCTGCCGGGTATCGGGCGGGAGATCAACGGTGCCCGGCTGTGGGTCTTCCTTGGGCCGTTCTCCGGGCAGCCGGCCGAAGCCGCCAAGATCGCCCTGGTGGTGTTCCTCGGCGCCTACCTGGCCGAGCGCAAGGAGCTGCTGGCCACCGCGACCTACCGGGCGGGGCCGTTCCTGCTTCCCGAGATCAAGTACTTCCTGCCGCTGGTGATGGCCTGGGGGGTCAGCCTGTTCGTGCTGCTCGGCGAGAAGGACCTCGGCTCCAGCCTGCTGTTCTTCGGCGTGTTCGTGATCCTGCTGTACGTGGCCACCGGGCGCTTCTCCTATGTGGCGGCAGGGCTCGGCATGTTCATGCTCGGCGCGCTGTTCGCCTGGTCGCAGTTCGCCCACGTCCAGGTCCGCGTGAACACCTGGCTCGACCCGTGGAAGTACTACAACAAGGCCGGCTTCCAGCTGGCGCAGGGCCTGTTCTCGCTGGCCACCGGCGGGATCCTCGGGGAGGGCTGGAACCAGGGCAACCCCAGCGAGATCCCGTTCGCCTCCACCGACTTCATCTTCGACGCGTTCGGCGAGGAGCTCGGGCTGATGGGGGTCACGGCGCTCCTGCTGGTCTACATGCTGATGGTCTTCCGCGGCCTGCGGATCGCGCTGGCCGCCAACGACGACTTCGGCAAGCTGCTCACCATCGGGCTGATCGCCAGCTTCGCCCTGCAGGTCTTCGTGATCGTCGGCGGGGTGACGCGGTTGATCCCGCTGACCGGCATCACCCTGCCGTTCGTCAGCTACGGCGGGTCGAGCCTGGTGGCCAACTACGCCCTGATCGCGCTGCTCTGCCGCATCTCCCACGAGAGCGCGCCGGCGCCGGCGCGGGCGCCTGAGCCCGAACCGGTCGCGGCCGGGGGCATCGGGGAGGTGACCGTCGCCCGATGAACCGCCAGATCCGCCGGGTCGCCGTGTTCGTGCTGGTCCTGTTCCTGCTGATGTTCTCGGCACCGCTCTACTGGCAGGTGATCGCGAGCGACCGGCTGGCCAACGACTCCCGCAACGCCCGCAAGCTCTTCAAGGAGTACTCGCTGGAGCGCGGCAAGATGGTCCTGGCCGACGGCCAGCCGGTAGCCGTCTCGGTGGCCACGCCGGACCGCCTGAAGTTCCAGCGGCGCTACCCGTCGGGGCAGCGCTACGGGATGGTCACCGGCTTCTATTCGCTGGTGTTCGGCTCCAGCCTGGCCGAGAACACGTTCAACACCTACCTGGTCGGCAAGGCGCCGGAGCAGTTCGCCCAGAACCTGGTGGACCTGTTCACCGCCCGGTCGAGCCCGGGCGGGACCTTAGTGCTCACCCTTGACCCGATCGCCCAGGAGACCGCCGAGCGGCAGCTCGGCGGCCGCAAGGGCGCGGTGGTCGCGCTCGAGCCGAAGACCGGGGCCGTGCTGGCGATGACCACCTTCCCGCGCTACGACCCCAACCCGCTGTCCGGCCACGACTCGGCCCAGATCCGCCGCACCTGGAACCAGCTGCTCAAGGATCCCCGGCAGCCGCTGCTCAATCGGGCGACCGACGCCCTGTACCCGCCAGGGTCGACCTTCAAGGTGGTCACCGCCTCCGCGGCGCTGGAGAACGGCGTCAGCCCGGCCGAGCAGCTGCCGTCGCCGCCCGTGTACGACGTGCCGCAGACGCAGGCCGACATCAGGAACTTCGGCGGCTCGAGCTGCAGCGGGACGGGCACGCTCACGCTCCCGGACGCGCTCAAGATCTCCTGCAACACCACCTTCGCCGCCCTCGGCAACCGGCTCGGCCCCGGCAAGCTGTCCGCCGAGGCCGAGAAGTTCGGACTCAACGAGAGGAGCCCCTACCAGCTCCGCTCGGCCACCAGTTCGATCCCGACCAGGATGGACGCGCCGTCCACCGCCCAGAGCGCCATCGGCCAGCGCGACGTCCGCGTCACCCCGCTGCAGATGGCCACGGTGGCGGCGACCATCGCCAACGGCGGCACGCGCATGGCGCCGCGCGTGGTCGACCGGGTCATTTCCGACGAGGGCAAGACCGTCAAGACGTTCGGCAGCGAGTCGCTCGGGCAGGTCATCCCTAACAACGTGGCCGAGCAGGTCAAGCAGATGATGACCGGCGTGGTGCAGGACGGCACCGGGCAGTCCGCACGGATCCCCGGCGTCGCGGTGTCCGGCAAGACCGGCACCGCGCAGAACGCCGCGGGGGCCGACCCCCACGCCTGGTTCATCGGCTTCGCCCAGCAGGGCGAGCGTTCGATCGCGGTCGCCGTGGTGGTGGAGAACGGCGGCGACCTCGGCAGCGAGGCCACCGGCGGCAAGGTGGCCGCCCCGATCGCCAAGGCGGTCATCGAGAGGTACCTGGGAGCCGGCCAGTGACCACCGTCCAGCTCGGTGACCGCTACCAACTCGACCATCGCATCGCCAGCGGCGGCATGGGCGCGGTCTGGCGCGCCGTCGACCGGCTGCTCGACCGGCCGGTCGCGGTCAAGCTGCTCCGGCGGGAGCTGGCCGACGACCCGGCGTTCGTGGAGCGCTTCCGGCGGGAGGCGCGGGCCGCGGCCGCGCTGACCCACCCGAACGTCGCCGGCGTGTTCGACTACGGCGAGCGCGACGGCCAGGCGTTCATCGTCATGGAACTGGTCGAGGGCGAGAACCTCGCCGAGCGCCTGGCCCGCGCCGGCCCGCTGCCGTGGCCCGAGGCGCTCGCGGTGGCCGAGCAGGTGGCCCGGGCGCTCGCCGCCGCCCACGCCCACGGCCTCGTCCACCGCGACGTCAAACCGGCCAACGTCCTGCTCGGCAACGGCATCGGGGCCGGGCTGCCGCCCGGCTCCACCGGCCCCGACCACTCCCTGGTGGTCAAGGTGACCGACTTCGGCATCGCGCAGGCCGCCCAGGCCGCCACCACCCTGACCGGTACCGGCACGATCCTCGGCAGCGCCAGCTACGTCGCTCCGGAGCAGGCCAGCGGCGACCAGGTGGGACCGGCCGCCGACCTCTACGGCCTCGGCTGCGTGCTGTTCGAGATGGTCACCGGGCGGGCCCCGTACCGCGGCGACAACGCCGTCGCGCTCGCGACCCAGCACATCTGTGGTCCGGTCCCGAACCCTCGCGCGGTCCGGCCCGACCTTCCTGGCACGGTGGCCGCGATCGTCCTCAAGGCCATGCAGAAGGAACCGGCACAGCGCTTCGCATCGGCCACGGCGATGGCGGACGCGCTGGCCGACGCCCGGCCCACCGGACCCGCGGCACCGCGGGCGGGCGAGACCACCGACGTGCTGCCGGTCATCGCCGCGAGCCCACCGCCACGCTGGGCGACCGTCGAGGGGCGACGGCCCGCCGCCGTCGCCGGCGCCTCGGCACCGACCGTGCGCGCCCAGGCGCTCCCCGCCTCGCTGCGGACGACCCGGCCGGTCGGGCCGCCGCCACGGATCCGCTACCGGCGGGCCGGCGGGGCGGGCAGGTGGGTCCGCGCGGTGGGGGCGCTCGCCGTCGTCGCCCTGGCGCTGCTCGCCTGGTTCACCGTCCGGGACGCACGGGAGGTGGACCCGCCCCGCACCGGCGGCGCGGGCGCGGCCACGGCGACCGCCAACCGGGTGCGGCTTCCGGATGTCCGCGGCCGGTCGGACGGGCAGGCCAGAGCCGCGCTCGCGAAGCTCGGCTTCAACGTGTCAGCGCCGAAGCGCCACGGCGTCGTGATCGGCACGCGACCAGGGCCGGGTAGCCTCGCGCGCCGGGGCTCGACCGTGCGGTTGCTCCTCGCCCCCGTCGGCAAGGGCGAGCGGGGCGGAGGCAACGGTAAGGACGGCGACGGCCAGCGCGGCGGGAACCAGCAGGGGGGCAATGACAACTGATGGCGACGACTCCCAACGTGCTCATCGACCGGTACGAGGTCGGGCGGCTGCTCGGGGCCGGCGGCATGGCCGAGGTGTACGAGGGCCACGACCGCCTGCTCGCCCGCCGCGTGGCCATCAAGGTGCTGCTGTCGCAGTACGCCCGCGACCCGGCCTTCCTGGCGCGCTTCAAGCGCGAAGCCCAGGCCGCGGCGAGCCTGTCCCACCCCAACATCGTCGGGGTCTACGACACCGGCGTGCAGGACGGCACCAACTTCATCGTGATGGAGTACGTCGAGGGGCGGACGCTCCGCGACGTGATCCGCAACGAGGGGCCGCTCATGCCGGAGCGGGTCGCCGAGATCGCCGCCGACGTCTGCAACGCCCTGGCCGCGGCGCACGCCCGCGGGCTGATCCACCGGGACGTCAAGCCGGGCAACGTGATGCTCACCCCGGACGGGACCGTCAAGGTGATGGACTTCGGCATCGCCAGGGCGACCACCTCGGAGACGATCACCCAGACGGCGGCGGTGATCGGCACCGCCCAGTACATCTCCCCCGAGCAGGCCCAGGGGCAGACGGTCGACTTCCGCAGCGACCTGTACTCCCTCGGCTGCTGCCTGTACGAGATGCTCACCGGCGTGGTCCCGTTCACCGGGGCGACGCCGGTGGCGATCGCCTACCGGCACGTCCGCGAAGACCCCACCCCGCCGCGGCAGCTCAACCCGGACGTGACCCCCGCCCTCGAGGCGGTGGTGCTGAAGGCGATGGCCAAGAACCCCGACGAGCGCTACCAGACCGCGGTCGAGTTCCGCCAGGACCTCGACCGGGTGCAGGCGGGCAGGGACGTCCTCGCCGGCGCGCCCGGCGAGGCGCCGACGGTGGCGCTCGGCCGGACCCCGACCGGTCAGGACGCGCAGCAGACGGCCATGCTCGGCACGGTCCCGCCCGGCGGCACGATGGGCTCGGGGTACCAGTACGGCGAGTACGCCGAGCCAGGCGGGCGCCGCGTCTCGGCCGGCTGGGTGATCATGGTCCTGCTCGGCCTGGCCCTGGCCGGCGCCATCGGCTACTTCGGCGCGAGGGCGATCGGGGACCTGCTCGACCAGCCCACCACGCCGACGGTGACGTCGTTCTCGCCGCCGGTCACCACCCCGGCGCCGACCACCGCCCCGACCACCGCCGCGACCACCGCGCCCACGACCGCGCCGACCACCGCGCCCACGACCGCACCGACCACCGCCCCGACGACCGCACCGACCACCGCCCCGACCACGACGCCGACCACCGCCAGCACGGCGGCCACGTCGACCACCGGCGGCGGGTAGCGGTCAGGCCGCCGGACGCTGCTGGCTCAGGGCCACGAGCCAGTTCGCCAGCAGCTGGTGCCCGCAGCGGGTGAGCACGGACTCGGGGTGGAACTGGACTCCCTCGACCGGGTGGTGGCGGTGGCGCACGGCCATCACCAGCCCGGTCCCGGTCTCGCCGGTGACCTCCAGCGCGCCTGGCAGGCTGGCGCGCTCCACCACCAGCGAGTGGTAGCGGGTCGCGTCGAACGGGACCGGCAGGCCGGCCAGCACGCCGGCGCCCCGGTGCAGGATCGGCGAGGTCTTGCCGTGGACCAGCTCAGGCGCGTGCACCACCGTGCCGCCGTAGACGTGGCCGATCACCTGGTGGCCGAGGCAGACGCCGAGGACCGGCAGCTGGTCGCCGAGCTCGCGGACCACCTCGACGGAGAGGCCGGCGTCGCGCGGGTGCCCGGGTCCTGGCGAGATCAGCACCCCGTCGGGGGCGAGGCGGCGGACCTCGTCGACCCCGGCGGCGTCGTTGCGCCACACCACCGTGTCCGCGCCCAGCTCGCCGAGGTACTGGACGAGGTTGTAGACGAACGAGTCGTAGTTGTCGACGACCAGGACCGTCAGGCCGGCGCCTGGCCCGCTCACTCGGGCTTCGCCCCGGCCTTGGCCTCGGCCTTGGCGCGCTCCTCCTCGACCAGGGCACGCCGCAGGACCTTGCCGATCAGCGTCTTGGGCAGCTCGTCCCGGAACTCGACCGCCCGCGGCACCTTGTAGGCGGCCAGGCGCTCCTTGGCGAAGCTGCGGATCTCCTCCGTGGTCACCTCCTCACCCTGGCGCAGCACCACGAACGCCTTGACCACCTCGCCCCGGTAGCTGTCGGGCACCCCGGCCACGCACACCTCCTCGATCTTGGGGTGCTCGGAGAGCACCTCCTCGACCTCGCGAGGGTAGACGTTGAAGCCGCCGGCGATGATCAGGTCCTTCTTGCGGTCGACGATCTGGAAGTAGCCTTCGCCGTCCATGACCGCCATGTCACCGGTGAGCAGCCAGCCGCCCCGCAGCACCTGGGCGCTCTCCTCGGCGCGGTTCCAGTAGCCCTGCATCACCTGCGGACCCTGGATGGCCAGCTCGCCCGGCTCGCCGGTGGGAACGGCGCGGTCCGGGTCGGCCGCGTCGACCACCCGCGCCACGGTGTCGGGCAACGGCATGCCGATGGTGCCCGCCTTGCGCTTGCCGTAGATCGGGTTGGCCAGCGCCACCGGCGAGCACTCGGAGAGGCCGTACCCCTCGACCAGGCGCCCGCCCGAGTAGCGCTCGAAGCGCTCGGCCACCTCGAGTGGGAGCGGCGCCGCACCCGACAGGCAGGCCTTGATGCTGGAGAGGTCGTGGCCGCCCTTGGCGACCGCGTTGTTGATGGCGACGTACATGGTGGGCACGCCAGGGAACAGCGTGGGCCGGTGGCGGTCGACCGCCGCCATGACCGGGTCGAGGTCGAACCGCGGCAGCACCACCAGAGCGGCGCCGATGCGCACGCCGAGCAGGAGGCAGACGGTGAGGCCGTAGACGTGGAAGAAGGGGAGCACGGCCATCATCACCTCGCGCCCCGGGTCGGCGTCGGGGAACCAGGCACGGACCTGCTCGACGTTGGCGCGGAGGTTGCCGTGGCTGAGCATGACGCCCTTGGAGAGGCCGGTGGTCCCGCCGGTGTACTGCAGCAACGCGAGGTCGCTGGCCGAGTCGACCTCGGCCTCGCCGGCCCGGGTGGTGGCGCTGGCGACCAGGTCGCGCCAGCGCCGCACCGGCTCGTCCTTGCCGATGGCCGCCGCGGCGGCCTTGCCTCTCCTGGTGTACGGAGCGATCACGCGCCTGACCGCCGGCAGCTCGTCGAGCACCGAGGTGACCACCACCTCGCGGATGGCGCTCTGGGCGCGTACCGCCTTGACCCGCTCGTAGGCGAGGTCGAGGCAGATCACCACCTCGACGCCGGCGTCGCTGAGCTGGTGGCCGAGCTCCCGCTCGGTGTAGAGGGGGTTGTTCTGCACCACCACCGCGCCCAGCCGGAGCGCGCCGAAGAAGGCGATCACCGCCTGCGGGCAGTTCGGCAGCACCAGGCCGACCTTGGTGCCCTTGCCGACGCCGAGCCCGGCCAGTGCCCCGGCGAAGCGCCAGGCCTGGTCGGCGAGCTGGGCGTAGGAGACGGTGCGGCCCTGGAAGTGCAGCGCGGGCGCGCTGGGAAAATCGCGGGCGGCGTCGTCCAGGAGCCGGGCGAGGTTGCCGGCGGGTACCTCGACGTGCTCGGGGACGCCGGGAGGATAGCTGTCGAGCCAGGGCGTCGCGACGTCAGCCATGGTTGGTCTCCCTCCCGGGCGCCGAAGACCGGTCGTGCGGCGGAATGGGCGTCGGCCCCCGCACCCCCAGGCAGTATCCGTTGTCACCCGCCACGAGGACAATCCGTGCGCCGCGGGGCAGTCGCTAGAAGTTCTCCGGCAGGATGCCTTCCAGCCAGGGGAAGATGTAGAGCCAGCAGACCACCGCGAACAACACGACCCAGGCCGCGACGGCCATGACGACCGGCCACCGCTTGGCGTGGCGCACCCGCCGGCCGCTGCCACGGCTTTCGAGCTGGCGCATCCGGCGGCCCTCGATCGGCCTCGCCTGCCCGTCGACATCGTGCGTCTGCGTGGTCGGCATCTCCCGCACCCAGCTCCTCGGAACCTGCGGGCTGGCCCCGTGGTCCTCCACCGACCAGAGCCAGCCGACTCCTCCGGTGTCGTCTTCATCGGCACGGCGGTCGGGCGCCCAAAGCCCGCTGCCGGACCCGTCGCTGTCGTCGGCGGACCGGTTACGGCCGTGCGCCGGCGACAGCGCGCGGCCCGGCGCTGGCGGGGGAGTTCCACCGAGATCCGCCGGCGCGGAGCCGGGCGGGGCGAACGACGCCGCCGCGCCGTAGGGCGTTGCGGCGTCCGGGACCGGTGGCGGCGGCAGCGGATCGCTCCAGCCGGGCGAGGTTGCCGGTGCGCCGTACGAGCCCGGGGTGCCGTGGCCGGCGCCGCCGCCCGCGCCGGGCGGCAGGCCGTACCCGCCGGGGTCTGACGGGCCGTACCCGCCACCGGTGGAGCCGGAACCCGGGCTGAACGAGGACGGCGAGCCGACGCCGCCGCCCGGGTCGGTGCGCGGCAGGCTGCCGGGCGACGCCGTGCCGTAGTTGACCGCGGGCTCGGCGATCTCGTCGGCGCGGGTGCTCGGCGGCTCGTCCTGCTCCCAGAGCATGGCCGGGTCGGACTGGAAGAGCTGCCCGGTCGCGTGCTCGATCAGGCGGCGGGCCTCCAGGTGGGCGGCCTGCACCGCCGGGTCCTCGTGGTGCAGCGCGGAGTCGGGCTGGGCCGGGGCAGCCTGGCTTGCCGCCTCAGCCTGCCGCTCCTGTGCCAGGTCGCTGAAGATCGAGCCGAAGTCGGGTTCGGTCGAGGCCGGCACCGGCGGGGGCGGCGTCGGTCGTCGCGGGAGCGGCGGCTCCCATGGCCTGGCCGGGGGTGGTTCCGGCGCGGGCGGGGCCTGGTAGGGCCGCCCGGGCGGGGTCGCGGCCGGCGGTTCCTCCCAGGACGGGCGCGCGGCCGGCTCCGGCGACCACGCGGTCTCCGGCTGCCAGCTGCCGGTCGCGTCGGGATCGAGGCTCCACGAGCCGGTCGCCGGTTCGTGGCCGGCGCCCGCCTCGGGCGCCGTGGGTCGTTCGTAGCGCAGGTCGGAGAGCCGCTGGCCGGGCTGACGGCCGGCGGCGGCGATCCCGGGTGACCATTCGCCGGTGCCTGACTCCATCATGTCAGGGGAGCTGGACCAAGGGTTGGCAGCCGGCGGGGACGCGGACGACGGCGCCCAGGGGTCGCCGGTGCTCTCGCTCGGCGAGCCTGCCCAGATCTCACCGGTACCGTCGGACGGTGCGGAGCTCCATGGGTCGCCGGTGGCCGGTCCGGCGGGCGCCTGCCAGGAGCCGGTGGTGGAGGCGGGATCGTCCCAGGCGGCACCGGTGCTCCGGCTCGGCGGCGCCGGCGAGCTGTCGGCGGCGGTCTCCGCGGTGATCGGGCCGGTATCGCCGGTTCCTGGGGCCCGTCCCGGGCGGAGCTTGGCGGCCCACTGGGCATCCTCCGCCAGCGTGGTGGGATCGTTGTCGTCGTCCAGGTCGGGCAGGTTCAGCTCGGGGGCGTCGTCGGCCTCGGAGCGGCGAGGTCGGGCGTGGCGTCCGTCGGATCGGCGGGTTCGCCGACCTTCCGGCTGACCGACGCGCCTGCCCCCTGCTGCCCAATCGTCGGGCCTGCCGCTCATGCCGCCACTGTACCGTTGTTTGGAACTTCGGCCACCAGGTCGCCGAACACGATCAACCGCTGCTTGGCCGAGAACCGCGGGTGGCAGGTGGTGAGGACGATGGTGGGCTTGATCTTGCCGTCACCGCCGCGCACGTTGTTGAGCACCGCGGTGTCGGTCGGGCGGACGACCCTGGTCGCGGTCACGCTGTAGGTGGAGATCGTGGTCCGGCCGATCACCGTGATGATGTCGCCCTTGCCCAGCTCGTTCAGCCGGAAGAAGGGCGCGCCATAGGTGGTGCGGTGGCCGGACACCGCGAACGTGCCCGCCTGCCCTGGCATCACCGTGCTCGGCACGTGGCCGGGGCCCTTCTTCAGGTCGGCGCGGCTCACCCCTTGGACCACGACCTTCTCGACCTTGATCTTGGGGATCTGGATGAGCGCGATGCCCCTGCCGACCGGGATGGCCTTGCCGGAGGTGGTCTCGGGGCGGTTGGTGGCCGGGACGCCGGCCTGGGAGGTCCAGTTGCGTTCGAGCTCGTTGCGCAGCGAGCTCTGCTCGTTGTCGGCCGACGCGTTCGTCCCCACCAGTTGGTACACGAGGAAGTAGAGGACGAAGCATCCGAGCCCGATCAGCGACCAGCCCGTGCCGCGCAAGAACCTCCGCATCGCCACCTCCAGGCCGCCAGGCCGTTGCGGGCCGGTGCACCATGGTACCCGCGGGCAGGGGGACGGCCCTGAGTGTCTCTGCCTACCACGAAACAACCACGGAATCCAGGCGGTGGTTCCGCGACCGCGCCTACGTCAGCCGGTGGCGAGCAGGCGCTTGACGTTGGCGCGGAGCTCCTCGGCGGAGATCTGTCTGGGGACGCGGAGCGAGCGGCTGCCGTCCTTGGCCACGAACCAGGTCTGCGGCAGCCCGGTCACCGACCAGCGGCTGGCGATGCCTCCGTAGATGCCCTGCCGGTCGTACACCGTCGCGTAGGTCACCCCGGTGCGGCCGAGCAGCTTGGCCGCGGCGCCGCGCTCGTCCGAGGCGTCCACCCCGACGAACGTGACGGGCTGCCCGGCGAACTCACCGCTCACCTTCTGGAGGTCGGGCAGCTCGGTGCGGCACGGCACGCACCAGCTGGCCCAGAAGTTGACCACCACGACGCGGCCCTCGAGCTTGGCGAGGTCGGCCGTGAACTGCTCGGCACTCCGCTCGACCAGTGGCTGGGCGCCGAGCGCCGGCGCTCCGTCACCGCTCCGGGTGGTGGCGGCGGGACGGTCGGGCGTGCAGGCGGCCAGGACCACCATGAGGGTGAGCGCGAGCAGGGCCGCGCGGGCACGCCTCGGCGCGGGCCGCGCCGTGGCGATACGATCGTCCGAGGTCGTTGCGTAGCCCCGGGACGACCCAAGGGCGCGTCCCCGCAACCACCCGAAGGGATCCATCACGATGCCGAAATCCCGCTCCAAGCGGCGGCGCTATCAGCCACCGCCCCGGCCCAGGCCGAAGCCGTCGGCGCCCTGGGTCGGGCCCACCATCGTCATCTGTCTGGTCGTCGGACTCATCTACATCCTGTTGTACTACATCGATCTGCTGCCCGGGCCGCTGCGCGACCTCAACGCGATCAACCTGGCGATCGGCTTCACGCCGGTGGTCGCCGGCCTGCTGTTGGCAACCCGCTGGACCTGAGCCGGCCACCCGGCTGAGCTGCCGAACTACACCCCTGTCATTCATCCCCAGCTGGGGACAACCCTGTGGACAGCCGCCCGGAATCCACCGGACGGAGCCGGAACGGGCAGACGCACCGGGTCCACGGAGCCACGCCGAATGCCGGTCTACGAGTACCGCTGCCGCGCCTGCGGCGCCACCGAGGAGCACCTGCAGCCGATGGGCAGCGACGCCCCTGGGCCGTGCGAGGCCTGCGGCGGTGAGCTGCGCAAGCGCTTCTCCCGGGTGGGGGTCCGCTACCAGGGCTGGGGCTTCAAGGGCACCGACGCGCTGGTGCCTGACGACCGCCCAAGGAAGGACTTCCGCGCCCTGCGGGACCGGGCCGAGCGGATCGCCGACGGCGACTGACCGACCTGCCGAGCCGGCGCATCCAGTCAGTTCGGGCTGACGCCCTGCCCGGGGGTTGGGATGCGGCGGAGCACCATCGCCTCCGCGCAGTGCCGCGGCGGCACGTCGGTGCCCTTGCGCAGCAGCACCAGTTGCTCCCCGCAGACCTCGCAGGCGAACACCAGCAGCGTGCCGGACTCGACCACGTCCTCGGGCGGACCGACCGGGCCCTTGGTGACGTTGTAGCCGCGGAACACCGCCCGGCCGGTGAGCAGCACCACCACGCCGATGATCAGGGCCACCAGCACGTCGCTCTGCCGGGCGAGCAGCAGCAGGGCCGCGACGCCGACGGCGAGCAGCCCGAGCAGCAGCTTGGTACGGCTGGACATCTCCGGCTGATGCTACCGCCCCGACGGTCCCCCGTCCGCCCGCCGAGCCCTATCAGTCGCCCTGCCTGCGGGGCAGTCGCTCGATCACGGTGGCGTTGGCCATGCCGCCGCCCTCGCACATCACCTGCAGCCCGTACCGCCCCCCGCGGCGCTCCAGCTCGGCGAGCAGGTCGGTCATGAGGCGGGCGCCGGAGGCGCCGAGCGGGTGGCCGAGGGCGACGGCGCCCCCGTTGGGGTTGACCTTCGACCAGTCCGGGTCGACCTCGCGGCCCCAGGCGAGCACCACGCTGGCGAAAGCCTCGTTGATCTCGATCACGTCCAGCTGGGCAAGCGTCAGGCCGGCCTTGGCGAGCGCCTTCTCGGTGGCCGGGATGGGACCGGTGAGCATGGTCACCGGGTCGACGCCGGCCAGGGCGAAGCTGACGAAGCGGGCGCGCGGGCGCAGGCCCAGCGCCTCGGCCACCTCCCGCCCGGCCACCAGCAGGGCGGCGGCACCGTCGGAAATCTGGCTGGAGTTGCCGGCGGTGACCATGCCGTCGGGCCGGAACGCGGGCTTGAGCGAGGCGAGCTTCTCGGCCGAGGTGTCGCGGCGCACCCCCTCGTCGGCCCGCACCCAGGTGCTGGCCCCGTCGGCGCCGGGCACCTCGACCGCCACCAGCTGGGCGTCGAAGCGGCCGGCGTCCTGGGCGGCGGCGGCCCGCTGGTGCGAGCGGAGCGAGAAGGCGTCCTGCTCGGAGCGGGTCAGGCCCCACTTCTCGGCGATCAGCTCGGCCGAGATGCCCTGCGGCACCAGCCGTCCCTGGTAGCGCGCGTGCATGGTGGGCCCGAACGGCACGCCCGGGGCCGCCATGGAGGAGCCCATCGGCACCCGGGTCATGTTCTCCACGCCGCCGGCCACCACCAGGTCGTAGACGCCGGCCATCACGCCCTGGGCGGCGAAGTGGGCGGCCTGCTGGGACGAGCCGCACTGGCGGTCGATGGTGGTGGCGGGCACCTCCTCGGGCAGGCCGGCGGCGAGCCAGGCGCTGCGGGCGACGTTCACCGACTGCTCCCCCACCTGCGAGACGCAGCCGAAGATCAGGTCGTCGACCCGGAGCGGGTCGATGCCGGTCCGGTCGATCAGGGCCCGCAGGGGGGCCGCCCCCAGGTCGACCGCGTGCAGCCCGGCGAAGCCACCCCCTCGACGGCCCACCGGGGTCCGAACCGCTTCGACGATGACGGCCTCACGCATGCCGGGCTCCCTTCGATCCAAGACGGCACGCGGCTGCGACGGGTCGGGCTGTCCGCCCGTTGCTGCGCGGATGCCGCTGTCTGCTTCGAAGGTGGCACCGTTGCGGCGACCCCGTCAACCCATGGCCGGCGGCCACGGGAGCGCCATGGAACGGTGGTTGCGCGTCGGCATGAAAGCGACCGGCCGCCGGTTCCGGGGACATGACCCAGGCCCGCGGGGCGGGTCGGCTCGTGTCCGGAGCTTCGAGGGCACACGCGCGCGATGTCGCGTCACCCCCCTCGGCCCCCGAGAGCCCACGACCGGAACCGGCCGGTCGCCATGCTCGCTTATAAAGGCTTGTCACGGCGGCTGCAACGGTCAATTACGACCAGCCCGAAGGGACTATTGCCGGTTCGGTGCTACTTGGGTGCCGCGGCGCGCTTGACCGCGCAGTACCGGAAGGCATGCCAGTCCGCGCCCAGCGCGGGCTCCTCGACCACCGCGACGACCTCGCCGCCGGCCGACTCCAGCAGCTCGACCACCTCGGCCCGGCGCAGACCGTGGAGCTCCATCACGCCCTGGTAGCCGTAGCGGCGCCGGCGGTACAGGTTGAGCACCCGGTTGGGCAGGGCGGCGAAGGCCAGGCCGCGCAGGGTGGCCGCCGGGTGGCTGGGCAGGCCGGCCACCAGCACCCCTCCAGGGCGCAGGACGCGCAGGAACTCGCGCAGGTAGCCACGGGCGTAACCGGCCTCGACGTGCTGCAGGACCAGGAGCGAGCAGACCAGGTCGAAGCGGTCGTCACCGAAGATGGCCAGGTCGGCGGCGGCGCTGAGGTGGTAGTGGCAGCGGCCACCGCTGCGGTCCAGCCGCTCGGCCAGCTCGATCATGGACGGCGCGATGTCGACGCCGTCGACCTCGTCGAAGCGCCCGGCCAGTGCCTGGGTGAGCCGGCCGACGCCGCAGCCGAAGTCCAGGGCGCGCCCGCGCCGCCGGGCCAGGCCGAGCCCGCCCAGCCAGGCATCCAGCTCGGCGACCTCGCGCTCACCGGTGCGGAAGAACTCCTCCTGGTCCCAGCGGTTGCCCTTCTTGCCCGGGTCGAACTTGATCGCCCAGAGCGGGTCGGCGCGCCCGAGCGCGTCCCAGTTCCGCTGCAGCTCGTTCAGGTCCATGTCCGAGACTCTGGTCAGACCGCGCGGCGCTGGTCAACGCCTCGGGCACCCGCCGTTCCTGATAATCCAGTCACAACGGCTGGATCGGCTCGCCTCCTAAGTAACCATCCGGTAACTTCCATCCCCGACAACCCCGGACGAAGCAGGAAGCCGGGACTTAGTGGGATAGGTTCGCCGCCTGATGCGCTTCCCTCACGCTTCGACCCCCGGCCCAACCGGCAACGGTGCCGGCGGCCATGACCGCCGCCGCGGCGGCGTGGTCTTCCTCAACTGGCGCGACACCAGCAACCCGGAGGGCGGCGGCTCCGAGCTCTACGTCGAACGCATCGCCGCCGGCCTCGCCGCGCAGGGCCGGCCGGTCACCATGGTCTGCGCCGGCTGGCCGGGCGCGCCCCGCGAGGAGCACCGCGACGGCGTCCGGATCCTGCGCAGGGGCTCGCGCCTCACCGTCTACCTGTGGGCGTTCCTGCTCCACCTCGGCGGCCGGCTCGGCCCGCACGAGGTGGTCGTCGACGTGCAGAACGGCCTGCCGTTCTTCTCCACCCTCTACACCCGCCGTCCGGTGGTGGTCCTCTGCCACCATGTCCATCGCGAGCAGTGGCAGGTGCTGTTCCCCGCCCCGCTCGCGCGGCTCGGCTGGTGGGTCGAGTCCCGCCTGGCCCCGCTGCTGTACCGGCGCTGCCACTACGTGACCGTGTCCGGGAGCACCCGCCGCGAGCTGATCGGTCTCGGCGTGCGGGCGGCGTCCATCCGGATCGTGCGCAACGGCACCGAGGTGCCGATCCCCGCCGGCCTCGGCGCCCGGTCGCCGTTCCCGTCGATCTGCATCCTCGGCCGGCTGGTGCCCCACAAGCGGGTCGAGCTGGCGCTGGCAGCCGCCGCCCGGATCCGCGAGACAGTCCCGGACCTGCAGGTCTTCGTTGCCGGCCAGGGCTGGTGGGAGGCGCGGGTGCGGCTGGCGGTGAGCTGGCTCGGCATGAACGACGCCGTGCACCTGCTCGGCTACGTGGACGACCAGCTCAAGGACGCCCTGCTGGCCCAGTCCTGGGTGCTGGCGATGCCCTCGCTGAAGGAGGGGTGGGGGCTGGCGGTGCTCGAGGCGGCCGGCCACGGCACTCCCGCGGTCGGGTTCCGCGCGGCCGGCGGGCTGGCCGAGTCGATCGTCGACGAGGTCACCGGCCTGCTCGCCGACGACACTGAGGAACTCGGGCGGCAGCTCGCCCGGGTGCTTGGCGACCCCGGACTACGTGACCGTCTCGGCGCCGCCGCCCGCACCCGCGCCGCCCGTTTCACCTGGCCGGCTGCTGCCGAAGCGTTCGCCGAGGTGCTCGACGAGGCCACTTCCAGGGCTCGCACCGGCCAGGTCGGGGCCGAGCCGGTCGGTGAGACCATCGGCAGGACGGTGGCGTAGCGCCGGTTCCGATCGGAACCGGCGGATCGATCGCAGGTATCGTACGACCGCGCCTCAGCGGTTGCCGTAGACGATCAGCTCTTTGGACACCTGGCTGGGCGACTGGCTGGTCACCAGCACGAGCGAGGCGACGGCCGCGAGCACCAGGGCGACCGCGGCGAGACCCAGGAACACGCGGAGCGGGATGCCACTCATCCGTGAATTCCCCCTTCGGAATTTCGGGACTCTATCAGCCGCCGCCGGAGCGACGCCACGGGGCCGGCCGCGATCCAGCCGAGCAGCGCCAGCGCCACCACGTCGGCCGCCAGCACCGGAGCGGCGGGCGCGGCGGGCAGCTCCACCGGTCGCGGCGGCGGCCCGCGGTACAGGGCGAGGTCTCCACGGTCGAGGATCAGCTCGGCACCGGCCAGGCGCGGCGGGTAGGCCGACCACGGGCCGATCTTCTCGACCAGCACCCAGCGCACCCCGGCCGGCGGCACGGCCGGGGCCAGCGGCCCGCTGCCGAGCACCAGCGGCGCCAGCCGCGGCGACCAGGGGTCCTCGCCTGGCACGGTGAGCCCGCGCAGCTCCAGGTCGTCGTTGGTCACCACCCGGCGCGGGAAGTACCGCTGGGCGGGCTGCAGGACCACCCGGTCGTGGTTCCACGGGAAACCGACGTACAGGTGCCAGGGGAGCACCAGCAGCCCGCCGGGCACCCGGTCGGCGGTGACCGCCGCCCTGGCCTCGGCCCAGGAGGCGGGGTAGCGGGCCACCCCCAGGCGGCCCCAGGCACCCCAGGCGAGCGTCGGCAGGAGCAGGAGCGGGATGGCGACCAGCAGGCAGGCGGCCACCCGGCGGCGGGCCGGGGTGGCCAGCAGGCCGGCGAGCCACTCGACCCCGGCGCCGAAGCCGGCGGCGAGCGCCACCGCCAGCGGGGCGACGAACTTCTGCCCGTCCCGCAGCAGACCGCCACCTGGCACGTGCTCGACCACCAGCCTCAGGCCCTGGTCCAGCCCGGGCAGCGCGCCGGCCGCGGCCACCAGGAGGCCGATCCCGGCGGCGGCAAGGAGGCCTCCAACCGCGCCGCCGTCGAGGCGGCCGGCGGCGACGCAGCGCCGCCAGCCGACCGCGGCCACCACGACCACCAGGGCGAATGCGGGCAGCCACAGGAGCGAGTCACGGCCGGGTGGGACCACGTTCGCGTTCCAGATGCCGCCGAGGGTGACCAGGCTCCCCACCGTCCCCAGCGGCCCGTCCGGGCGGGAGGCGAACGCGGCGACCCCGACCGGCCGGACCGGCACGCCGCCCGGGTGGAGCACGCTCGGCACCCACCAGGGTGCGTTCAGCACCAGTGCCACGCCGCCCACCAGGGCGAGGCGGCGCATCGAGGCGGGGCGGCGCCGGCGGCCGGGAAAGCCGGCCACGAGCAGGGCGAGGACGCTGGCGATGACCCCGCCCGGCGGGCTGACCGCGGCGACGGCCAGGGCCGCCGCGAGCCGGCGGAGGGAGGGCGGTCCGGTCCACCGGCGCGCCGTCGCCGCGCCGCTGGTTCCCTCCGCGCCGTCGCCGCGGTAGGCGGCCGCCGCCAGGACCACCCAGGGCAGGGCGGCGTAGGAGACCAGCAGTGCCCAGTGCCCCATCAGCAGGCGCTCGTAGACGAACGCGTTCCACACGTAGAGCACGCCGGCGGCGGCGCGCCCGGCGGGCAGGCCGGTGGGGGCGAGGCGCGCCGCGCCCAGGCCGGCGCCGGCGAGGATGCCGGCGAGCACGAGCTTCTGCACCCAGTCGGCGGGGAGCGCGCGGCTGGCGAGGGCGACCAGCAGGTCGCTCGGCACCGCGCGGGCCACCGAGGTGCCGAGCCCGAGCAACTCCCGGGTGAGGGCCGGCCGGGGCACGAACACCATGTCGTAGGTGAGCACGTACCCGGGGAGGAGCAGCGGCGCCAGGATCAGCAGAGCGGCCAGGCCGACCACGACGGCGGGGAGGCCGCCGAGCCGTCCGCCCGCCTGGCCGTCGGTGACGGCGGCCGGCTCGGGAAGGTCCCGCGCGACGGTCAGACCGCTCCGGCCTCACGCCGCGGCGCTCCGGCCGAGGCGACCCGCCGCCCCGGCGGCCGCGCGGCGGCCACCAGGCCGCCGATCAGCAGCAGGATGCCGAGGATCGCCCCGCCGAGCGGCAGGGTGACGCTCAGCAGGTTGAGCTGGGAGATGTTGCTCTTGGCGTCGCTCACGAAGTCCCGCACGGTGGCGTCGTCGTAGGTGAGGCTGGCGTCGACCACCGTCAGGACCTGCTTGCCCGCCGGGGTCTGGAGCACCTGGTCGACGTCTTGCGCGGCCTTGACGATCTGGCCGGTGCGGGGCTCGACCCAGAGGGTCTTGGTGTTGCCGTAGATCACGAACGCGGTCACGGTCTGCTGGTCCGGCTCGCCGGCCATCTCGCCGCTGATCTCGATCGAGTCGGTCTGGACGTCGCTGATGTGCTGCTCGAACTTGTAGACGGTGAGCCCGAGCAGCTTCTCCTCGTCGATGAACCGGGCTGGGAATTCCTTCTTGGCGGTGAAGTCCCAGAACGGGTAGGTCTCCTTCTTGGTATTGAAGGGGAACTTGAAGATCAGGCCCTGGTGCGGCGGGTTCTCACCACAGCACTGCTTGGGCATGGCGTTGACCCGGTCGAACGCGGCCCGCTCCTGGCTGGCCGTGATCACCCCACCGTCGGACAGGTCGGTGGTGGAGTTGAAGCTGTCCCACACCGCCGTATCCGATGAGCCCGCCCGCACGTCGCCCCGCACCACGCGGATGTTCTGCAGCTGGGCGCCCTGGACCTCCTTGAGCTGCGCACGGTTGAAGTAGGTGCCCGAGCCCACCGCGACCGGCTTGGAGTACTGGTCCAGCGGGGCCTTCTGCAGCCGCGGGTAGGCGTAGAAGCGCACCAGCAGCGCGAAGAACAGCAGGAACAACCCGACGAAAACGAGCGCGAAGCCAGCGCGACGGCCCACCGGAATCCTCCAGCCTGGTTCGTGCCGCGAGAGACTGTGAACGTGCGCCGAACACTACACAAACATTCCTTCTGAGAACACTTACACTAACCGCCAACTTACCGACCGGTAGGTCGCCGCCATGCCCCGGGAGTCCGCGACCGGGCGGACCGCCACGGGCATCACGTCTGGACCGGAGCGATGCTGTCCCCTGCCGTCCTTCCCGCGCCCACCGGTGCAACGGTGAGGGCCTGGGCCTGGTGAGCGCCGCCAGGCCACCCGTACCCGCGCCCGGTGCGGCCGTGCCCGCCCAGCGGTTCGCCCCCGGCTCGCTGCTCCGCGCCGGTCTCCTGGTGGCGCCGCTGATGGCGGTGGGCAACGGGCTCAACTACGTCTACAACGTGGTGATGGCCCGCCTGCTCGGCCCCGCCGGCTACGGTGCCCTCGGCGCGCTGCTCGCCCTCGCGCTGATCGCCTCGGTGCCCGGTCTAGCCCTGCAGGTCGTGGTCGCCAGGCACACGGCGCTGCGCGTCCGCGACCAGCACGCCCTCGCCGAGCTGTGGACCGCCACGCTGGCCGGCGTGGTCGGCGCCGGGCTGGCCCTCGGTGCGCTGGTGGCGGCGGCGAGCCCGCTGCTGGCCGCCTACCTCCGTCTCGGCTCGGCCGCGCCGGCGTTGTGGCTGGCCGCGTCGGTGGCGCCGCTGCCGGCGCTCGCGGCGGTGCAGGGCATGCTGCAGGGCCGGGAGCGCTTCGCCGCCCTTGCCTGGGTGCTGCTGGCCGCCGCCGCCGGCAAGCTCGCCGCCGGTGTCGGGCTGGTGGCGCTGGGAGCCGGGGTGGAGGGCGCGATCGCCGCGGTCTCGCTCGGCTCGCTCGCCGCCGTGCTGCTCGCCGTCGTCTGGGTCCGGCCGGGCCTCGCCGGTCCGCCGTCACCAGGTCGCGGCCGGTCGTGGATGCGGCCGCTGCCGCGCGGGCTGGGGCGCGAGGTGGCCGGGGCGACCACCGCGATCCTCGGCCTGTTCGTCCTGGCCAACGTCGACGTGCTGCTGGCCCGCCACCACTTGGCGGCCGACGCCTCCGGGCTGTACGCGGCCGGGGCGGTGGTCGCCAAGATCGCCTACTGGGCGCCCCAGGTGGTGGTGCTGATGGTCTTCCCCAGGCTGGTCACCTCCGGTGCCCGCAGGCGCCTGCTGGCACGCTCGGCCGCCTGCGTGGCCGGGTTCGGCGCCCTGCTGGTGGTGGCGGCGGCAGCAGCGCCGCACCTGGCGGCCAGCGTGTCCTTCGGCCGGTCCTATCTGGCCGTCGGCCCGGCGCTGCCGCTGTTCGCCGCGCTCGGCACCTGCCTGGCCCTGGTCCAGCTGGTGCTCTTCTCCGGCATCGCCAGCGCCGACTCGCGCCTCACCTGGCTGCTGGTGGCCGCGGTCGGTGTCGAGGTGGCGGTGGTCACCACCGTCCTGCACGGCTCCGTCACCGAGATCGTCACGGTCACCCTGACGGTCGCCGCCGCGCTGCTGGTCGCGGGCTGGCTGCTGGAGCGCGGACGGGTCGCGCCCGGCGGCGGGCGGGTCGAGGGAGCGGCGCCGTGAAGCAGCAGGCCCTGATCGCCAGGCCGGGCGTCACCGCGGCGGCGCGGCGCGGCCTGGCGCGCTGGCGCCAAGGCGGCCTCGCCGAGCCGGCCGCCTACCTGGTGCTTGCCGGTCTGGTGCTCAGCGTGCTGCTGCTCACCGACCGGGGGATGCTCGCCCCCGACACCAAGCCGCACCTCTACCTCGACCCGCTGGGGACGCTTCGGGAGGCGCTCTCGACCTGGCGGCCCAACCCGTACCTGGGGCAGCCGAACTTCGACGCGGGGCTCGCCCCGGCCGCACTGGTCGTGCTGGTCATCCGCTCCCTCGGGGTCGAGCCCTGGCTCGCCATCCGTCTCTGGCGCGCCCTGCTCCTGCTGGTCGCCGGCGTCGGCGCCGCCCGCCTGTTCCAGCGCGCGGCCGCCGGAAGGCTCGAAGGGCGGGGCGGTGGCTCCCCGGTGGCGGCCTCGCTGCGCGCCGGGCGGGTGGTCGCGGCCGTCCTGTACGTGGTCAACCCGTACGTGGTGGTGGCCGGCGCTACCACCCCGGTGCTGCTGCCGTACGCGCTGCTGCCCTGGCTGCTCCTCGCCCTCGGCCGCAGCGCCCACGAGCCCCGCTCGTGGCGCTGGCCGGCCGCGTTCGCGCTCGCCTTCTTCGCGTCGAGCGGGATGAACGCTGGCGTGGTGGCCCTGTTCATGCTGCTCGCCGTCCCGTGCTGGCTGGCCTTCGAGCGCCACGTGAACGGTCTGCCGTGGCGTCAGCTGGCCAGCTCATGCGGCCGCTGCCTCGCCCTCAGCCTGCTCGTGTCGCTCTACTGGCTGGTCCCGGCCCTGCTGGCCAGCGCGACCGCCGCCGGCATCGCCGGTGCGACCGAGGCCCCGCGCGACGTGGCCGGGCCGTCCTCGTGGGCGGAGACCGTGCGCCTGCTCGGCCTCTGGACCCTGTACGGCCGATCCGGCGACCAGCCCTTCCTGCCGGGCCTGGTCGGCTATCTGACCAACCCGCTGGTGGTGGTGGCGTCGTTCGCCCTGCCCGCGGTGGCCGCCGGGGCCGCGCTGTACGCCCGCCACCGCGCCAGGGTCCTGGCCGCGTACCTGCTGGCCGTGGGCGCACCGGTGATGGTCGGGCTCTTCGGAGGCGGAGCGGTCTCGCCCTTCGGCCGCTTGCTGGAGATCGCGTTCGAGCGGGTTCCGGGGGCGATCGCGTTCCGCACCACCAACAAGGCCGGCGGCCTGGTGGCGCTGGCGCTCACCCTGCTGATCGCCCTCGGTGCGAACGAGCTGGCCACCAGGCCGGGCGTGCGCCGGCAGGTCCGGGCGGTGGTCGGCGCCGCCGGCGTGCTCCTGCTGGCACTGGCGGTGTTGCCGGTCTGGACGGGCGGGCTGAACCTGCTCCGCTTCCGCATCCCCGACTACTGGCTCCAGGCCGCCCGCGACCTTGACGCCGGCCCGGCCACGAGCCGCGTGCTGCTGGTGCCCGGGCAGGTCCTCTCCGACTACCGCTGGGGCCTGAACGGCCCTGACGACCTCAACGAGTCGCTGCTCCGCCGACCCTCGGCGGTGCGGGTCACCGTGCCCAACGGCTCTGCCGCCCAGGGCAACTACATGGCCGCCCTCGACACCGCGCTGGACGCGGGGGCGCCCGATGGAGGCACGGTCAGCGCCATGGCCCGCTACCTGGGTGCCGGCGAGGTGCTGGCCCGCTACGACACACGCTGGGAGGCGGTCGGCGGCCCGCGGCCGTCGGCGCTGGAGGGCACCCTCCGTAGGGACCCTGGGCTCAGGCAGGGCGCGGTCTACGGCCAGGCCGGGCAGTACACGGTCGCCGGGCAGGGCGCCGCTCCGGGCGATGCGGGGCTCTCCCCGCTGGAGCGTTTCAGCGTGACCGACGCCCGCCCGGTCATGCGCACCGAGCCCAGCGCCGGCACGCTGCTGGTGGACGGCGACAACTTCGCCCTCCCGGCACTGGCCGGCCAGGGCCTGCTCGCCGGCCAGCCGGCCGTCCGCCTCCTCGGCGCGGCAACCGCCGACGAAGCCGCCGTCGCCCTTGACGACGGCGCCCGCGTCGTCCTCACCGACACCGGACGCCGCCGTTCCTGGGAGATCCACCGGACAGGCCAGTCGTACTCGCCCACCCTGCGGGCCGACGAGCCGGTCGCCAACCAGGGCGCGTCGCTCAACCTGTTCGACGAGCCGGCCGCGCAGAGCGTCAGCGAGCTGGAGGGCGCCCGCGCGGTCAGCGCGACCAGCTCGGGCACGGCCTTCGGGCTGGCACCGAGGGACAAGCCGGTCTACGCCTTCGACGGCGACCAGCGCACGGCCTGGGTCACCGGCGGGTTCGGCACCGCCGTCGGCCAGTCGATCGCCATCGAGTTCGGCCGCGTGGTGCGGATCTCCAAGCTGGTGCTCCGCCCGCTGCGGACCGACCCGGTGCGGATCAGCTCGGTCCGGGTGCGGCTCAACGGCCGCTCGGTCGACGCCGAGGTGCCCGACCAGCCAGAGGTCACCGTGCCGGTACCCGAGACCGACGCCGCCAGCCTGCGGGTGGAGATCACCGGGGTCAGGGGCGGCCCCGGCCTCAACGCGGTCGGCTTCTCCGAGATCGGCGTCCCCGGCGTCAAGGTCACCGAGCGCATCCGCCTGCCCGAGCGCTTCCGCCGGGTGGTCGAGGCGCTCGACGGGCCGGCTCGCGAACGGCTCGCCACCACCCCGATCGACGTCCTGCTGACCAGGGCGGCCGGCGACCCGGTCGACCAGGATGACGACGAGGAGCGGGTGCTGGCGCGGAGCTTCTGGCTGCCCGACGCGCGCGGTTTCAAGGTCGGGGGCCGGCTCTCGGCCAGCGGCCTGCCCGAGCCGGTGCTCGACCGGCTGGCCGGCGCGTCCGACGAGGTCAGCGTGAGCTCCTCGTCGCGCTCCTTCGACTCGCCGACGGTCCGCGCCTCGAAGGCGTTCGACGGCAACCGGGACACCGCCTGGATCCCCGGGGGCCGCGGCGAGGGGGAGTGGATCCAGGTCGCCTTCCCCGACCGCGCCCTCGACCACGTGGTCGTCCGCCAGGACGTCCCGCCGCGGCTCGAGAACAAGCAGGGTCTCGACCAGGCCGTCCGCGCCGAGCTGACCATCGACGGCCAGCCGGTCAAGCGGGTGGCGCTGCGCACCCCGGCCACCCGGATCGACTTCCCGCGCCGCACCGCCCACGAGGTCAGGCTGACGGTCACCGAGGTCGCCGGCCTCGGCGGCGGCATCCGCATCAGCGAGTTCGAGGCCGGCGGCGCCCAGGTCGAGGACGCGGCGCCGACAGCGGGCGACCGCTGCATCGAGGTCGCCAAGCTCGACGGCGCGCCGTTGCGGGTCGTCCCGTCCGCCGGCGTCGCCGCCCTGACCAGTGGCGCCACCGCCTTCTTCGAGCCGTGTCCCGGCCAGCGGCTCCAGCTCGGCGCCGGCTTCCACCAGCTGAAGGCCGAACCCGGCTGGCTGCTCGACCTGGTCCGCCTGCAGTCGACCAGCGGCGCGGACGGGCGCAAGCTGGCACCGACCCCGAAGCCGGCGCCGCCGCCGCGGGTCTCCGTGGCCGGCTCCTCCCCGACCAAGGTGACGGTCGCCACCGAGGCCGCCCGCGGCCCCTACTACCTGGTGCTCGGCCAGGGCTTCGACAACCGCTGGCGGGCGACCATGGACGGTCTCCCGCTGGGGCCGCCGCTGCTGGTCGACGGCTACGCCACCGGCTGGCGCATCCCCGACACCGGCGCGCACGTCGTCACCATGGCGTTCACCCCGCAGCGCTGGGCGTCGGCGTCGCTAGCCGTCTCGGCCGGCGCGATCGTGCTGCTGCTGGTCCTGTTCCTGCGGCCGCGACGGCGCCCGGAGGACCCGGGTGGCGGAGGCGTCGCCGCCCCCGGCGGGGACCCGCACGCCGAGGGTGCCGGCAGGACGACGGCGGCCTTCGGCGGGGGCGGGGTGCGCCAGCTCGCCGCCCATGCCGGGCTGGTGGCGCTGCTCTGGTTCCTGGGCGGCTGGGTCGGCCTGCTCGTCGGCCTGGCGACGGTCGCGTGGGACCGGCTGCGGCGCCCGTCCGCCGCCGACCTCCTCCGCGCCGCGCTGGCCGGGTTCTGCCTGCTCCCGCTGGCGGTGGTGGCCCGCGGCCTGCCCCGCCCGTCGACCGTGACCCCGCTGTTCGCCGGGAGCAACCTGGTCGCCCACTACCTCGCCGGCGCGGCGCTTGCCCTGCTCGTCCTCGGCATCCTGCGTGACGTCCCGCCCGCCGCCCGCCAACACCCGGGACCCGGGGACGGGCCGCCAGGGGGCGGGGATCCGGGAGCGCCGCCGCCACCGGAGCCGCGGGACCGGCCCATCGAGCCGGCCACGGCGGACGCCCCCCCGACCGGCAACGGCCCGCGCCCGGGACGCCAGCCGGCCCCGCCAGCCATGCCGGTACCGCCGCCCTGGGGGCCGGGCCGCGAGTACCAGCCACCTCGGCGCGGGTCGGGACCGCCAGGTCAGCGGGCCGAGGACGGGGCCGCCCGGTGAGCGGCCCGGTGACCGCCGAGCCGGCCGGCCCTGGCGGGAAGGCGGGCGAGGAGCCCACCGCCGCCGCCGAGGACCAGGAGCCGGAGCTCGTCTCGGTGGTGGTGCCGACGCGGGACTCCGCCCGGACGATCGCGACCTGCCTCGGGTCGGTCCGCGCCCAGACCTGGCCGGCGGTCGAGCTGATCGTGGTCGACAACGGCAGCGCGGACGGGACCAGGGCGGTGGCGGAACGCCTGGCGGACCTGGTGATCCAGGCCGGTCCGGAGCGGAGCGCGCAGCGCAACGCCGGCATCGCCAGGGCCGCCGGCGCGTGGGTGCTGTGGGTCGACGCCGACATGGAGCTGGCGCCCGAGGTGGTCCAGCGGTCGCTGGAGGCGGCCAGGAGGACCTCGGCGACCGCCGTGTTCGTCCCCGAGGTCACCGTCGGCCCCGGCTACTGGACGCGCTGCCGGGCGCTGGAGCGGCGCTGCTATGCCGGCGAGCCGCTGATCGAGGCGCCCCGGCTGGTCCGCACCGCCTACCTGCGCGGGGTGGGCGGCTTCGACGAGCGCGTGACCGGCGCGGAGGACGCCGCGCTGCGCCACCGCATGCTGGCCGACGGGGTCGACCTCGCCTGGGCCGACGCCGGCATCCTGCACCACGAGGGGCGGATCGGGCTCCGCGCGGTGATGCGCAAGCGCTTCTACTACGGCCGGACCATCCCCGCCTACCGTCGGGCCAACCCCGGCGCGGTGAGCAGTCAGGCGGGCGCGACCCTGCGCGCGATGTGGCGGCACCGCGGCCTGCTCGCCGCCGACCCGCTCCACGCGGCCGGCGTGCTGGTACTGCGGGCCTGCGAGGTCACCGCCTGGCTCGCCGGCACCGCCGCCGGCCGGCGGCGGTAGCCGCTCAGCCGGTGGCGGCTCGCTGGAACGCCTCGCCCATGCGGGCGCACTGGCGGCCGAGCTGGTGGTCCTCGAGCGCGACCCGCCGGTTCTCCGCGCCGACCAGTGCCCGCCTGGCCGGGTCGGCCAGGAAGCCGAGCAGCGCCGCGGCCAGCGCTTCGGCGTCGTCGGGGACGCGCTCGTTGGGCGGCCGCACCGCTTCGTGGTTGGAGCCGCAGGCCGTGGTCACCACCGCCAGGCCACTCGCCATGGCCTCCAGGTAGGCGAGGCCGAACTGCTCGTTCCAGACCCGGGTCGGGCGTGGCGCGGTGACGAACACCCCCGCCCGGCGGAGCTCGTCCGCGACCCGGTCGCGGCCGGTGGCGCCCAGGTAGCGCACGCCCGAGCCAGGCCGGGCCGCCTCGCGCCGCACCAGCGCCTCCAGCGGCCCGCTGCCGAGCACCCGCAGCTCGGCCTCTGGCAGGCGCGCGCGGACCAGCCGGAACCCCTCGAGCACCCGGTCGATGCCCTTGTTCGGAGCGAGCGCGGAGGCGAACAGCGCGACCGGCTCGCTCACCGGCGCCGGCGGCGGGTGGAACCGCTCGGTGTCGACCCCGGGCAGCACCACCTCGCAGCGCTCCGCGGGCAGGCCGAGCGCGAGGCAGTGGTCCATGGCCGCCTGGACGAAGCAGAGGAACAGGTCCGCGCCGCGGGCGCGCCGCACCGCCTGGCGGTACGGCGGCAGGCGGTACAGGGGGATGTCGGGGTCGTTGGCCCACACCAGCACCGCCTGCCGCAGGCCGCGACGGCTGGCGAGGTCGCTCGCCTGCCCGGTCACCAGCGAGCAGAGCTCCAGCGAGGCGATCCACCGGTGCTCGGAGAGCGCCGGCAGGTCGCGCAGGCCCCGCAGCCACGCCAGCGCCCCCGCCTCGACGAAGCGCCTGGTCGGCCGGTGGTAGGACCGCTCGACGAAGGCCACCGCCTCAGGCGGCCGCGGCGTGCCGACGGCGGTCACCGCCGCCCCGGGCATCAGCGACAGCCAGTGCAGCTCCCGCCAGGGCCGCTGGTCGGGCAGCATGAACCAGAGCAGCCGGAGGGTGCCCTGGTCCATCGCGTCCTCCCTGCCGGCCGGTCCCTGCCCGGCCACGGGCCGCCCATCTTCCCCCAACCGCGCATCACCGGGCGCGTTGAGGTGTCCCCGCGACGGGCCGGGCTCAGTACCAGTGATGGGTGACCCAGAAGGCGGCCGCCCGCTCGGCCGTGCCGTAGCGGTCGCGCACGTAGGCGCGGAACGCGGTCAGCTGCGCGCCGCAGTCGGTGGTGGCGTAGTCGGTGCCGAGGTAGCGCAGGCGCATGTCGAGCAGGAGCTGCCCGAGGCCGAAGGCGCTGGAGGTCGGGTTCGCCGCGGTCGGGTCGCCGCCGGACTCGTGGGCGATGACGTAGCGCTCGGCCGGGGAGGCGCCTGGGAGGTCGCAGCGCCAGCCACGCCCGGTGATCCTGCCCATACCGGCCATTTCCACCGCGGCGCGGTGGGCCGCCAGGCGGCGAGCACGTTCCGCCTCCAGCTCCCGCCGCACCTCGGCGTCGGCCCGCGCGAGCAGCGCCTGCTCGGCCACCAGCTCGGCGGCGAGGGCGGCCCGCCGTGCCGCCAGCCGGTCGGCCGCGGCCCGCAGCCCGGCCTGGCCGCCGCGGACCTCCGCCAGGGCCCGCTCCACCCGGTCGCGGGCGGCCTCCGCGGCGTCCAGCGCTCCCCGCCGCTGCTCCACGGCGGCGGCGGCGACCCGGGTGGCCAGCGCCAGCGCGGACGGGTCGCCGGCTGCCAGCAGTGCCTCGAACGGCGCCAGCGGCCCGCGTACGTAGACGTCGCGGACCTGCTCGCGGTAGCCGACGCCGGCCTGGGCGAGGGTCTGCTCCGCCTCGTCGAGCCGGCGCTCCCGCAAGGTCGCGCCCGCCGCCAGCGCGTCGATGCGCGCCTGCTCCACGTCGGCCGCGCCGGCCAGGTGCTCGGCCTTGGCGGCCAGCTCGTCGACCCGGCGCCGCAGCTCGGCCGCGCGGGCCTGGGCGTCCGACGGATGCCGAGGCTCCGCCGCCGCCACAACGGGCTGGCCCAGCGCGGCCACCAGCAGCACCACCACCAACCAGGACCTGAGCAATCGCGCTCCCGTCTCGGGTGACAACCTCCCTTCGCCCGTTCGGAGCGCCACGCCCAAACTTGAGCGGTCGGCACCCGCCCGCGGCTCGTCCCAGGCCCGGTGTGCTGCCCGCCCGAGCCTGCTGGTGGCAGGTCTGGCGTGCCCAAACGCAGGGCCGGCGGCATACCGGTGGCAAGATACGAGCCACCCTGCGAACGTCGGCGGGCGCTACAGGACGGAGCGGATCCAGGATCGTGCGGGGCGAGCAGACCAGCCCGACCGGCCAGGCGGACCAGCCGGACGCCACCGGTGCGCCGAGGACGGCCGCACCGGCGACGCGCGCACAGGCCGCGGTGGCCGGCACGGCGGCGGTCGCCCTGACCCTGCTGTGGCGCCTGCTGAGCCCGCTCGCCGGCCAGCCGCTCTGCTGCGACGCCGGCAACTACCTGCGCATGGCGGCCGACCCGAGCGCGCCGGTGATCCGGCCGCACAGCTCCCGGGTGCTGGTGCCGTGGCTCACCCACCTCCTCGGCGGCGCGCCCGCCACCTATCACGCCATCAGCCTGGCCGGTCTCGCCGGCGCGCTGCTGGTCACCTACCTACTGGCACGCCGCCTCGGCGCCGGCCACGGCTGGGCCCTGCTGGCGATGATCTGCCTTGGGTGCAGCCGGGGCTGGGTCTTCTACCTGTACGACCCGTACCTCTCTGACCCGGCGGCGTTCCTGCTGCTGGCCGGGACGTTCCTCGCGCTCGTCCGGGCACGGCCGACCTGGCTGGTGGCGCCACTGCTGGTGCTCACGGCCGGCGCCAGGGAGTTGTTCGCCGGGATGGCGCTCCCCGTGTACGGGTGGCTGCGGCGGCGACGCTGGGACCCGCGGGCGGCGCTGGTTACGGCCGCGCTGGTGGCGCCGGCCGTGGCCGCCTACGCCATGGTCCTCGTCCTGGCCCCGAGCCTCCCGCCGGTCGACTACGCGCGCCCGGTCGGCAGGGTGCTCGGCGGGATCCTGGCCAAGCGCATGGAGCAGGACGGGGTGCTCTGGTTCGCCAGCGCGTTCGCCATGTCGCTCGGCGTCTGGTGGCTGCTGGCCATCCCCGGCCTGCGGGACGCGCCGGTCCGCCGCCTCGCCTGGTGGCTGCTGCCGGTGCTGGCCAACTGCCTGATCGGGTGGGACTGGTCGAGGTACGCGACCTACGCGTTCCCGGTGGTCATGCCCGCCGCGGCCATCGTCCTGGCGCGGGCGTCGCGCCGGGGGGTGCTGATCGCGGCGGTGGCCGTGCAGGCGCTGCTCCCCCTGGTCGACCTGGCAGGCGGCCACCTGCTGCTCAACCAGCCTGGGCCGTCCCTGCCGCTGTCCGTGCTCTTGATGATCGTGGTCGGCGTGGTCCTGCTCACCAGCCGCCACCGACCAGGCAGGCCGGCGCAGGCCACCAGGGAGTCCGGTCCCGACCCGCGGCCGGCCCCTTGAACGGGAGGAGTCGGGACGACAGACTCGAACCACGCCAGTCGATCTGCCCAGACCAAGGGGGTGGAGCAGATGGTCCAGGTTGGCGACCACGTGCTGATCGAGTCGGAGAAGGTCGGCAGCGCCACCCGCAGCGGGGTGGTGACCGCGGTGGACGGACCGCTGCTGACCGTGCGGTGGGACTCGGGCGCCGTGTCCGTGTTCGTCCCGAGCGCCGGATCCCTTCGGGTGACGGGCACCGAGCCCGGTGCCGAGCAGGACTCCGGGTCCTGACCGCAGGGTCATCCCAGGTCACAGCGGACCAACCGCGGGCGGCGGGGGTGGCGGGAACCCCCCAGGCTCAGGCAAGCTGACAGCTTGACGAGGCCGGCCACGCTCCCGGCTCCCGTGTCCCGCCGGGTGGCGTGGCCGGCGACCAGCTACTCGTAGCGCAGCGCCGTCGCGGGGTCGAGGGTGGCCGCCTGGTTCGCCGGGCCGAGACCGGCCACGATGCCGACCAGCGCCGAGATCCCCAGCGCGAGCGCGGCAGCCGGCGCCGCCCAGCCTGGGTGCCGGCAACCGCTCCGATGACCACGCCGGCCGCGTCATTGCGGCCGGCGCAGTCACCGGGGGCGGTTGAGCCCCACCCCGCTCAGCAGCAGCGGGTCTCGGGGTTGGCGTCCCGTTCGTCCATGCGGCGCCGCTCGAACTCGCGGCGCGACACCACCGGCTCGTCCGGATGCCTGCGGCGCTGGTGCTCCAGGTAGTGCTCGTAGGCGTTCTCGCCCATGACCTCGCGCAGGTACCAGAGCGTCCGGCCGGCGGTGCGCCCGATCCAGGCCGTCACCCTTCATCCTCCGAGCGGTCGCGGCCAGTCCCGACCACCTGCGGCTCCCGCCGCTCGCCCTGCCTGGCCCGGTCCTCGGCGGTGGGGAACAGGCCCGACGGCGCCCACAAGCGGGACGGCTCGGCCGGCGCCTCGGCGAGGACCGGCTCCCGGCCACCGCCGAGGGTCTGCGCCCAGACCCGGGCGGCGTCCACGATCACCACGATGATCAGCAGCGCGAACAGGATCGACAGCACGCCGTCCACGGTGGAGTTGGTGACGATCTGGCCGACGTCGTCGATCGACTTCGCCGGCGGGATCACCTTGCCGGCGTCGAGCGCCGCCTGGTACTTGTCCCGCTGGGCGAAGAAGCCGATCAGCGGGTCGCTCGAGAAGATCTTGTACCAGCTCGCCGACAGGGTGACGGCCACGTCCCAGGCGAGCGGGACCGCGGTCACCCAGGCCCAGCGCACCCGGCCGGACTTGATCAGGATGGTGGTGGCCACCGTGAGGGCGACCGCGGCCAGCAGCTGGTTGGCGATCCCGAACAGCGGGAACAGCTGGTTGATGCCGCCGAGCGGGTCGGTCACGCCGATGTAGAGGAAGTAGCCCCAGGCGGCGACCACGATCGCGCTGGTGGCGTAGACACCAGGCTTCCAGGACGGCCGGCTCATCGGCTTCCAGACGTTGCCGAGCGTGTCCTGCAGCATGAACCGGCCCACCCGCGTGCCCGCGTCCACCGTGGTCAAGATGAACAGGGCCTCGAACATGATCGCGAAGTGGTACCAGAACGCTCTGAGCGCCTCACCGCCGAACGCTCCCGAGAAGATCGTGGACATGCCCACCGCCAGGGTGGGCGCGCCGCCGGTCCGCGCGATCAGGGTCTGCTCCTGGACCGACTGGGCGGCGGCCTGCAACTGGTCGGGGGTGATGGTGAAGCCGAGGTTGGTCACCGCCTGCGAGGCCGACTGGACGGTGTTGCCGACCACCGAAGCTGGCGCATTCATGGCGAAGTACAGGCCCTGGTCGAGGATGGAGGCGGCGACCATGGCCATCACCGCGACGAACGACTCGGTCAGCATGGCGCCGTAGCCGATCATCCGGACCTGGGATTCCTTCTCGATCAGTTTGGGCGTGGTGCCCGACGCGATCAGCGCGTGGAACCCCGACAGCGCGCCGCACGCGATGATGATGAACACGAACGGGAAGAGCGGACCGGCGAACACCGGGCCCTTGCCGCTGCTGGCGAACTTGGTCACCGCCTCGTTCTCCAGCACCGGCAGGGTCACCAGGATGCCGATCGCCAACAGGCCGATGGCGCCGACCTTCATGAAGGTCGAGAGGTAGTCCCGTGGCGCGAGCAGCATCCACACCGGCAGCACCGAGGCCGCGAACCCGTAGATGACCAGGCAGGCGACCAGGGTCTGGGGCGACAGCGTGAACGCCTCGGCGAGGCTGGAGTGGTCGATCACGCCGCCGAGGACGATGGCGAGCAGCAGCAGCCCGACCCCGATCGCGGTCGTCTCCACCACCCGCCCTGGGCGGATCACCCGCAGGTAGAAGCCCATGAACAGGGCGATCGGGATGGTCATGGCGAGCGAGAAGGTCCCCCAGGGGGACTGTGCCAGGGCGTTGACCACCACCAGGGCGAGCACGGCGAGCAGGATGATCATGATCGCGAACACGGCGAGCAGCGCGGCCGCGCCGCCGATCGGGCCGATCTCATCCCTGGCCATCTGGCCCAGGCTCTTGCCGTCCCGGCGCATGGAGAAGAACAGAATGACCATGTCCTGGACGGCGCCGGCGAAGATCACCCCGAAGATGATCCACATGGTCCCGGGCAGGTAGCCCATCTGGGCCGCCAGGACCGGTCCCACCAGCGGCCCCGCCCCGGCGATAGCGGCGAAATGGTGCCCGTACAGCACCCGCCGGTCGGTTGGCTGGAAGTCCGTGTCGTTGTCCAGGCGCTCGGCCGGTGTGGCCCGGTTGTCGTCGACACCGAGCACCCGGTTGGCGATGAAGCGCGCGTAGAACCGGTAGGCGATCGCGTAAGAGCAGAGTGCGGCCACGATCAGCCAGGCGGCGTTGACGGACTCGCCCCTTGCCAGGGCGAGCACGCCCCAGGCGACGGCGCCGAGCAGCGCGATGGCGGCCCACACCGCGATCCGTTGGGGGGTCCACCGTCCGGTTGAACTAGGGGAGGTGACGGTCATCTTGTCCTCCTGCATGCCGCCGGTCAGGCCTCGGGCTGGCCTTCCCGGCTGGTCACGTGGTCGTCGGTGGGTCGGGCGCGCGGCCGAACGATGCTCGCAGCCCGAGGTCGGGTGGGAGCGAGGAGTGGAACGAGCGCATGCCAAGGCGGCGCCGGCAGTCGACCTGGATGTGGCGCCCGACCAGCAACGGGTAGGCGTGGCGATGGGCGAACACCGGTGGCCCGCCATCCGCGGTGCGCAGGGGCACGAAGGCCGCCGAGTCCTGGACCTCGGCGGCGGTCGTGCGCCGCAGGCTCACCTCACCCGCGACCGCGCAGCACAACGCCAGGCGGGTCCAGTCGAAGACGAGCGCCTGGCCCGCTCCCAGCTCGGCCCGCGCCTGCGCGCTGACCTGCACGACAGGAGGGTCCGCGGACTGGGCATCCCACATACACCCGCACCTCCTCGCCAAACGGGATGCCACGGCGAGGAGGATCCAAAAAGTGTGGCCAGGCGGGACGCCGTCACCGCCCGGCCGCTCCTCGGTGGTTGCCATGCCGCCGAGTCTGCCCTCCGGACGAGCTTCGCAAGCTCGAGCGGTGGACGGCACAACGGGCCTGGTCAGTGACCAGGCCCGTTGCGTTCCCGAGGTGGAATGGATCAGGTGATGTCGCGGCGGACGACGAAGCGCGTGCCAACCAGGGCGAGCACGAGCCCGTAGACGGCGGCAACCAGGACCCCACCCCACTGTGAGAGATGGGCGCCGCCGGGGTTGGTGATCGCCGCCGCGGCGGCGCTCGGCAGCCACTTGGTGAGGCTGGGAGCGTTCAGCAGGCTGACCACCAGGCCCTCGACCACCACGACCCAGACCAGCGTGCCGACCAGCGCCGCCACCTGGTTGCGGAACAGCGCGCCGACGCCCACCCCGAGCAGGGCGAACATGGCGGCCGCGAGCAGGGCTCCGGCCAGCACCCGGCCCAGGTTGGCGTCGAGGAGGGACGGCGTCACCCCCTTCGCGGTCAGCCACCCGACCGCGACGGCCGTGGTGACCGCCAGGGTGGTGAGCGTGACGGCGACGCCGGCGAGGGGGAGGACGACCAGCTTGGCCGCCACCACCCACCCCCGGTTCGGCGTGGCGAGGAAGGTCTGGGTGATGGTCTGGTGCCGGAACTCCCCGGCCATGCCGAGGATGCCGAGCAGCAGCGCGGCACCGGCCAGCAGGGTCACCGGGCCGCCCACGAGCGGCACCAGGCTGTCGGCCGACAGCGGCGGGTTCCCCTGGTCCCCGGCGGCGGTGACGTTGGCGACCACCGTGAGGATGGCGAACGCGGCCATCGCGGCCGCCACGCCGTAGACGAGGCGGGTGGTACGGAGCTTGGCCAGCTCGGCGCGGACAAGCCGGGTCATGATCGGCCTCCTTGGTTGGCGGTGAGCTCGAGGAAGACCTCCTCGAGGTTGGAGTGCTCGGTGGTCATCTCGTGGATGACGACGCCGGCGCCGGCCGCGGCACGGCCGACCGCTTCGGCGGTGGTGTCGACGGCGGTGAGCCGATCGGCGGCGGTGAGCTCCGCGTGGATGCCCTGGTCGGCCAGCAGCGGTTGCAGGGCCGCGGCCTGCGGGGTGCGGACCCGCACCAGCCGGTCGGTGCGGGCGGTCAGGTCCGCGAGGGTGGACTGGGTGACCAGCCTTCCCTTGGCGATGATGACCACCTGGTCGACGGTCTGGGCGACCTCGGCCAGTCCGTGGCTGGAGACCAGTACGGTGCGGCCCTGGTCGGCGAGGTGGCGCAGGAACCCGCGGAGCCAATGGATGCCCTCGGGGTCCAGGCCGTTGGCCGGCTCGTCCAGCACCAGCACGGCCGGGTCGCCGAGCAGGGCGGTGGCCAGGCCGAGGCGCTGGCGCATGCCGAGCGAGAAGCCGCCCACCCGCCGGCTGGCCGCCTCGGCCAGCCCGACCTGGGTCAGCACCTCGTCGGCGCGGCTGAGCGGCAGGCCAGCCGCGGTCGCGATGACGCGCAGGTGGTTGCGGGCGGTGCGGCCTGGGTGGAAGCTCGACGCCTCCAGCGCCGCCCCGACGTGACGGACGGGCTCGGCAAGCTCCCGGTAGGGTCGGCCGTCGATCCTGGCGGTCCCGGCGGTCGGGGCGACCAACCCGAGCAGCATGCGCAGGGTGGTGGTCTTGCCGGCCCCATTGGGGCCGAGGAAACCGGTCACCGTGCCCTTGTCGACCTCGAAGCTGAGGCCGTCGACGGCGACCACCGCTCCGAAGCGCTTGGTGAGTCCTTCGATGGTGATGACGGGCATGCCTGCCTCCTTCTCCGCCCCCGCTGGTCTCCTCGCCGGAGCCGATCGTGTCGGGAGCGCTGGCACCTCGACGGTACGAAGCGGGACGGCCGCCGTCGTCGGTCCACGGCGGACAGTTGCGTGTCGGCCGGCGGGCGTATGCCGCGCGGGTGGATCAACTGGGGGAAACGCGCGACCCGCCGCGAGGCGACGGCGGCAGGGCGGTCAGCCGGAGGCGGGGGTGACCAGGCCGGTCTCGTAGGCGATCGCCACCAGCTGCGCCCGGTCGCGGGCGTGCAGCTTGGTCAGGATCCGGCTCACGTAGGTCTTCGAGGTCGCCGGGCTCACCACCAGCCGTTCGGCGATCTCGGCGTTGGACAGGCCGCGGGCGACCAGGGCCAAGACTTCCCGCTCACGGTCGGTGAGGTGCTCCAGCGCGGCGGGCGCGGCCCGGGCGGGATCCGGCCGGCGGGCGAACTCGGCGATCAGCCGGCGGGTGATGCGCGGGGCCAGCAGCGCGTCCCCGGCGGCCACCACGCGGATGGCGGCCAGCAGGTCGGCCGGTGGGGTGTCCTTGAGCAGGAAGCCGCTGGCCCCGTCGCGCAGCGCCTGGTAGACGTACTCATCGAGGTCGAAGGTGGTGAGCACCAGGACGCGGACGCCGGCGAGCGCCTGGTCGGTGGCGATGCGCCTGGTCGCCTCCAGGCCGTCCATCACCGGCATGCGGATGTCCATGAGCACCACGTCGGGCCGCTCCCGGCGGGCCAGCTCGACGGCCTCGGCGCCGTCGCCGGCTTCGCCGACCACCTCGAGGTCGGGTGCCGAGTCGACCAGGACCCGGAAGCCGGCCCGGACCAGGGTCTGGTCGTCGGCGACCACCACCCGGGTGGTCATGGCCGGTCCGCCGTGAAGGGCAGGCGGGCGGCGACCCGGAAGCCGCCGCCCGGCCTGGGCCCGGCCTCGAGGTCGCCGCCGAACAGGGCCACCCGCTCGCGCATGCCGATGATCCCGTGGCCGACCTTCGCGGTCCGGCCGTCGCCGGCCGGCGCCACGCCCTTGCCGTTGTCGGTGACCTCGACGGCCACCTCCTGGTCGCCGTAGCACACCACGACCTGGGCGCGTGCCGGTCCGGCATGCTTGACCACGTTGGTCAACGCTTCCTGGACGATCCGGTAGGCGGACAGGTCGACGCCGGCTGGCAGCTCCGGCCTGGTCCCCTCCACCCGCAGCTTCACGGCCAGGCCCGCCTTGGCCACCTGGGCCAGCAGGGTGTCGAGGTCGGCCAGGCCGGGCACGGGGGCGAGGCTGCCCTGCGGTTCGTCGCCGTCGTCCTGGCGGAGCACGCCCAGCAGCCGCCGCAGCTCCTCCAGCGCCGCCCGGCTGATGGTCTCGATGGCCGCAAGTGCCTTCCGCGCCTCCTCGGGCTGGGTCGCCGCGACGTGGGCGCCGACGCCCGACTGCACCGCGATCACGCTCATGCTGTGGGCGACCACGTCGTGCAGCTCGCGGGCGAGCCGGAGGCGCTCCTCGGCGACCGCCCGGCGAGCCAGGTCCTCGCGGGCCTGCTCGAGCTCGGCGGTTCGCTCCTCCAGCTGGGTGGCGTAGGCGCGGCGATCGCCGACGAAGTTGCCCAGCAGCCAGGCGGCGGCCAGGACCAGGGTGTTGCCGACCCAGGTGCTCAGCTCGGCCTCGGCCGGGGTGAGCTGGACCGCGGCCAGGGCGAGCTCGGCGGCGGCCAGGCCCGCGAGCGAGGCGCGCCATTCGCAGTACGCCGCCACGGTGTAGACCGGCACCAGGATCGCCGGCCCGAGCACGAAGGTCGGCAGGCCGATGGCCGCGAACGCGAGCCCGCTGGCCAGGCTGGTCGCAAGCACCGCCAGCGGGAACCGCCGCCGTGCCGCGAGCGCCAGGGTGTGCAGCAGGGCCAGCGCGTACCCCAGGACGACCACGCCGCCTGGCAGCCCGGCGGGCGACAGCTCGGAGGCGAACAAGCTGATGCTCAAGGCGGCGGCCGCCACCGCCAGCATGCTGTCGAACACCCACGGGCTGACACGCGCCCGTGGTGGACGCCCGGCTCCCTCCTGCATGCCGCGACCCTACCGCCGCCGGGCATCCGCCACATCCGCCCGCAGTCGACACCCCACGTCCTCCCAGGTGGACACCGCGCCGCTGGGCGTCCGCGGGAGGGTGAGGCAGGATGCTTGGGGGTAGCTATGGAGCGGCCCGCCCTTCGGCAGGTACCGACAGGAGGAAGCCCGCATGTCCCACGAGACTCAGCACCCGCCGATGGATCCCGACACCGACGAGGCCAGCGCCGAGCAGCTCGAGTTCGCCCGCGCGCAGGGCGACGCGTACGGCCGCGCCCTGCACCTGATGACCGGCAAGATCGCCGACGACGGCGGCGAGCAGCACGCCGGCGACTACCTGATCGGCTACGCCGTCGAGCGTGCCGAAGGCATGTACCGCTGGACCGGCAACGGGGTCGAGTGGGTCGAGGCCGGCGAGGACAACTGCCACGTCGAGGTCAGCGTCCGCGACGCCGGCGACGGGCGCTTCATCCCCGACTGCGGGGTCTCGGTCACGCTGACCGGCGCGGACGGGACCGAGCTCGGCACCCACGAGCAGCCGATGCTGTGGCACCCGATGCTCTACCACTACGGGCGCAACTGGCGGGTGCCCGGCGACGGGGAGTACTCACTCCGGATCAAGGTCGCACCGCCCACGTTCATGCGCCACGACGAGGTCAACGGCCGCCGGTTCCTGGAGCCCGCCGAGGTCGAGTTCCATGGGGTGCGGATCACCACCGGAACGGACTGACCGCGACGCCGGCCGAGCTCACCGGTTCCCGGCGAGGTCCTCCACGCCAGATGCCGGGGTGCCGCCAAGGGCCCGGAGCTCGGTCAGGACTGCCCGGTAGCGGACCGCCTTGTCCCGCAGCCGGGCCTGGAACGCGGTGAGGTGCCCGAGCTTGGCCTCCACCGCCGCCTGCAGCCGGGTGTTGATCTCCAGCGCTTCGAGGACGATCGCCTCCTGGGCGGCCTGGTCGGCCTCGGCATGGTAGGCGGCCCGGAGCGAGCCGAGCCGGTCCTCGGCCGCCAGGACGATCCGGACCTCGTCGAGGTTGAACCCGAGCAGGTCCTTGAGCTCGCGGATGCGGGCCAGGCGGGCGAGATCCTCCTCCGCGTACCGGCGGGCTCCGCCCGGGCTGTGCGCCGACGGGGCCAGCAGCCCAAGCTCCTCGTAGTAGCGCAGGGTACGGACCGAGACGCCGGCCAGCGCCGCCGCTTCCCCGATGCGCAGCCGCCGGCCGCTCATGCCGGCAGCTCCTCCCGTTCGGCCGCCCCCACCGGAGGCTCAGGCGTGGCCACCTCCTGGTGGACGTACCGGCCGCCGCGCAGCCAGGAGGCGCCCGCGGCGATCAGCGACATGACCAGCGCGGCGGCGAACACGATGGCAAGACCGTGCCGGAACGGCCCGGCGATCAGCCCGGGGAAGAACCGGGTGCCGGTGAGGTTGGCGGCCTGGGACGGGCTCAGGTGGTCGAGCGCCGCCGGCCCCAGCAGCGTCTTGATCGGGTTGTAGCCGAGGAAGGCGGCGAACAGGCTGCCCACCGGCGGCAGGTGGGCGATCCGGTCGGCGGTGTCCGGTGGCACCCCGCTGGCGGTCAGCCCGGCGTACAGCGTGGTCGGCAGCCGCGCGGCCAGGCCGGCGATCATCAGCGAGAAGAACAGCCCGATCGACAGCACGAACCCGGCGTTCTGGAAGGTGGCCCGCATCCCGGAGGCGGCGCCGCGCTGCCGCGCCGGCACGCTGTTCATGATCCCGGCGCTGTTCGGGGCGGCGAACAGCCCGGAACCGATGCCGTTGGCCAGCAGCAGCGCGGCGAACACCAGGTAGGGGAAGTCGATCGGGAGCAGCAGGAGGGCGGCGAAGCTGGCCGCGGTGAGCAGCATCCCACCGGTGGCGAACGGCCGCGCGCCGTGGTGGTCGGACAGCCAGCCGGAAACCGGGCCGGCGATCAGGAACCCGAGGGTGAGGGGGACCATGTAGATCCCGGCCCACAGCGGCGTGGAGGCGAAGCTGTAGCCGTGCAGCGGGAGCCAGATGCCCTGCAGCCAGATGATCAGCATGAACTGCAGGCCCCCACGGCCGATCGAGGACAGCAGCCCGGCCAGGTTGCCGGCCGAGAAGGCGCGGATCCGGAACAGCTCCAGGTGGAAGAGGGGATCCGTGGAACGGCGCTCGACCACCAGGAACAGGCCGAGCAGGGCCACCCCGCCGAGCAGCAGGCCGAGGACGAGCGGGCTGGTCCATCCCATGGTGTGGCCGCCGTAGGGCTGGATGCCGTAGGTGATCGCGACCAGGACGGCGATCAGCCCGATCCCGAAGGTGAGGTTGCCGGCCCAGTCGATGCGGCCCTGGTTCCGCTGCCCGGCCTCGCGGAGCTTGAGGTAGCCCCAGACGGTCCCGACGACGCCGAACGGGACGCTGACCAGGAACACCGCTCGCCAGTTGGTGTCGGCCAGGAGCCCGCCGACGAGCAGCCCGATGAAGGAGCCGGCCAGCGCCGCGACCTGGTTGATCCCCAGCGCCATGCCGCGCTCGTTGACCGGGAACACGTCGGTGAGGATCGCCATCGAGTTGGCCATGAGCAGGGCGCCGCCGACCCCCTGGACGATGCGCAGCCCGATCAGCTGGAGCGCCCCGGCGGCGCCGACGCCGGGCGTGAAGCCGAGCGCGACCGAGGCCAGGGTGAAGATCAGGAAGCCGGCGTTGTACATCCGCACGCGGCCGTAGATGTCGCCGAGGCGGCCGAACGCGACCACCAGCACGGCGCTCACCACCAGGTAGCCCATCAGCATCCAGAGCAGGTAGCTGACGTTGCCTGGCCGCAGCGGGTCGAGGTGGATGCCGCGGAAGATGGCCGGCAGGGAGATGATCACGATCGAGGAGTTGATCGTGGCCACCAGCATCCCCAAGGTGGTGTTCGAAAGGGCGATCCACTTGTAGCGCCCGTCCGGTTCCACCTGCCCATCGGCCTGTCCACGCGGCATCGAGCGATCCTCACCTGCCAAACCTTACGCTTACGTAAACATCATACTCTGGACGCGGTCCGCCCACCTGCAGGCGGTCTATCCGTTCGACGAGGAACTCGACACGACCGAGGGCTGGGCGAAGTACAACCGGCACCACTGGCTGCGTGACTATCGCGACTTCCTCGAGTTCTTCATGCGCAAGATCTTCACCGAGCCCCACTCCACCAAGCAGATCGAGGACATGGTGGGCTGGGGGCTGGAGACGACCGGGGAGACGCTGGTCCTCACCGAGCTGGCACCCGGACTGACCAGCCAGGGGGAGGTCGAAGGCGTCCTGGGTCGGGTCCGCTGCCCGGTGCTGGTCATCCACGGCGACGAGGACGCGATCGTGCCGCACGCCACCGGGGTGGCGGCGGCCGAGCTGACCGGCGGCATGCTGGTCACCATCGAAGGCGGCGGCCATGCCGCCCAGGCCCGCGACCCGGTGCAGGTCAACCTGCTCATCCGGCGGTTCGTCGAATCGGTCACCTCGCGGCGGGCGGTGCCGGCGCGGACCTGGACGCGGGCGCTGCGGCGCCCGCGACGGGCGCTGTACATCTCCTCGCCGATCGGGCTGGGCCACGCCCAGCGCGACGTGGCCATCGCCAAGGCGGTACGGGAGCGAACCCCGAACCTCGAGATCGACTGGCTGGCCCAGGATCCAGTCACCCGCGTGCTCGAGGCGGAAGGCGAACGGGTCCATCCCGCCTCCGCGCTGCTGGCAAGCGAGTCGGCCCACATCGAGGCCGAGTCTGGCGAGCACGACCTGCACGCCTTCCAGGCCATCCGCCGCATGGACGAGATCCTGGTCGCCAACTTCATGGTCTTCCAGGAGGTGGTCACCGACGGCCACTATGACCTCGTGATCGGCGACGAGGCCTGGGACGTCGACTACTTCCTGCACGAGAACCCGGAGCTGAAACAGACCGCGTACGTGTGGATGACCGACTTCGTCGGCTGGCTGCCGATGCCCGACGGCGGCGACCAGGAGCGCCTGCTCACCGCCGACTACAACGCCGAGATGATCGAGCACATCGCCCGCTTCCCAAGGCTTCGGGACCGGGCGATCTTCGTCGGCAACTCCCAGGACGTCGTTGGCGGCCGCTTCGGCCCTGACTTGCCACCGATCCGCGAGTGGGTCGAGGCGAACTACCACTTCGCCGGCTACGTCACCGGCTTCGACCCCGCCCGGCTCGGCGACACCGAGGCGCTCCGTTCGGAGCTCGGCTACCACCCCGGCGAGCGGGTCTGCATCGTCACCGTCGGCGGCTCCGGGGTCGGTGGGGCGCTGCTCCGGAAGGTGATCGCCGCCTACCCACTCGCCAGGCGCGCCGTCCCCGAGCTGCGCATGATCGTGGTGGCTGGGCCCCGCATCGACCCGGCCAGCCTGCCTCGCCAGGACGGTCTGGACGTCCGGGCCTTCGTCCCCCAGCTCTACCGGCACCTGGCCGTCTGCGACCTCGCGATCGTCCAGGGCGGTCTCAGCACCTGCATGGAGCTCGTCGCCAACCGGCGACCGTTCCTGTACTTCCCCCTCGCCCACCACTTCGAGCAGCGTTACCACGTCGCTCACCGCCTGGACCGCTACCAGGCGGGCCGCCGGATGGACTACGCCAGCAGCGACCCCGACACGATCGCCGAGGCCATCGCCGCCGAGCTCGGCCGAACGGTCGACTACCGCCCGGTCGAGACCGACGGCGCCGCCCGCGCGGCGAGCCTCATCGCCGAACTCCTCTAGGGTGTGGTGCCGGCTGCTCGAAACTGCCGTGCTAATTCCTTCGATATGACGTCGCAGTGCCGCCGGTCCCTGCCGGCCGAAGAGGGCTCGCGCGCCTGCTGGCAACGATGTGCAGACCCCGGCCCGCGAGCCGCTTCTGCCGGTTGGCGGAGCCCGCTCACCGTAGGTACGCTCGGCGAGTGGTGGTGACAGAGACTGATCTCAAGCTCAACGACGGGCGCGCGCTGCATATCTACGACGCCTCCACGGACGGCGCCGACGCCCGCCTCACCGTGATCTGGCACCACGGGACGCCGAACACTGGCGCGCCGCCCAGGCCCTTGTTCCCGGCCGCTGCCCGGTACGGCATCCGCTGGGTGTCCCATGACCGGCCGGGTTACGGCGGATCAACTCCTCACCCAGGCCGGGACATCGCAGCAGCGGCCGCTGACGTGTCGACCATCGCCGACGCCTTGGACATCGAGCAATTCGCGGTGATGGGCCATTCCGGTGGGGGCACCTTCGCCCTGGCGAGCGGCGCGCTCATGCCAGAGCGGGTCCTGGCGGTGGTCTGCGCATCAGGGATGGCGCCATTCGACGCCGAGGGGCTTGACTGGTTCGCGGGCATGGCAGCCGCCGGCGCGGCGGAACTGCGCGCCGCCGCCAAGGGACGCGCGGCGCTCGAGGACTACCTGGCGTCCACCGAGTTCGACCCGGAACAGTTCACCCCGGCGGATCACGCCGCACTCGCGGGTGCATGGTCCTGGCTGGCTGGCGTCGCCGGGCAAGCCTTGGAAGGCGGTCCTGGCGGGATGATCGACGACGAGCTGTCCTACGTCGCCCCATGGGGCTTTGACCCTGGGCAGGTACGCTCGCCAGTCCTGTTCCTGCACGGCGGCCAGGACCGGATGGTGCCCAGCTCGCACGCCCAGTGGCTGGCGCGCCACACCCGCTCGGCGGACCTGTGGCTCCGCCCGGACGACGGCCACGTCTCGGTCCTCAGCTCGGCCCCGGCGGCCTTGGGCTGGCTCCGGGACCACGCCAACCAGGGTTGAGTCCCGCGAGAAGCTCCGCCAGGCTCGACCAGCCAGCCGCCAGCAGGTGGAGATGATGGGACTCGATGTCGGTGACCCCCGATATCCTCGGCAGCCTGGTCGCCGACCTGCGCGGCCGCGGCGTGGAGCCGGCCGTGGTCGGCCAGGTGCTCGCCGGCTCGGCCGGGCGCATCGGCGTGCGGCGGCTGCCACCCCCGCGATGAACGCCCGACTCCCCTCACCACAAGGAGACCCGCATGGACAAGCTCCAGCAGCAGGTGCAGCAGGCGATCGACCAGCTGGTCGAGTCCGGGACCGAACGGGGCATCCAGGTCGCCGTCTACCGGGACGGC
>DATLQA010000035.1:0-4908 GCA_035535495.1 Actinomycetota bacterium | reverse complement strand
GTCCGCCAGATCTCGCCGGGGAATGTCGTGAAGCCGACCGGGAGCGAGACCTCCGGAGGCGCTTGCCCGGCCGCAAGAGCTGCGGCTCGTCCGCTCTCCCAGTACGACCGGGCCGCCGACGCCCCGGTGCCCGTCAGCCAGTACAGCGTGATGTTGTCGACGATCGTGTCCCGGGTGAGATGGCCCGCGGGCTGGCCATCGACAAAGGCGCGCGAGATCTTCTGGTAGCTGTCGGTGTCGTGGTCCAGCAGCCAGGCCGCCAGGGCGACGGGTGAATCCAGCAGGGCGTAGCCGATCGTCTGGGGCCGCGTAGCCTGCTCCAGGAAATAGCCAAAGCCGCTCGTACGGAAGGTGGCGAGCGCGTCGGCCGCCGCGCGTTCCTGCTCGGACTCCGTCGGCTGGGGGCCGGCCAGCACCGTCACGAGCAAGTTCATGTGGATGCCAACCAGCCCCTCGGGCGCCTGGCGGCCCATCGCGTCGGTGACGGAGGCGCCCACGTCCCCGCCCTGGGCGACATAGCGGCCATAGCCGAGGCGACCCATCAGCTCCGCCCACGCTCGCGCGACCCGGCCCGGGTCCCAGCCGACCTCGGCCGGCTCGCCGGAGAAGCCGTAGCCGGGCAGCGACGGCAGGACCAGGTCGAAGGCGTCCTCAGCCCGTCCGCCATGGGCGGTGGGGTCGGTGAGCGGGCCGACGGTCCCGAGCAGCTCGATGACCGAGCCGGGCCAGCCGTGGGTCATGATCAGCGGTAACGCGTCCTCGTGGGGCGACTTCACGTGGATGAAGTGGATCTCCACCCCGTCGATCTCGGTCGTGAACTGCGGCAGCGCGTTCAGCTTGGCCTCGGCCTTGGGCCAGTCGTGCTCGGTCGCCCAGTAGCGGGCGAGCTCCCGGATCGTGGCCAGCTGCACACCCTGGGACCGATCGGCGACGAGCTCCCGGGAGGGCAAGCGCACCGCGGCGATGCGGCGGCGCAGCTCAGCGAGCTCCTCTTCCGGAATGTCGACCTGGAAGGGGCGAAGCTCGTTGGCGGTCTCGACGGTGCTACTCATGACGACCTCCGTTGTTGGCGGGAGCGCCGGTCAGCGCGGTGACCGGAATGCGGCTCGGGACTTCGGATGTGAAGAGCTGTGCCGGCGGCGGCCCGCCAAGTGTGGTTCGCGCCGGGGTGCGTTCGCATCCGCCAGTGGCCAGCGCGACTGGCCAGCCGCCTGGCGGCACGCCGACCAGGCCGCCGGCTGGCCGGCGGGCTACTCCGGCCTGGTGGTTGCCAGGTCGCTGGGCAGAACCCGGTCGAGCTGGGCGCGCGAGCTGATGGCGAGCTTGGTGAAGACCTTGCCCAGGTGGTACTGGACCGTGCGCGCGCTGATGAACAACCGGCTGCCGATCTCTGGGTTCGACAGGCCGTCGCGGGCCAGCCGCGCGATCACGGCCTCCTGGGCAGTTAGCGCGTCGCCGGTCTGGACGGTGCGCTTGCGGGCGGACTCGCCGGTGGCCTCCAGCTCGCGCCGGGCCCGCTCGGCGAACGCCTCGATGCCCATCGCTTCCAGCAGGTCGTGGGCGGTGCGCAGCTGCTCGCGGGCGTCAACGCGGCGGCGCTGGCGGCGCAGCCACTCGCCGTAGAGCAGATGGGCGCGGGCGAGCTGCACGCGGACGTGGGTCCGGCCGAGGTGCGCGATCGACCCGAGGTAGTGCCGCTCGGCGGCGCCGCCCTCGCTGAGCAGGGCGCGGACGCGGGCTTCGATCCCCAGCGCCCACTCGGTGGGTGCCGCCCGCGTGCGTTCGGACAGCCACCGGAGTGCGGCTCTGACCAGTGCCTCGTCGCCGGTTCTGGACGCCGCCTCGGCCAGCTCGGGCACGACATACGGCCCGTACCCGAGCTCGTCACGCTCGAAGGCTCGCCACGCGAGGTTACGCGCCGCCTCGTGGCGACCGAGGCCGTTGTAGAGCACCGAGCTCGCGTAGTCGGCGAAGCTGACCACCCTGCCCAGACCACGTGCGCGCGCCGCCTGCGAGCTGGCCTCGATCAGCTCCGAGGCCTGTTCCTCCTGACCCTGCCAGGCCGCGAGCCCCATCGCGGCATACCCGACCTGCGGGTTCCCGGTGACCTCGGCGATCAGGCGATCCTCTTCGATGAGTCGTGCCGCCGTGGTCAACTCGCCGGCGAACAGGTGGGCCATGGCGAGGAAGTTGAGCGCGTACTGGAGATGCACGAGTGCGCCTGTGTCGCGGGCGAACTGTGCCTGGACAGCGGCCAGGGCATGCCAGGACTCGGCGTCCCAGAGCTCGAGGGCGACGATGGCGCTGGCTCTTCCACCGGCGAGCCAACGCCAGAGGCCGGCTTCGTCGTTGGTGACGTCCAGGGCGAGGCTCAACTCGAGCGCTCGAGTGAGCAGCGGTGCGGCCGTCGCATACCCCTGCGTCAACCGCAGTGCGAACGCCTCCAGCAGGATCTCAACCGCACGCGTCGGTTCGGGACCGGGGGGTGCGGCGCGCGCGGCCTCGGCCGCCGCCACCACGCCGCCGGGGCTGCCCAGGTCGCCGGCCCAGATCGCGGCCCAGAGCGCCTCCAGGTGCGTGTCGCGGGCCAGGCCAGCGTCGAGCGGCTCCAGGCGTCTGGCCGCGCTGAGCAGCAGCCGAGCAGCGTCGCTGGGGCCTCGCTGCACCAACGCGATGAGGCCGCGCAGGTGCTCCACCTCGGCAGCCGACAGGGCGTCAAGCGGGCTGGCCTCGGCCGCGACCAGCAGTCCCAGTGCCGCGTCGAGCGCGCCGCCGGCGCGCTTGGTCCTCGCGGCCACGAGCAGGCGTCGGGCACGGCGGGTGGGCTCGGGCGTCAGCATCGCCGCGCGCTCCAGGAACGCGGCCGCCGCGGCCAGGCCCCCGCGCGCCTGGGCACGGCCGGCCGAGCGCTCCAGCTCGGCGGCGACGTCCTCATCGGGCCCCGGCGCGGCCTGGGCCCGGTGCCAGGCACGGCGGTCGGGATCAGTCTTCGGGTCGGTGGCCTCGGCCAGGGCTCGGTGCAGATCCTGGCGCTCCTGCAGCGACGCCGACCGGTAGGCCGCCGAGCGCACCAGCGGATGCCGGAACCGCACCCGGGCGTCGACCTCGAGCAGGCCGGCCTCGGCCGCCGGCGTGGCCGCCTCAGCCCGGATCCCGAGCCGCCCAGCTGCCCGCCACACCAGCACCGGGTCGCCGAGAGGATCGGCCGCCGCCAGCTGCAGCAGCCGCCCGGTGTCGGCCGGCAGGGCGTCCAGCCGTCGCCGGAAGCTCCCCTCGATGCTCGCCGAGAGCGGTACCGCGCTGGGGAGCAGGAAGCCGCCGGCCAGCTCGGCCGGCGGCACTCCCCGTGGCAGCTCCACCAGCGCCAGCGGGTTGCCGCGGGTCTCGGCCACGATCCGGTCCCGGACCTGGGCATCCAGGGGCCCGGTCAGCGCCGCCGCCAGCAGCGCCCGCGCATCACCATCCTGCAGCCCCTCGATCACCAGCTCCGGCAACCCCGCCAACTCATTGCTGGGCACGCGGGCCGCGAACACCAGGCCGACCGACTCGGCTTCCAGGCGGCGGGCCGCGAACGCCAGGACCTGCGCTGAGGCGCAGTCCAGCCAGTGCTCGTCATCGACCAGGCAGACCAGGGGGTGCTCCTCGGCCACGTCGGACAACAGGCTCAGCACGGCCAGCCCGACCAGGAAGCGATCCGGTGCCGACCCGGCGCCAAGGCCGAATGCGGTCTGCAACGCCTCGCGCTGCGGACCCGGAAGCCGCTCCAAGCGATGCAGCATCGGCGTCAGCAGCTGGTGCACCCCGGCGTAGGGGAGCTCCATCTCCGCCTGGACACCGGCGGCGCGGGCCACCCGGCAGCCCGAAGCGTGTTCGGCCAGGTGGTCCAGCAGCGCCGTCTTGCCCACACCTGGCTCGCCCCGGAGCACCAGTGCCCGGCCGTCACCTCCACGTACCGCGTCCAGGAGCCGGTCCAGCACGTCACATTCGCGGCGCCGACCCCGCAGCTCCCCGGTGGGTCCTCGCAGGTGGGAGGGTCGATGTCTGCCCGGCACCGACACTAGGCCGTCTCCACGACGCCGTGGCATGACCCTCGGCTCGGCACCAGCTGGTCGGCCATCTCGAGCGACGCGTCGACGAGCGGCGCGGAAGCGTGGACGAGAAACCAGCCGTTCGCCACGCCGACCTCCAACCAACGCAAGCTCTACGCACCCACTCTAGACCTCCCGCGGCTCCGACACGACCCCCTGACCGAAGGTAGACCGCGCGGCACCATGGCGTCCTGGGCCAGCCCGTCGGCGCCACCCAGTCGCCGGTGAGCAGGCACCGGAGGTGGCCGCGGCGACCGCCGGGACGTCAAGGTCGGCGCGGCGGTCCGCCGGCCAGGTGGTCGGCCAGGAACTCCTCCCAGGTCAGGTGGCCGACGGCCCGGTCGGGGGCCAGGGTGGCGCCGGAGCGGATCGCGCGGGCGGCCTTGCCTGGCAGGGGGAGCGGCAGGATCGGCCGGTGTCTGCCACTGGCCCGCAGGTACCCGCGGACCAGGTCGGCCATCGGGTAGACCCGCGGCCCGGCCAGGTCGGGCACCAGGCCGGCCGGCGGGCCGAGGGCCAGCTCTGCCAGCCGGGCCGCCACCTCGCCGGCGTCGATCGGCTGGAACCGGAACCCGGCCGCGACCGGTACCACCGGCAGCCTGGCCAGCTGCCGCGCCACCTTCAGGTACGACTGGTGGAACTGGGTGGCGCGCAGCGTCGTCCACGGCAGGCCCGAGTCGGCGACGACCCGCTCGGCGGCGAGCTTGGACCCGAAGTAGCCGAACATCGCGCGGTCGATGCCGCTGGCCACCGGGACCCTGTCGGCGCCGACGACCGAGATGTAGACCAGGTGCCGCGCCCCGGCCCGCGTCGCGGCCTC
>DATLQA010000034.1:0-2075 GCA_035535495.1 Actinomycetota bacterium | reverse complement strand
CTGCGACGTGGTGGGGTCGACGGCGCTCGGCTCGCGCCTGGGCGCGATGGTCACCAGCCGGCTGATGGACGAGTACGGCGAGACCGTGCGCCGGGTGCTCGGCGAGCGCGGCGCCACCGTCAGCAAGCGCCACGGCGACGGCTTCATGGCCACGTTCGGGGTCCCCGAGCTGCACGAGGACGACGCCCTGCGGGCGGTGCAGGCGGCCAGCGCGCTGCGGGCCGCCGTCGGCGGGATCAGCTCCCGGCTGCAGGGCGAGCACGGGATCGGCCTGGAGGTGCGGGTCGGCATCAACACCGGTGACGTCCTGGTGGTGCACGACGCCAGCACCCACGAGGAGGAGCTCGTCGGCAGCGCCGTGAACCTGACCAAGCGCTTCGAGGAGGCGGCCGGGCCGGGCGAGATCCTGCTCGGCGACCAGACCTACCAGCTCGTCGCCGATGCCGTCCAGGCCGAGCCGGCCGAGCCTGTGCCGGTCAAGGGGCTTCCGGGGCCACCGCTTCCCTGCTGGCGGTTCCTTGACGTGCTCCCGCGACCCAAGGACCGTGCGCCTGCCCCGCTCGTCGGGCGGACCCTGGAGCTGGAGCTGCTCACACGGCTGTTCGACCGGGCCGTGGTCGAGCAGCGCCCGCACCTGGTGAGCGTGCTCGGTCCGAGCGGCGTCGGCAAGTCGCGCCTGAGCGACGAGTTCGCGCTCGGCCTGGGCGAACGGGCCACCGTCCTGCGCACCAAGTGCCCCGAGATCGCCACCAACGTCACCGTGTGGCCGCTCATCGAGATCATCCGCCAGGCGGCCGGCATCAGGGCCAAGGATCCTCCGGAGGTCGCCAAGGCGCGCCTGGCCGACGTGGTCCGCGAGGAGGAGCGCGGCGCGCTGGTGACCGAGCGCATGGCGCAGATGCTCGGCTTCGGGGGCGCCACGGGGCTTCCCGAGGGCACCCTCTGGGCGCTGCAGCGCCTGCTGGCGGCGGTCGCCCGCCGCCGGCCGCTGGTCGTGGTCGTCGACGACGTTCAGTGGGCCGCCGCCATCCTGCTCGACGCGATCGAGCATCTGGCCAGCAACCTCCAGGACATCCCCGTCCTGCTGCTGTCCATCGCCCGGCCCGACGAGCTGGCCCTCAACCACGCCGGCTGGCCGAGGGCCAGGCCGAACACGTTCCTGATCGACCTCTCGCCGCTCCGGGTCCGCGAGGGCGAGCAACTGGTCCGCAACCTGCTCAAGAAGCCGGTGGACCCGGACCTCCAGGCGCTCATCACCCAGGAGGCCCAGGGGTATCCGCTGATGATCGTGGAGCGCGTGGCCAGCCTCCGCCACGACGGCCTGCTGGCCGACGTCGGCGGCGAGTGGGTGCTCCAATCGAAGGCGACCGACGGTGGCGGCCCCCAGACGGGCTCGGTCCCGGCCAAGATCCGCATGCTCTACCTCTCCCGCCTGGAGCGGCTGAGCCCCCGCGGGCGCACGATCGTCGAGGCGGCGTCGGTCGTCGGCGAGCGGTTCCACGTCGGTGACGTGCAGGCGCTGACCCGGATGAGCAGGCCCCTGGGCGCCGGCGCCCTGCAGGAGCTCGTCGATCTCGGGCAGGTCCTGCTCGACCATAGCCCGGAGTCGTTCCCGCTGCCGGCGGACAGCGGGACCGGGTACAAGTTCTGGCACCCGATGATCCGGACGGTGGCCTACGGCCGGATTCCCGACGACCGGCGGGCCGAGCTCCACGAGCGCTACGCCGACTGGCTCACCGAGCGCACCAGCGACCGCCCGCACCAGTTCGACGAGCTGATCGCCAACCACCTCAGCGAGGCGCACCGCTACCGGAGGAAGCTGGCTCCCCGCGACGAGCGCACGCTGGCGGTGGCCCAGAAGGCCGGGGAGCGGTACGCCACCGCGGGACGGCGGGCGGCCGAGCGTGGCGATACCCGACTGGTCCAGGAGTGGCTCGGCCCGGCCATCCAGCTCCTGCCGCGCGACCACCCGCTGCGCCGGGAGGCGCTGCCCTCGCTGGCCGAGGCGCAGCAGGCCAGCGGGAAGCTCGAGGACGCGGCGCGCTCGTACGAGGAGCTGGCGAAATCGGCCACGG
>DATLQA010000033.1:0-2788 GCA_035535495.1 Actinomycetota bacterium | reverse complement strand
CGACGGGGTCTTCCGCACCCTGCTCGCGCGCGGGCTGATCCGCGAGGCGGGGCGCGACGAGGGACCTGGCCAGGCGGTCCTGTACGGGACCACCGCGGCCTTCCTCGAGCAGCTCGGGCTCAACACCCTCGACCAGCTGCCACCGCTCAAGGACTACCTCCCCGAAGGGGTCGACCTGGCCGACCTGCAGGACTTCGGGGAGGAGCCGTGAGCCCCCAGGACCGCCAAGGGTCGCGGCGCGACCCCGCCGGGACCACCGAGGGCGGGGGCGGGGACGAGCGGCGGGTGCGGCTCAACAAGGTGCTGAGCACGGCCGGGCTGGGGTCCCGCCGGGCGGTGGAGGAGCTGGTGCGGGCCGGGCGGGTGTCGGTCGACGGGCGGGTGGTGACCGATCTCGGGCAGCGGGTCGACCCAGAGCGCGACCAGGTCGCGGTCGACGGCTCGCGCGTGGTGGTCGACCGGCGCCGCCGCTACTGGCTGCTCAACAAGCCTGCCGGAGTGGTCACCACCGCCGACGACCCCCAGGGCCGGCCGACGGTGGTGCAGATGGTGCCGGCGCGGCCCAGGGTGTTCCCCGTCGGCCGGCTCGACCTGGACACCGAGGGGCTGCTGATCCTGACCAACGACGGCGACCTCGCCCACCGCCTCACCCACGCCAGCTTCGGCGTGGAAAAGCGCTACCTGGCCGAGGTCGAGCAGCTCCCCGGCGACGCGCTTGCCCGGCTGCGGCGCGGCGTGGACCTGGACGACGGCCCGGCCCGCGCCCAGCGCGCCCGGGTGGTCGGCAGCTCCGGCCGCCGCCGCATGGTCGAGGTGGTCATGGTCGAGGGCCGCAACCGGGAGGTCCGGCGCCTCCTCGACGCGGTCGGCGCGCCAGTGCGCCGCCTGGTCCGGACCGCCGTCGGGCCGCTCCGCCTGACCGGCCTGGCGCCGGGGGAGTACCGGCCGCTCCGTCAGGAAGAGGTGCGCCAGCTGTATCGGGCGGTCGGCCTGTAAGGTCAGCGAGGCGGAGCGCCGGCAACTCATCGATACATCGGTGAATCGCTATGTCGCTAAATCCTGAGAGGGAAGCGGATGGGCCGGAGGAGGGAGCCGTGAGCGCCGAACGCCTGGTGGCCATCCGTGGCGCCACCACGATCGAGGCCGACGCGCAGGAGGCGGTCATGGAGCGGACCGGCGAGCTGCTGCGCGAGCTGCTCGACCGCAACGGCGTCGACCACGACGACCTGGTGTCGATCATCTTCACCGCCACCGACGACGTCACCAGCGAGTTCCCCGCGGCGGCGGCGCGAGCGCTCGGGCTCGGCGACGTGCCGCTGCTCTGCGCCCGCGAGCTGGCCGTCCGCCACGGCAACCCGAGCACCATCCGGGTGCTGGTGCACTGCTACTCCGACCATCCACGTGGCAGCCTCCGACACGTCTACCTCCATCGCGCCAGCAACCTGCGCGACGACCTCCCGGAGTGAGCGCGGTGCCGCCCCCGCCTCCCATGGCCCGCTGGCCGGGCCGGCTGGCCATCATCGGCACCGGCCTGCTCGGCACCTCCGTGGGCCTGGCCGCCCGCAAGGCGGGCGTGCCCGAGATCGTCGGCGTCGACAGCGACCGTCGCGAGCTCCGCCTGGCGCTGGAGCGGTCGGCGCTCACCGCCGGCGCCGCCTCCGTCGAGGAGGCGGTCGACGGGGCCGACCTGGTGGTCGCGGCCACGCCGGTGCGCTTCCTGGCCGGCGTGCTGAGCCGGGCACACCTCGCGAACCCGGACGCGGTCCTCAGCGACGTCGGCAGCACCAAAGCTCACCTTCTGGTCGAACTCGGAAGATCTTCCACAGACCTCACACGGGTGATCCCCGGCCACCCGATGGCCGGGTCGGAGGAGCGCGGCGCCCACGCCGCCCGGGCCGAGTTGTTCGCCGGCGCGGCCTGGGTGCTGACCCCGCCCGCCCAGGTCGACCACGGCGCGTTGCGCCGCATGACCGGGTTCGTGCGCGCCCTTGGCGCCCGGCCCCTGATCCTCGATCCGGACCTGCACGACCAGGTGGCCGCGTTCGCCAGCCACCTGCCACAGCTGACAGCCACCGCCCTGATGGGCGCGGTCGCCGAGGTGCAGGCGCCGGCGGCGCTGCAGAGCCTGGTCGCCGGTGGGTTCCGCGACACCACCAGGGTGGCGGCCAGCGACCCCGATCTCTGGGTGGACATCTGCGCCACCAACGGCCCGCGCATCGTCGCCGCGCTGGACCTGCTCACCGAACGCCTGCAGGACCTGCGCACCCTGGTGGAGACGGGCGACCGCGCCGGTCTGCGCGAGGTGCTGGCCACCGCCCGCAGCGCCCGGATGCGCCTGCCGACCAAGCCGGGCACCTCCCCCCGCGCCCTCCGCGAGCTGGCGGTGCACGTCCCCGACCGGCCGGGCAGCCTGGCCGAGGTGTTCCGCGTCCTGGGAGCCGCCGGCGTCAACGTCGAGGACACGGCCATCGACCACGAGCCGCAGGGGGGGAGCGGCGCCCTGCACGTCTGGGTCGGCCGCCAGGCCCTCCCCACCGCCCTCGCCGCCCTGATCGCCGCCGGCTGGGAGGCCCACGAAGCCACCGGCAGCATGGGCCCGACCTGAGCCACCGCGGCAGCGGTCCATGCACTCGACGACGAAGCGATCTAGCGATTCATCGATAGAGCGATAAGTCGCCATAGCGACCTCATCCGCGGCCAGGGCGGCGGCGGACTGGCTCCGGGTAGACTCTGAGGCGCGCCCCCAGCCGGTGGTGCCCCCGGTCCCACCCAACCGACACCAAGCCGT
>DATLQA010000032.1:0-13042 GCA_035535495.1 Actinomycetota bacterium | reverse complement strand
GGGGGGTCGACATCGCCCGGCTGGTGCACCACGCCCGGCAGGCCGACGACGCCGACGCGGTGCTGCGCTACGCGCCAGAGGCCGCCCGCCAGGCGGCCGCGGTCGCCGCCCACCGGGAGGCGGTCGGGCACTACCGGGCGGCGCTGCCGCACGCCGACCGGCTCCCCCCCGCGGACCGGGCCGAGCTGCTGGAGGGCTACTCGGTCGAGGCCCACCTCTCGGGGCTCGCCACCGAGGCGCTCTCGGCCCGACAGGACGCCGTGGCCCTCCGCGAGGCCGCCGACGACCCGGAGAAGGTGGGCGAGGGGCTGCGCTGGCTGTCGCGCGTGTCCTGGTGGGCCGGCCGCCGGAAGGAGGCGGAGGAGGCGGCCGCCCGCGCGATCACCGTGCTGGAGACCGTGGAACCCGGCCACCAGCTCGCCATGGCCTACAGCAACCAGGCCCAGCTCGACATGCTGGCCTCCCGGACGGAGGAGACGCTGGCGTGGGCGTCGCGCGCGATCGAGCTGGCCGAGCGGCTGGGCGACCAGGAGACGCTGACCCACGCCCTGACCAACATCGGCACCGCCCGGCTGTTCAGCGGCGACCCAGCCGGCCGTGCCGAGCTGAAGCAGGCGTTCGAGGTGGCGGTCGCCGCCGGGCTCGAGGACCATGCCGCCCGAGCGCTGGTAAACCTGGCCGGAAGCACCGTGGAGATGCGGGACTACCGCCATGCTCTCGGCGACCTGGACCGCGCGCTGGGCCTGGTCTCGCAGCACGACCTCGCCGGGTACATCCACTACCTGCTCGGGGTCCGCGCGAGCGTCCGGCTGGACCTGGGCGACTGGGCGGGTGCCGAGCAGGACGCGCGGACGGCCCTGTCCGAGTGGGAGCAGCGGCGGCAGGGCGGGATCGGCGCGGTGTACGCGCTGGTGACCCTGGGCAGGCTGCAGGCGCGCCGCGGCGACCCCGACGCCGCGGCCACGCTCCAGGAGGGCAGCGAGCGCTCCTCCGCCACCGGCGAGCTGCAGTGGATCGGCCCGGTGGCCGCGGCGCGTGCCGAACACGCCTGGCTGCAGGAGGCGACCGGGCGCATCGCCGAGGAGGCCGCCGGCGCGTTCGAGCTGGCGGTGGAGGTCCGCCACCCCTGGTTCGCCGGGGAGCTGGCCTGCTGGTTGTGGCGGGCTGGGGCGCGACCGGAGGTCCCGGTGGTCGCCGAACCCTACCGGCTGCTGCTGGCCGGCGATTGGCGGGCGGCCGCTGCCGCCTGGCAGGCGCTCGGCTGCCCGTACGAGCGGGCCCTGGCGCTCGCCCACGGGGACGCGGAAGCGGGCCGGGAGGCGCTACGGCTGCTGGACGGCCTGGGCGCCAGCCAGTCCGCCGAGCGCGTGCGCCGCCAGCTGCGCGCGGGGAGCACCCCGGCCGCCGGCGGAGCGCCAGGCGGCCCGTGACCGGTGGAGGCCGGCCTCGCGGCCGGCCTCCACGCTCGGTCCAGGTGACTCAGGGCCCGACGATCCGCCCTTCGACGACCGGGTCGACCGGCGAGTGCGCCGAGATCCAGTCGATCGCGACCTGGAGGAGGTCGTCGCCCGGCTGGGCGACGTCGGTGCCGCTGGCGAAAATGGTGTAGCCGTCGCCGCCGCCGAACATGAAGTCGTTGGTGACGAGGCGGACGGTGTCGGCGGGGCCGAGCGGCGTGAGCGTGCCCCCGACACCGTCAGGTGCCTTCCAGATCCCGTCGACGACCGGCGTCGTCCCGTTGCAGTGGAACTGCACCTTGAGGCCGGAGATCTGCGGGAACCGGCCGGTCCCGCCGGCGAACGCCGGATCGCAGAACGGGGTGAAGCCGTTCAGGAACGCGGTCTTCAGCTGGTCGCCCGTGAGTGTGAGGATCACCGACCGGTTGCCGAACGGAAGGACCGCGAACATCTCCCCCCAGGTGATCTCGCCGGGCTGCTCACCGGCGCTCGGCGGCGTGAAGACGAGGTTCGCCCTCAGGCCACCGGAGTTGGTGTAGGCGGCGTCCACGCCCGGGTACTTGGCCCGCATCGAGTCGGCGACGAGGTTGCCCATCTCCGACTCGTGGAGGCGCGTCGGATCACGCAGGATGTCGTTCGCCTGGGTCCCGATGACCTGGTTGCGGAGCACCGCGGTCTGGGCGTTGGCGTCGTCGATGATCGCCTGGACGTCGGCGCGGGGCGCGACGCCGAGGTCCTTGGCCACCCGCGTCGCGCCGCCCGCCCAGGTGACGTCCCCGCCCTCGACCATGAGCTGCAGGACCGAGTAGCTGGTCCCGGCGTTGATGCCCTCGGTCACCAGGATGCGGCCGCGCATCAGGTTCGAGATCCGGTGGGTGTGGCCGACGATCATCGCGTCGACGGTGGTGCCCTGCAGCGCGTCGGCGATGTCCAGGATCGGCCCCTCCCAGGGAACCCCGGCGGCATTCCCCACCGGGTTCCTGCCGACGTTGGTGCCCTGGTGGATGACGACGACCTGGACCTTCACACCGAGCTTCCTCAGGCGTTCCGACTCGGCCTGGATCCGCGGTGCTTCGTCGAGGAAGGACAGGCCGGCCGTCGCCCCGGCGGAGACGAGCTCAGGCGTGTTCTTGAGCTCGGCGCCGATCACCCCGACCCGGACGCCGTTCACCCTGAAGACCGCCGACGGCGTCACCCACGGTGGCGCCTTGCCGGTCGCCGTCTCGACGATATTGGTCGCGAGGAAGGGGAAGTCGGCCCGCTCCTGCTGCATCAGCAGGCGCGCGACGCCGAAGTCGAACTCGTGGTTGCCGTACGACGTGGCGTCGAGGCCCCACGCGTTCTCCACGTCGATTGCCGGCTTGTCTTGGAGGAGGAGTGAGTTCGGCGGCGAGGCGCCGACGTTGTCACCGGCGGCCAGGATGAGCCCTGGCCGCGGCAGCGAGGCGAGCTCCTCGTCGAACATCGTGGCCAGGAACGCCCCGCCGCCGACCGGCTGGTTGATGCCGTCGAACGCCAGGGTGGTCGGCTCCAGCTGGCCGTGGAAGTCGTTGAGTCCCACGATCGAGACCGGCCTGACGTCCCTGCCGCCCTTGACGACGTCGAGCAGAACCTTGCCCTGGCTGTGCTGGGGCTCCGGGATGCCGAGAAGGTAGGCGAGCGTGGGTGCCAGGTCGATCGACCGCGCCCTCACCTGGCCCTTGGCGATGCCCTTGCCACCGGCGAGGAAGGTGGCCCGCATGTTGATGTTGTCCGCCAGGTCCTGGACGTCCGGCACGTAGCCGTGCTGGCCGAAGAAGTGCGACGGGGCGACCAGCGTTCCCGGCGTCTCCGCGTCGAACTGGTAGGGCGGGAAGGAGAACGCCACCACGTCGCCGGTCCGCGTCGGATGGGCCATGTCGGCCGTGCTGCCCGGGCCGTTCGGGATGTACCTCGCCTCGGCCTTGCTGAAGACACGGTCGATCATCTTCCAGTCTTCGGGCTGGCCGTCGTGGGTCCAGTCGTTCGGATCGGTCAGGCCCAGGTACTTCTCCTTGATCGCGGTGACCGTGGCGGCGACGTCCGCGGCCGGAACCTGCGTGAAACCGCCGCCGGCCGGGTCGCGGCCCGCGACGTTGAGGTAGATCTGGACCGTGCCGCCTGCCCAGCAGGCCTTCGCCTTCCCGATGGTCTCGCCGGTGGCGGGCCGGCAGTTCGACGTCTGCGGCCTCGACAGCAGGCCCATGTCGACGAGCGGCTTGCTCGCATCGATCGCCAGGAACTGGGGCGCGAAGCCGTGGTCCGACGTCACGAACGTCGCCGGGTCCTTGCCGAGCAGCTTGCGGGCGAGCGTGAGTGTCTCGTCCGACTCCTGGTAGGCGGTGCGGATGAAGCGCTCTCGAGCCTGGACCCGCCCGTCCGGGACGCCGTTCAGGTCGGCGTCGTCGTACGCCGGATTCGGGTCGCCGTTGGGGAGCGTCCGCGAGACGAGCCCCAGGAATTGATGCTGGAACTCGTCGGTGGTCGGCATCCCGACGAGCATGAGGTCGGGCTGGTAGGTCCTGGCGACGTACTCGAGCATCGGGAGGTGACCGGTCGACCAGTACAGGCCCTGCTCGACGTAAGTCTCCTCGCTGGTGACACCGGCCTCGAGGATGGCGAAGTCCGCCGCGGTCGAGGTCGGGAACCGCTGCGCCAGGAACTCGGCGAAGTCGCCGGTGAAGCCTGGCTCGCCGCCCCAGGTCGGCCAGCTGGCGATCGCGCGGCTGACGGAGGTGTGGAAGAGGCGCACGCGCGACAGGTCGCCGGTCAGCTCCTCGACCTTGACCAGCATGCCGGCCGTCTGGCCGTCCAGCGCGCCGCCCTGGATCTTCACCTTGACGTCGGCCAGCTCGCCCTTGGCGAGCGTGCCGACGGCGTCGGCGGCGCTCTTGGTCCTCGAGAAGAGGACCTTGTCGTAGTTGGTCGTGTGGTCGTCGGTGCTGTCGAAGATGTACGCGTTCAGCCCGTACTTGTCGACGCCGGCGTCGAGGACGCGGAGGCGCATCTCCTGGGCGGGGCTGAAGGTGGCGGGAAGCGAGCCCGACCAGCCGGTCGCCGGCGTCGGCGCGGCGCCGGGGAACGGTGCCTGGCCGGCGTACCCGGCCGGCGTGTCGAACTGGAGCCCGAAGGCGGCGATGAACGCGGCGTCGTCGAACAGGACGTCGCCGGCCTGCCCGATGAAGTTCGTCGAGACGCCGCGACCGGAGAAGAACGACTGGAAGTCGATCGTGGGGCCGTTGATGGTGGCGTTCCGCCCGCCGGCCCACTCGACCTGGGCGACCTTGCGCCCGCCTCGCTCGGCGGACTGGGCGATCGACTCGGCCTGGAGGACGTTGGGGTCGAATGCCGCGGTCCGGTTTCCGAACGGCTGACCGTTGACGTGGAAGGTGTTGTTGGTCGAACCGGTGACGCCGGGCCAGGCACCCGTGGCGAGCGTGTACCAGCCGGCGCCGGTATTCGGTGGCGCCTGGGTCAACAACCCGTTCCCGGACGCCGAGACACCGTCGCGGAGGAACCTCCGCATCGTCGGCATGACGCCCTGGGCTGCATACCTCTTGACGAGATCCTGGCGCATCCCATCCGAGGCGAAGAGGAGCGCGCGCTCGGCCGGCTTGTGCCTGCCGCCGTCCGCGCCTGGTGGCGCGGCGAGGGCGGGGGTTGCGACCACGGTCGCGAGCAGGGGGACCAGGGCGACGACAAGCGCCAAGGCGATGGTGCGGGTTCGAGTGCTGCTGGTCACGCGACACCTCCACGACACGGCACCGATGCTCGTGCGGCCGGCGGGCTCGGCGTCGGAGGAGCGGGACTGACCGGAGCCGTCCAGGGCCGGAGCGGGCCCAACCATATCGTCGGGCGACCGTTCCGTGAACAGGCGAATTCGGGCGCCGCACATCCCTGGCGGCGTCGGGTCAGGCGCTTGCCGGGACCAGCTCGGCCAGCAGCCGCCGGACGCGGGCGTCGATCTCGTCGCGGACGGCGCGGACCTGCTCGACCGGCTTGCCGGCGGGGTCGTCGAGCTCCCAGTCCTCGTAGCGCTTGCCCGGGTAGATCGGGCAGGCGTCGCCGCAGCCCATGGTGACGACCACGTCCGCCGCCTTGACGAAGTCGTCCGTCAGGGGCTTCGGGAACTCGCGGGACAGGTCGATGCCCCACTCGTCCATCGCCGCCAGCACGGCGGGGTTGATCTGGTCGGCGGGGGTGCTGCCGGCAGAGCGGACGTGCACTCTGCCCTTGGCGTGGTGGTCCAGCAGCGCGGCGGCCATCTGGCTGCGCCCGGCGTTGTGGACGCAGACGAACAGCACCTCGGGGACGTCCGTAGGAGCACGCATCCAGATCAATCTAGGTTGCGCTCAGCGCGCCGGCAAGCAGCCACCCCGCGGCCCATGTATTGACAGGTATCGATACAGGGAGGATCCTTACATCGACACATGTCGATACAGGGAGTCCCGGGATATAGGGAGTCCAGGATGCAGGGAGTCCAGATGCGCGCCGCCACCACGTCGTCGGCACGTCCCATGGCGGACGCGGCCTGCTGCGCGCCGCTGGACGCTCGGGGCCTGTCCGATGCCGACGCCCGAGCCACCGCGGCACTGTTCCGGGCGCTGGCCGACCCCCACCGGGTCAAGATCGTCAACCTGCTGGCCACCAGTCCCGACCCGGTCTGCGTCTGCGAGTTCACCGGGCCGCTGGGCCTGAGCCAGCCGACCGTCAGCCACCACCTCAAGAAACTCGTCGCCGCCGGGCTGCTAGAGCGCGAGCAGCGCGGCACCTGGGCCTACTACTCGCTGGACCGCGACGCGCTGGGCCGCCTGGCCGCCGTCGCCGACCTCCAAGGAGGCACCCTGTGACCACCACCTCCCAGCCGCCCGCCGGCCAGAGCGAACTGGACAGCGTCATCGAGGAGGTCGCGCTGCGCGAGCGGGTCCGGGCGCGCTACGCCGACCTGGCCGAACTCGCCGCCGCAGGCGCCACCTGCGGCTGCGGCCAGCCGGTCGACTGCGGCTGCGGCGCCGACTGCTGCACCAGCGGCGACGAGAACCAGCCCGGGATCGGCGCCGAGCTCTACACCGCCGCCGACCGTGACGTCCTGCCCGAGACCGCCGTGCTGGCCAGCCTCGGCTGCGGCAACCCCACCGCCGTCGCCGAGCTGCGCGAGGGTGAGACGGTCCTGGACCTGGGCTCCGGCGGCGGCATCGACGTGCTCCTGTCGGCCCGCCGGGTCGGCCCTGCGGGCAAGGCCTACGGGCTGGACATGACCGAGGAGATGCTCGCCCTGGCCCGCCGCAACGCCGAGGAGGCCGGCGCCGGCAACGTCGAGTTCCTCAAGGGCCACATCGAGCAGGTCCCGCTGCCGGCCGCCACGGTCGACGTGGTGATCTCCAACTGCGTGATCAACCTGTCGATCGACAAGCCGGCGGTGTTCGCCGAGACCTTCCGGGTGCTCAAGCCGGGCGGGCGCCTTGGCGTCAGCGACATCGTCGCCGAGGACCGCCTGACCCCTGACGAGCGGGCCGAGCGGGGCAGCTACGTCGGCTGCATCGCCGGTGCCCTGTCCCGGACCGAGTACGAGCAGGGCCTGGCCACCGCCGGCTTCACCGAGGTGTCGGTCACCTTCACCCACCAGGTCGGCGACGGCCTGCACTCCGCCATCATCAAGGCCACCAGACCAGGCGATTTCGCCACGGCTCCCACCACCGCTCGCCGCGAGCTCCCGGTCGTGCAGGAGTCCGGCTGCTGCTGACATCGGGACTGGCATGCCCGGATCCGGCTACGCTACCCGGTACGGAGCACGCCATCGTGGAGGCGACCAAGATTTGGGCGGGGACGGTGAGCTTGCCCGAGGTCGTGAGGCCGCCCGGCGTCGGGCGTGGGCCGATGCCCACAGCGCGCTTTCGCTGGCCGACCGGTCGTCCCCGCTGGCCGGGGGCGACCTGGAGCAGCTGGCGATCGCGGCCTATCTCCTCGGTCGCATCGAGGACTGCCTCGGCGCGCTCCAGCGCGCGCAGGAGGTGCATGCCGCCAGCGGCGATCGGAGGCGGGCGGCACGGTGCGCGTTCTGGCTGGCATTCCATCTGATCGACCGGGGAGATCTCGCGCAGGCGAGCGGTTGGCTCGCGCGGGCCAACCGCTTCCTGGAGCAGGAGGAGCAGGAGTGTGCCGAGCACGGCTACCTGCTGCTTCCAGTCGCGTTCCAGCAGCTCGACACCGGCGACTACACGGCTGCGCTGGCCACGTTCGCCCAGGCGACCGAGATCGGCCGGCATACCGACGACGCCGAGCTGGTCGCGCTCGGGCTGCATTTCCAGGGCCGCGCCCTGGTGTGGGAGGGTCGGGTCCGCGAGGGCATGGAGCTGCTCGACGAGGCGATGGTGGCGGTCGTGGCCGACGAGGTGTCGCCCCCCACCGCCGGCGCGATCTACTGCTCGACGATCGAAGCCTGCCACGAGATCTCCGATTGGCACCGCGCCCAGGAGTGGACCGAGGCGCTGACCACCTGGTGCGGGAAGCAGCCAGGACTGGTCGCCTTCACCGGCCAGTGCCTGGTCCACCGCGCCGAGCTCATGCAGCTCCGCGGCGCCTGGGCGGAGGCGGCTGTGGAGGCCAAGCAGGCGTCGGAGCGGTTCGCCCGCGCCGCTGACCAGTCCGCCACCGGCGCGGCCTGCTACCAGCAGGCGGAGATCCACCGGGTGCAGGGGGAGTTCACCGCGGCCGAGGATGCCTACCAGCAGGCCAGCCGGTGGGGCCGCGAGCCGCAGCCGGGGCTGGCCCTACTGCGGCTGGCCCAAGGGCAGGTCGACGCGGCGGAGTCGGCGATCCGCCGGGTCGTCGCCGAGACCACCGACCGGCCCCGGCGGGCCAAGCTGTTGGCCGCCCACATCGAGATCATGCTCGCGGTCGGCGACCTGCCGGCGGCACGCGACGCCGCCGGTGAGCTGGCCGAGATCGCCGGTGGCTACAACACCCCAGCTCTGCGCGCGGCGGCGGACCACGCCCGCGGTGCGGTGCTGCTCGCCGAGGGAGACGCCGGTGCCGCCCTGGTCGCGCTGCGCGCCGCATGGCAGCTCTGGCGCGAGCTCCAAGCGCCGTACGAGGCCGCGCGAGTGCGCGTGCTGGTCGGGCTCGGCTGCCGGGCGCTCGGTGACGAGGAGGCCGCGGCAATGGAGCTGGACGCGGCCCGCGGCGTCTTCGCCCAGCTCGGCGCCGGACCGGAGCTCGCGCGGCTCGAGACGTCGGCCAGGCGGGCGCCGGTCTCAGGGGCCCGCGGGCTGACAGATCGTGAGCTGCAGGTGCTGCGGCTGCTGGCCACCGGCAAGACCAACCATGCGATCGCCACCGACCTGGTCCTGGCCGACAAGACGGTCCACCGGCACGTGAGCAACATCTTCACCAAGCTGGGCGTCTCCTCGCGCGCCGCCGCCACCGCCTACGCCTACCAGCACAAGCTCATGTAACGCCGACCGGGGAGGACTACCCATGTCCGGCGCGCCGGAATGGGGAGTCCTCCCGAAGCGTCGCCGCCAGCCTGCCTCTAGCGTCTCGCCAACGACGACGAGGAGGCGGCGATGAGCGAGCAGCGCGACGCGAAGGAGCGAGACCGGCGTGCCGCCGCGGGCTCCGAGCGCATCGAGACGGTGATCATCGGCGGCGGTCAGGCCGGCCTGGCGGTCGGCTACCACCTGGCCAAGCGGGGTCGGCAGTTCGTGATCCTGGACGCGAACCAGCGGGTCGGCGACGCCTGGCGACATCGCTGGGACTCCCTGCGCGTGTTCACCCCTGCCCGCTATGACGCCCTGCCCGGCTGGTCCTTTCCCGCGCCCGCCTGGTCCTACCCCACCAAGGACCAGGTGGCCGACTACCTGGAGGCCTATGCGGCCCGGTTCGAGCTGCCGCTTCGAACCGGTGTCCGCGTGGACCGGCTGACCAGGGACGGGGAGCGGTACGTGGTCGCAGCCGGCGACCGGTGGTTGGAGGCCGACCACGTGGTGTTGGCCGGTGGCGCCTACCAGCGCCCCAGGATCCCCGCCTTCGCACAGGACCTGGATCCGCGCCTCCTGCAGCTGGATCCCAACCGGTACCGGAACCCGTCCCAGCTGCCCGACGGCGGCGTCCTGGTGGTCGGCGCCGGCAACTCGGGCGCCGAGATCGCCTTCGAGGTGTCGCGGACGCACCCGACCTGGCTGTCAGGCCCGGACGTCGGCCGGATCCCGGTCCGCACCGGCAGCGTGTGGGACCGGCTGCTCACCCCCCCGGTCTGGTGGCTTGCCTCACGCGTGCTGACCGTGACCACGCCGATCGGCCGCAAGGTCCGGCCGAGGGCCCTTACCACCACCCCGCCACTGGAACGGGTCAGGCCCAGGGACCTGGCCGCGGCCGGGGTCGAGCGGGTGCCAAGGACGGTCGGGGTCCGGGACGGGTACCCGTTGCTGGAGGACGGGCGCGTCATGGACGTGTCGAGCGTGCTGTGGTGCACCGGGTTCCGGCCGGATTACGGCTGGGTCGACCTGCCAGGCTTCGACCAAGGCGCCGTGCCGGTGCACGAACGCGGCATCGTGGCATCCCAGCCCGGCCTGTTCGTCGTGGGGCTGTTCTTCCTCTATGCCTTCACCTCCGCGCTGCTCGGCGGCGTCGGCAGGGACGCCGAATACATCGCCGACCACATCGCCGCACGCCGGCCCACCGGCCAGCCACCGCTGGAGGAGCGACGGCTCGGAGCCGTGGGATAGTCACCCTGGGAAAGGTGACTGCGTGCGCGAGACCGTTAGGTGGCGATGGGGGAACGTGCCGCTGCCCGAGACCTTCATGGTGGGGCTTGCGGCGGGCGTCCTCCTGCACTTCGTCGCGTCCCCGAGGCTGTCCTGGCCAGCCTGGATCGGACATGCCGTCGGGTGGCCGTCGCTGCTCGCCGGCGTGGGGCTGGCGTCATCGGCGGTCCGGGCGGCTGCCGACGTGGACATGGAGCGGCCGGACAAGCTGGTGCTCGGCGGGCCCTACGCCCTCAGCAGGAACCCGATGTACCTCGCCGCGACCCTCGTGTACGTAGGGATCGCCCTCGTCCTCAACGCCGCCTGGCCGCTGCTGCTCCTGCCCGTGGTCCTGCTGGCGACCCACGTCGTGGTCGTCCGGGAGGAGCGCTCCTTGGAACGGCGCTTCGGCAACGCGTACCGGACCTACAAGACCGCGGTCCGCCGCTACCTCTGAACCGGGGCCAGGCGCCTGGCGGGGGCCGCCGTCCACGCCGGGGCGTGCGCTTCTACCTGAGGGACTCCGAGGACGTGATGTCGGCGGCGAGCCGGATGGACCCGCACTCCCCGTCGAAGCCCGGGATGCGCACGACCTCGCCGCGACGCACCGTGCCGATCGCTTCGGCCACCGCGGAGAAGCCTGCCTTGTCGATGGCGTCCAGCGGCAGGCGCTCCAGCATGGGAAGCTCAGGACCGAGCAGCTCGATCATGGCGTCGACGATCCCCCGCACGGTCTTGCTGGTCGGGCCGACGCCCGCGACCTCGGCCACGATCGCGGGCAACGGGACCAGGTTGCGGCAGCCGGCCACCCCTTCCGGACGGGCTCCCGCCGGGCGGTCCGCCAGGTCCTCAACCCGCTGCAGCACCCCCATGGTCAGCCGCTTGCCGCAGACGGGGCAGCGCATCCGCGCCCGCCGCGCCTCGCCCGGCTCGAGGCTGACGCCGCAGCGCCGGTGCCCGCTCAGGTGGTACCTGCCCGCCTCGGATCAGCGTCAGCGCGATCCCGAGCGGTCCGGTGCGACTGCCCGCAGGACCCGGGTCACGCGCAGCAGCCGCAGCGCCGGCCGCATCAGGGCCGGCACCAATGCCATGCCGTCGTCAGCGCCGACCATGCGCGGATCGGTCAGCCGGACCCGTCGGCCACCTCGCTCGAGCGCACAGGAGCCAGCGGCCAGCACGTTCCTGACCCAGTCGCTGTCGGCGCCGTAGAGCACCGCGACCGCGTAGCCGTCGTCGACGCGGAAGGCGAGCACCGGGGTCCGGTAGCGCCGCCCCGACCGGCGTCCGCGATGCTCCACGACCGCCACCGGGGAGCCCCGCCGCCCGGCGAAGGTCCGGACGGCGGGGTTGAACAGCCGACGGTTGAACCGGGCCAGCCGGTCGGAGAACGTCACGGATGGATGGTACGCGCCGGCGGGGCGGTAACCGGCCAGGCGGGCGCCGAGGCGCCCCGGCCTACCTGGCCGGGGCGCCGGCGGCGAGCTACCCCTTCACGGTGAACGACTGCGTCAGGTCCGCGCTGGAGCTGTTGCCGGCGTAGACGTCGATCTGGCCCGGCTCCACGACGAACTTGCCGCGGTTGTCGTAGAAGCCGAAGTCGCTCTTGTCGAGCGTGAAGGTGACCGTGCGTGTCTGGCCCGGGTCGAGCGTCACGCGCTCGAACCCGCGCAGGCGGCGGACGGGCTGGGAGATGCTGGCCACCGGGTCGTGGAGGTAGAGCTGCACGACCTCGTCACCCTTGCGGCTGCCGGTGTTCGTCACGGTCACGGAGGCCTCGAGGCTGCGGTTCTTCGACACCGTGGAGGAGCTCAGCCGCAGGTTCGAGATGTCGAAGGTCGTGTAGCTGAGCCCGTGGCCGAACACGAACAGCGGCGAGCAGCTCGGGATGTCGCGGTGGCGCGAGTTGTATTTCTGGTCGGGGTTGCAGGGCCGGCCGGTCGGCTCGTGGTTGTAGTAGATCGGCACCTGGCCGAGGCGGCGCGGGAACGAGACGGGCAGCTTCCCGCCCGGGTTGACCTTGCCGAACAGCACGTCGGCGGCGGCGGGGCCGGCCTGCACCCCCGGGAACCATGCCTCGAGGATCGCGGGTGCGTCGTCGACCACGTTCTCGAGCGTGAGCGGGCGGCCGTTGAACAGCACCACCGCGAACGGCTTCCCGGTCGCCTTGATCGCCTGGAGCAGCTCCTCCTGCCGACCCGGGAGGTCGAGGGTGCTGCGCGCCGCCGCCTCGCCGCTCATCTCGCGCGTCTCGCCCAAGGCGAGCACGACCTGGTCCGCCGCCCGCGCGACCGCCACCGCCTCGGCGAACCCAGCGTCGGAGCCGCACCCCTCCGGGTCGGTGGTCGGCGGCTCGGCGTTGGAGAGCTTGCAGCCCTCGGCATAGGTCGCGCCGGGGCTCTGCTGGTTGATGCCGTCGAAGACGGTCACCGCGTCGGTGTCGCGGCCGGCACCCCACCAGGGACCGAGCATGTCGTGCTGGTTCTTGGCGAGCGGCCCGATCACCGCCGTCTTCTTGGAAGGATCCAGCGGCAGGATCCCACCCTTGTTCTGGAGCAGCACCATCGAGCGGCTCGCGGCGTTGCGCGCGGCCGCCACCGCGTCGGGCTTCAGCATCTCCGCCTCAGCCTTCGCGGGGTCGACGGGCGCGTACGGGTGCTCGAACAGGCCGGCGCGGAACTTGACGCGCAGGATCCTGCGCACCGCGTCATCGATCCGGCGCATCGAGATGCGGCCCTCGGCGAGCAGCTGCGCGCCGAAGTCGCGGATGAGCGTGCTGGTCATCTCGGAGTCCACGCCGGAGTTGAGCGCGAGCGCCGCGGCAGC